>CAZRSL010000003.1:52723-86544 GCA_964602785.1 uncultured Prevotella sp.
ATGCCCGAAACACCGGATTATTGCCAATGGCGGGCATGATGAATCATGCCACTACACGTTGGGGTGTTTTTAATCACAGGACATTGCATAATTTCCGAAACTTGGGTTGTTTCATTCCTGCCGCACATACTGTGTGGGTGTCATGCCGCACACGTTCTTGAAAGCCCTTACGAAGTTGCTGTAGTCGGAGAAGCCGCACCGCTCGGCCACGTCGTTGAAGCCGAGCTCGGGGTGGGCAACCAGCATCCGCTGCGCCCTCTTTATCTTCATCCGCTGTATGTATTGCGCCGGCGTGTAGCCAGTCAGTGCCGAGAGTTTGCGGTTGAACTGGCCGTAGCTCATGCAGAGTTGCGACGCTACCGCCCCCACGTCGACGCTCTTGCGGCTGTTGAGCATCAGATAGATGCTGTCGGTCACCTTGTTGAGGAAGCGGCGGTCGGCCTCGGTGATTTGAGGATTGAGGGTTGAGGATTGAGGGTTGAGAATTGAGGATTGAGAGTTGAGATTTGGTTGCTTCATTTCGTTTTCGAGAGCCTTGGCAAACTTTTCCCTGAGTTGCCGTCGCTGTTCGAGCAGCATTTCCACCCTCGTCTGCAGCTCTTCGCTGTTGAATGGCTTTGTCAGATAGGCGTCGGCGCCAGCCTTCAGCCCCTCCACCCGCTCTGCGTCCGACACCCTCGCCGTAACCACGATGATGGGTATGTGGCTTGTCAGCTCGTCAGCTCGTATGCGCCGGCACAGCTCCAATCCGTCCATCTGTGGCATCATCAGGTCGGTAACGATCACGTCGGGCATCCACTCGTGGGCTTTTTCCAGTCCTTGCTTGCCGTCTTGCGCATACTCCACTTGATATTTGTCGTCGAGCCTCTTGCCTATAAACGCTGCTATGTCGGCATTGTCCTCCACCACGAGCACTCGTGGAGCCTCGCCTGCCGCTGTCTTGGCTTCTGGCTTGTCGCCAGTCGGTGAGCTCTCGTCGGCCATTGTCGGCTTTTGGCTCTCCATCTCTTTGCCTATTGCTGGCGTGGCGCTGCTCCTCCTGATGGGCAATGCGATGTGGAAGGTGGTGCCTCGACCCTCGGCGCTGTCGACGGTTATGGTGCCGCTTAGTGTCAGCACGATTTGGTGGACCAGCGCGAGGCCAACGCCAGTGCCAACGCCGTCCTCAACGTTGTCCGACTGGTAGAACTCTTCGAATATGTGGGGTAGGCTTTTCTTTGGTATGCCCCGCCCAGTGTCGGCCACGTCGATGTGCAGCTGCCAGTCGGCTTGCCACAGCCTCACGCTGACCGTGCCGCCCGTCTCGGTGAACTTCAGCGCATTGGAGAGCAGGTTGCCCACCACCTTGCTCACGTAGTCGGGCACGAAGTCGGTGTCGATTTCTTTCTCCTTGGCCACTATCTCCAGCTTTATGCCGAGCCTGTTGGCATAGCTTGTGTAGGCCTCCACAATCATCGTGATGTAGGCCACGATGTTGCCGTTGCGCCAGTCGGGCGTGCCTATTTCCGAACGTATCTTCGATATGTCGAGCAGCTGGTTGATTAGTCTGAGCATTCGCTGGCCCTGCCGCTCTATTGTCTTGCCCATGTCCTGCGCCTCGTCGGCATCCACACCGGGCTGCTGCAAGTCGTGGCTAAGGCCGAGTATCACCGTGAGCGGCGTGCGGAACTCGTGGGTGATGTTTCGGAAGAAAGTCTCGCGCATGTCGTTCAGCTTCCTCAGCGCCCTGTGGCTCTTGGCCCTCACCCGTCGGGCGTGGATCAGCGTTGCGATGAACGCGCCCATGAGCACTACGACGATGACGAACACGATGTAGCCCACGTGGCGCACCGTCTGCTCCTGGCTCAGCCGGTCGTTGGCCTCGGCCATCAGCCGGTCCTGCCTGCCGCGCTCCATGTCGAGGCTCGTGTTCTGCATGCGGTTCATCTTGTCCACGTCGACGAGGCTGTCTTCCATTGCCGAGGCCATCTCGTGGTAGGAGAGGGCGGAGCGGTAGTCGCCTTGCCGCTTATACATCTTATAATATAGACGGTAGATTTCGGCCAAGTGCTCGTTGCTCTTTATGTCTTGCGCCACCCGCTTCGCCCTGTCGAGATATTTCCTCGCCTCGCCGTTGTCGCCTTTCAGCTCATACACCGTGGCGAGGGCGAAGAGCGAGTTGAGCGCGTGCCAGTTGTCCTTAGAGTCGGCCATGATGGCGTACGACTGTTGGTATTCCTTCAGCGCGGCGTCGTAGTCGTGGGCTTTCTTGTGCATGTCGCCGAAGTAGGTGTGGCAGAGGGCGATGCCCAGTGTGTTGCCGTCTTTCTGGTTCAGCTCCATCGACTTGCGGTAGTAGGCCCATGCGCTGTCGTTCTGGTTGCGTTGCTCGAAGATGGAGCCCAGGTTGGCGTAGTTGATGGCTTGCCCCGTCAGGCTGCCCAGCTCCGTCTCGCCGGCCAATGCCAGCCTGAGTGCGCTGTCGGCGCGGCTCAGGTTGTTGGTGGTCAGGTAGACGTTGGCCAAGCCATTGAGCGACACCACACGGTTCTTCTTCGCCACTCGCGACGTGTCGCTGCACTCCTTGGCCATCATCCACGCCCCATAGTGGTAGCGTTGGGCCATGTCGAGAATGCCCATGCGCCGGTAGTCGGTGCCGATGTTGTTGAGGGCTTGCACCTGCTCCAGCGTGTCGCCCGTTTGCTCGGCCAAGCGCAGTCCGTCGCTGTGGGCGGTCAGCGCGGCGGCAAACTGGCTCTCGTTGCGCAGCAGTTTGCCTTTCTCGCGCAGTGCCACCATCTGGCCGAGCTTGTCGCCCCGCTTGTCCATCGCCTTTATCAAGCTGTCGAGCCCCTCCAACCCCTTGGCCGACCTCACTATGCTATCGGCGGCGTGGCGCTCCCCGGCGGTGAACTTCCTTCCACCGCCACCGCCGCAGGAGCTGATTAGAAGTGCGATTGCCACGACGCACAACAAAAAACATATACTTCTGCTTTGCATTCTAAACATATATTCTTTCATTATCACAACATTAGTTAGAAATGGGTGGTCTTCATGCTTGCAAAATTAATTAATTCTTGTATAAAAACGAACATTTATTGCGTGAAAAACGACACTTCAAGCCGTTTTAATGTGTGTTCACAAATGGCTTAAAAAGCGTAAATCTGTCATCGGCAACGCCAGTGGCAATCGGCATTTCGCGGCAAATAGTGAAAATATTTGCAAGCCAGTGGAGGCGCAGAATGTTAAGAAAAGCAATAACTTTGAAAGTTTCTGCAATGCCACTCGGAGGCTTTCTACTTAACTTTGCACCGTTAAACCAACAGCCGCTCTCAGCTGACCAACCATTCATGACCAAAAAGTCAAAACAACGCACCGACCGCAACATCCAAGCCAACCGGCAGTACGCCGACGAGCGCACCGAACTGCTTGAGGTGATAAGCGAGATGGTCGACCAGACGATAGAAGCCAAGCTGCGTGAATATATGTATATAAAACAATAATCACAATACCGATAAAACAACTATGAGAAAGAGACTAACGCTATTGTCAACCCTATTTGCCTTTGGCCTTGCGGCGATGGCTCAGGACGTGACAGTGAGTCCGACTACGGGCAACATGATCCCCGCCGTCAACGAGGGCTACACCGAGACCGGATGGGCTTCGGGCGCTTTCGCCCTGTGGCGCCACAAGCAGCTGCCGCTGACGGTTACCGTGGGCGACTACCCCGAGCTCTCGTCAGACGGACTGATGGCATCCCACGCCAACAACCTTTATCCCAATTCCGCCGCCACACCCAACGAGGACACCTCGGGCGAGACCTATCTCGTGATGCTCGGCGGCACGACTCAGCCCGGCTACATGACCATCTCGCTGCCACGCGGCATGAGGTTCACGCGCTACCGCATCGTCATGCGCAACAACGTCGTCAGCGCAGGCACTCTCACCTCCGGCACCTCGGCCAACGTGGAGTTCGGCGAGTGCACCGTCAGCAACGACACGTGGAGCTACACTGGCGTAACTGGCACCTATCAGAACATGGGAGCCACTCAGCAGTCGAGCACCACGGAGTATGTGGTGACGCGCACCAGCACCACCGACGGTGACATGGGCAACATACTCTACTTCAAGCTGCAAGACTCCGACAACAGCCATTACCAGACAGTGGCCTTCAAGTCGATACTCCTTGAGTTCACCTCCGAGGCTCCGTTCACCGTGCCCGCACAGCCGTCGGTTGTCAGGACATCGGGCGTGAGCTATGTGGAGATACCTTTCCTCACTGGCAAGCAAGACTTGGGCTACATAGAGAGCCGCACGTCAAACAGTAGCACGCGCAACGGCTACCACAAAGACCAGCTGAAGGACATACCTGCGTCGATGTGGCTCTATGAGCAGGCAGCCATCAGCTCCGACGGCCTGTTCCCCACCACCGACACTGGCCAGAAGTCGATAAGCCAGGTCAGGTCGGGCGGCGAGGGCTTCTACCGCCTCAGCGCCACCGAGGCCAACAACACCTACTATATTGAGTCGCCCAACAAGACCCACGACCAATACGGCAACGACATCTACCTCGACTACCGCATCACCGGGGCCACCATCCACTATGCCACCGAGATGGACGCCACCGAGGCCACGCCAGCGGTGGAGGGCGGCACCTACATCACCTACACCTCCGGCGGCACCATCTACTACCTGCAGGCCGACGCGCGGTCGTGGAGCACCACGAGCAAGACTATATGGGTGGAGGAGAATGGTAAACTCTACACCGTTGTCGATGGCACGAAATACTATCTCGTAATCAGCCGCTATTGGGATAGGGGTCGTTATGTTTACTTCCTCACCACCTCAACCACACTGAGCGACGCCAACGACTTCTCTATCGCCGACCAGCAAATATCTTACTATGACGACAACACTTCCACCACATTCTATCTCACCACTGGCACAATAAGCGTCAACTGGACGGATTACTTGCAATTCCGAACCACACCGACTGGCAACTACACCTACCCCGCCTACACTGTGGTGATGCCTCAAGATGCTTCCGAGGCCGAGGAGGCGCAGACGCTGCAGCCATACACGCTGACGGTGTACGGCACCGACGGCGACACACCCGTGGAGACAATCGAAGTCAGCGGCAGTGGCAGCTATGAGTTGACAGGGCTCAACAACGACGCCATCAAGTTGCAGCTCTCCGGCACTGGCCTTGTGCGCGCCGACGTCAAGATGGAATATCTCAACCCGTTCATCAGCTCCATGCAGGTGCAGATGACAAGCGAGGCCAACCCCGACTTCCGCGCCACGCAGACGTTCACGGCCACCGACTTCGCCGTGGGCGGCGGCACTTTCGACTTCCAGATACCGTCCGACATGGTGGGGCAGGCTGTCGACTTCACCTTCTCCAACCTGCGCAGCAACTATGCCGACGCCACCTATCCTTGGGGCGCCGCCTCCCACCACAGCCGCTACAACTTCGTCAAGTCAGACTATTTCAACCTCCACAACCTCGGGGCCACCACCGGCGATGAGGCCATCAGCTTCATGGGCTCCAACAACCTCTACAGCGACAAAGCCAACGTGGCCGACTACGACTACAGCAAGAAAATATCGGTCGACTACGCCGGCAACGTGGAGTTCAAGTACAACAACGCCGGCACCTACGCCGACGAGATAGCGGCCTCGGCCCAACGCCACACCACACTGCGCGAATACCTCTTCACGTTGGAGAACTACGCCAACCAGACCACACTCTCCGGCGCCACCGCCAACGGCTCGTTCCAGAAGGTAACGCTCACGCCCACCGCCGGCGCCACGGCCACCACACAGGCTTTCCTCGTCATCACCGACGAGACGCGCTACAACATCGCGCCCACCACCGCTGAGCAGCACCGCTTCCACGCCTTCTACGACATGACCATCAACGCCAACACCACCTCCTACACCACCACTGCCACGCTGCAGCCCGTCTACGACAGCAGCTTCTACGGCAGCGCCGAGACGGGGGCGTTCTACGGCGCGGTGGTAACCACATCGGTCGGCTCATCGGGGCAGAGCTCCATACAAAACGCCATCGCCGCCGTCAGTGAGGCTTGCACCACCTCCAGCGTCAGCCCCGCCCAGTTGCTCTACATCGACATGGGCTCGCAGCTCGCCGGGGTCTACACCTCGACAGACGACGACTACGAGGCCATCACATCTGCGTTCACAGCTCCAAATCTGCTCGTGTTCCTGCCACGCAACACCACCCACAGCCAGGATAACTTCGCCTACGCCGAGCAGGGGTCGGACAACCTCTCGTTCCGCGCCGGAGCCAACATCATCATCACCGACAAGCAGCCCTTCTTCTCGCCCTACGACATCAGCATGGGAGCCACCAACTATGCCAAGTACGACCGGGAGGTAACGCTCAGCAAGTATGGCAAAAACAAGTACGGCACATTCATACTCCCATTCGTGCTCGACAACATACAGGATGGCGTGTTCAGCGACGCCGACGGCAGTGAGTTCACCATACTGAAGATGAACACCGACAACGCCATCAGCGACGCTGGCGACATCAACGAGGCCGTGCCCACGGGCTACTTCTCGCCCATCACGACGGCGCAGACCACCGCCAACGAGCCGTATGCTTTCTGTCTGAAGACCAACTTCAGCGACGCCGACGACATCACATTCACACTCAGGCAGTACGGCTCCAACATCGTCCGCACTTCAGCCACTCAGCCGGCTCCGCTCGCGTTCACATCCACCGAGACGTCCACCGGCACACTCAGCGACGGCGGCAGCGTCGTGTTCACCATGGCAGGCACATTCGCGGGGCAGGAGCTCCCGAAAGCCACAAGCCCCATCTTCTACTTCGCACGCGAGGGCTTCTGGAACTCACGCAGCCTCGCCGCACGCTACACCACCGCCAAGGTGCTCCCCTTCCGGGCCTACTACACCTACGAGGGCACAGCTGGGGCGAAGCTCGCGCAGTTCAGTGTCGCCGTGGGCGAGAACCCCACCGCCACAGTCATCGATGAGGTTGTGGATGGCAGCGACGGCATTAGCGCGGGGCAGGGCCTGATAACCATCACCTCAGCGCGGGGTGGCCGCTACAGCATAGTCTCCCTCGCAGGGCAGACCATGGCCACGCTCTCGCTCGCAGCGGGCCGGAGTCGCGACGTAAGAGTGCCGGCAGGACTGTACTTGGTCAATGCTGTGAAAGTAGTAGTAAAGTAAACACAACCTAAAAGACACAACGAGATGGAAAAGACATATATCAAGCCAGCAATCTGCGCCATCAGCACCGAGCCGGTCATGCTCGTGGAGCACTCCAACGACTACGCCGAGGGCAAGCCGGGAGTGTGGATAGAAGAAGAGGAGGAAGAGGCCGAGACCACCCAGAGCTTCTGGGGCTTGGAGAAAACTCAGAAAGGAGAGCAGCTCGGCGCCACGCAGTGGGACGACAACTGGTAACAGCCGGCCCATACCCACAAAAACACCGAATGGACACTTCTAATATTCTTTTTTCAAATACATTTAGTCTTAGCCCCGCTGCGTCGTGATGACGCGGCGGGGCTTTTTTCGTGGGGGGGATGAAAAAAGGCCGGAGCTTGCCTCTAAGTGCAACTCCGGCCTTTGCTGTTATGGCCTGGCTGAATGGCCTCTATCGAACTATCATTTTGCTGACGGAGCCATCAGAGTAGCGGCGTATCACCACTCCCTTGGCCCGTGAGCCCACCATCTGGCCATTCATATTGTATGTGGCCACCACCTTGCGGCCATTGACCCCAGTGGCTGTGGCGTTGCTGATGCCAGTGGGAGTGTCGTCGATGGCTATGCCGACCGTGGCGGTTGAGGCGTCGTCGTAGTACGAGCCGAGCACCTTGGCAAGGTTGAAGTAGCCGCGGAAGGCCAACAGACTCGTCTCACCAGCAGAATACTTGAAGACGCTGTCCTCAAGGACGAGGTCTTCAGCAGGCACTGTGAATCCGGCGGAATAGTTGCCGATGAATGAGCCTTGCGTCTCGCCCTCGCCGACGGTGATGGTCGGATGCTCGTCGGGGCTGAGAGCCACTTGAGCCGCCGTGAAGGTGCTGATGTCGCTCTTAGTCTTGATGAGATACGGATGGTTGGCCGCCATACCGTCAGAGGGATTAAAGGTTGTGAAGTTGATTGTGATGTCGTTGGGATGCTGGTCGCCTTGGACGGCGTATTGTGGCGTCCAGCCCGTGTATTCGGCCATCTCTACGTCGCTGCCAAAGGCTGCCTCAACTTGTTCGCCAGTCATGGCGAATGGCAGGCATATCGTCGACCAGTTGCCACCATTGAGTGTGCGGCGCACCAGCACTCGAGCCACGTTGGCGCGAACTATTGGGGCTACGCTGTCGGTCTCGCTTAGTGTCAGCGTGTTGCCGAAGATGCCGTTGTTCCAAGAGTAGACGCCATCGGTGGGTGTGCCGAGCACCGCCACATCGAAGCTGTCGGTGTAGGCCAGGCAGCATGGGTCGGCCACCGTGCCCACTTGATAGAACAGCGAGTCGGTCTCTCCAGCCTTTTCCAATGTGTTGTCGCCCACGTTGAGCAGCTTCAGACCCGAGCATCCGTAGGCGAGCCTCTGTATGCCATAACTGCTGAGGCTGTCGAGGCTGAATCCGCTGAGGTCCAAGGCGCGTAGGGATTTGCAGCCCTCGAATAGACTGTGCATGTTTTTGACCTTGCTTGAGTTGAAGCCGCTCACATTGAGCTTTTGCAGCGATGAGCAGCCTAAGAACATGCCTTCCATATTGGTGGCCGATGACATGTCGAAGCTGTCGACGGCGAGGGTGGTGAGGCTGGCGCATCCATTGAACATATACGAGAAGTTTGCACGGCCAGTGGTGCGGAAGTGGCTCACGTCGAGGTCGCGGAGGCTTGCGCAGCCTTGGAAAAGATAATCCAATCCGCCCTGAGTGCCAGTGTAGAAGTCGTCGGGCAGGAGCAGCGTTACGAGCGACCGGTCGCCGCGGAACATGTCGGAGATTTGTGTAACCTGCGCCATGTTGAACTTGCGAAGGTCAAGCTTGGTCAGCCCCTCGCAGTAAGCGAACAGGAAGCGCATGTCGGTTACGCTGTCGGTGCTGAACGCCGACACGTCGATACCGTCGAGCACTGTGCAGTATTCGAACATTCCAGTCATTGTCTTGCAGCTGTTGGTGTTGAAGTTGCTCAGGTCGAGGGTCTTCAGCGCGTTGCAGTTGTGGAACATGTCGGAGAGGTCGGCCACGTGGCTGGCGTTGAACTTTGCGGTGTTAAGAGCCTCAAGCTTGTTGCACTCGTTGAACATGTTGTCCATCTCCGTGGCCGACTCGGTCGTGAAGTTGTCGCCAAGGTTGAGGGTTGTGAGGTTGCTGCAGTTGCCGAACATGTTGCGGAAGAACCTCACATTCTTCGGGTTGAAGTTGCTCAGGTTGGCTGTGCGCAGACCTGTGCACTTCAAGAACATTCCCTCCATGTTGATGCAGTTCTCGGTGTTGAAACTGCTCAGGTCGAGTTCCTCCAAGGCGGTGCTGGACGAGAACATATAGGCCATCATCGTAACGTTGGCTGTGTTGAAGTGGCTGAGGTCGAGGCGCTTCAGCTTGGCGCAATTGCGGAACATGCTGCCCATGTTGGTTACGTTGCGGGTGTCGAAGCCGCTCACGTCGAGCGCACTCATGCTGGCGCTATGGAACATGAAGTACATGTCGGTAACTTTCGACGTGTTGAAGTGGCTTACGTCGATGCTGTCGGCGCCGCATTGGTAGAACATGCTGTTCATCGTCGTGCATTCAGAGGTGTTGAGATATTTCAGGCCGATGATCTTCTTCAGGCGCGTGTTGCGGAACCAACTCTTCATGCTGGTGGGCTTGTACTTGGCAAACACGGGTTCGATGATGACGGTGTCGACAGGGATGCGGGTCCTGAACGAGTAGAGGTCGGTCATGGCATAGACGCCATCGGTGCGCTTGCTGCTGGCATTAAGCGTGGTGGTGTCGGGCATGTAGGTGAGCGTCAGTGTCTTCTTGGTGCGTGAGGGCGAGCGCAAAACGATGACGGGTATGCTGTCCTCTACGGCCCGGAACCATCCGCCTTGCCACTGCTGGGCTCCGTCCTGCTCGGTGCCGAGCACATTGTGGTCGAAGTCCTTGGTTACAACGAGGTCGCATGGAGCCGTCTGGCTGCCCACGCCACCAAACACGGAGTCGGCCAGGGATATCTTGGCCAAATAGTTGTTGCCGGCGTAGACCCTCTTCAGGCCAGTGCATCCGGCGAACATCTGCTTGCAGCCAGTGGTGCTGTCGGCGCGTGTGGCCACCGACGATATGTTCAGCTGGCTGATGTCGAGGCTGGCGAGGGCGGTGCAGCCAAATAAGAGACGACTTAGGTCGGTGGCCTTGGCTGTAGAGAGGGCGCTCAGGTCGGCGTTGGCCAGTGCGGTGCAGCCCTCGAACATTCCGGCCATGGTGGTTACTGAGTTGGTGGCGAGAATTGTGAAGTCGGGTGTGGCGGTGAGGGCGCGGTCGTTGCAGAAGAGGCTGTCCATGTCGGTCACCGACCAAGTGTTGAGGTTCTCCAGACCCTCGATGTCGTTGACGGCGGTGCCATAGAACCACTTGTACATCGAAGTGAGCTGGCAGTTGGCGAATGCGGTGTCGACCACCACTTTCTGTATGCCTGCCGCCGCGGTGCTCCATCCCGGTGCCACGCGGCCTTCGGGTATCGCGTAGGTGCCGGCGGTTGTGAGGGCACTGTCGGGCACGATGGTGAAGTTGAGCGTAGTGCCGTCGCCACTGAAGCGAGCAGCTGGGCTGTAGCCTTCGGGGATGGGAATGTCCACCTGAGGCTCAGCAAAGTAGCCACCATTCCAGAGGTAGTAGTTGCCTTGCTTGGTGCCGAGAATGCTACGGTTGAAATTCTGGCCGACTATCAAGCGGCAGGGTAGGGAGGCCGTGCCCACACCTTCGAATGGGTCGTAGGCTCCTGCGGTGGCGAACTCGTTGTTGCCCACCTTTAGCCGCCTCAGCCCGTTGCAGTCCATCAGCAACCGATAGTAGGGCTGGGTGCCGCTGGCACTATTCAGATCGAAACGGCTGAGGTCGAGTGAAGTGAGGGCGTAGTCATAGCAAAACATGCGGGAGAAGTCTTTTACCCGTGAGGTGTTGAAGTTTGACAGGTCGACTGATGCCAGCACGCTGCAACCGTCGAACACACTGACCATGCTCTCCACGCTGTCGGTAACGAAGTGGGAGACGTCGATTTGCGTCAAACTGGAGCAGTTCTTAAACATGCTGTTCATGTCTTTCACCTGCGAGGTGTTGAGGTGTTCCAGTCCGGTGATTTGCGTGATGTTACGCAATGCGTAGAACCAGTAGCAGCAGCTTGTGGGTCTTGCAGCCGCGAATGAGGAGTCTACCACAGCGTGGGTGATCTTTTCTCTAATGGTGGAAGTCTTGACCCAGCCAGGCATGGAACTGGACAACGACCCATCATCCTTGTAGGCCACAGGGGGAAGGGCGTAGGCACCCTCGCCAGTGGTTACCAGCGTAGTGGTGTCGGGGATGAAAGTGAATGTCAGCGTCATGTCGCCGGAGGCGTCGGTAGAAAGCACAGCGGCGGGGATGTCGTCGGCACGCGCTGCCGTGAATGGCAGCAACAGCATTACGGCCAAACACAACAAAGAGAGTCTTTTTAGATGCATAGTATTATAAAAGTTGGTGAAACATATAGTTGACAGGAATAAGTCAACGTGATAATCTTGACGGAGGGAGCGAGCCCAGCCTCCAAATATAAATGCCATTATTATTCACGACAAAGTTATTTCGACTTTGTCTATTCTCCAAAAAATCTGAGGCAAAGATTTGTTATTTTTGTTATTTTAACATATCGAAAGGGAAGTTTATTATTATAATGTTACATTCTTATTGCATTTAAGCTACGAAATCATAGATTTGTCATAACTTTCGAATTGAAATCTCACACGTTAAACGGGAGTTCATAAAAATCTTTAAATCAATCTTCAATCCAAATCGGTCATTAGGAAGTGTCGGTAAATTATGATGCCGGAGACATCACCACTCGGTAAGAGGGTGTATCAAAATGAGGCCGGAGGCCTCACCGCAAATTAACCCCGTCTCATCTTTGCGAATGCAAAGTGAGGCGGGGTATACAGCACATCTCATTCAATCGACCCGAGCAGGGTCGCCGCTAAAGCGTAAAAGACTGGTAATCAGGTGCTCAACAGCGTCGACCCTTCTCGGGTCGATGTTTCACTTTACGCTATTCCCCCACTCAGCCCTGCGGGCATGAGTGGGGGTTATCTTACGGTGAGGCCTCCAGCCTCATATTTGATACACCCTCTGAGTGGATTATCTAATTCCCGACCCTATCGGGGTCGCCGCACTTATATAGCTTGCAACTTCCTGACACAGTAGGGCGACCCCGATAGGGTCGATAGTTTTGAAAGCTTTTGATTCCGTGGGTGCAAGCACCCACGGTTATTGAGCGGTGAGGCCTCCGGCCTCATCTTTTTTTAACGACCGATTTGGGATTAATTGATTTCTTAAACTTGAGTGTCTATCCATCAGTGTGGCCGAATTGTACTTCCGTTCCATCATATTTGCGTTGCCGCAGAGCCATTCTCACAGTCCGAAAGAGCCTTTTTTGCCATCGTGCCTCAGCTGTTTCACTTTCCTGCCTCAGCTGTTTCACTTTCCTGCCTCAGCTGATGCACAAATGTGGAACAGCTGAGGCAGGATAGCAAAAGAGGCACTTTCAGACCGCCGCCGCGGCTCTTCGCATTGACAATAAAGCCTCCCCTCCTGATTGTAACGGGAGGGGAGGCTTGCTGAGCGCCGGTCTGTGGGCTGTGGTTGCTACTTGATGGCCATCTTGCGGGCGGTGTTGCCCACCCGGATGATGTAGACTCCATGGGGCACGCTGAGGCGCAGCTGGCCGTCGGCGGCGCCACGGTAGTAGACCGCGCCGCCCACGTCGCTCACCATGACAGTCTGGCCTTGCAGCCCGCCGATGTAGAGCTGGCCTCCGTAGGCGGTGGCACTCCAGGCGTCCTCACCCGTCCTGACGGTGGCTATGCCCGTCGGGTCGGTGCTGTAGGTGTTGCTCATCGGCGACTCGCCCTCGTCGTAGACCACGGTGATGTTGTAGCTGTGCGGGTCGTTCTCGTTGACGCTGTAGGCATAGCCTCCACTGACTGAGTCGGTGGCGCTGACGGTGCCGATGAGCCGTCCGTCCTGATAGACGTTGTAGGCCACGGGCTTCAGTCCGCCACGGGTGTAGGTGATGTCGTCGATCATGAGCATGAAGTGACGTGAAGCGCTCGACCTTACTCTCACGGCGAAGTATTTGGTTCCGTCGGGCACGTCGGCGTCGAGATAGCCCCACATTCCGGGTATGGCGTTGTAGATGGTGTCGTTGAGGCGGTAGTTGAACGAGTTGTGGTGGTTGTCGGTGGTGGACCAGCGGAACTCGAACTCCTCAAGGCTGGCGTCCTCCTCGGGTTGCTTCACAAAAACTCTCACAGTCTGGGCCTTGCCGGAGAGCAGCGGCGAGATGAGCCAGTCGTTGTTGGGCGTGGTCTGTCCGACGTTGAGGAAGTCGGCGAGGTACTGGTTGCCGCTGAAGGGGGAGTACTGCGGATAGTCGTCGATGCCGTCGATCTGCGAGTTGTCGAGGCAGACGAAGGCTATGGCCTTGCCCATGCCGGGATAGGAGAAGTAGGCAGGGTGGTAGGTTTGTGTGCCGTCGCCGTCGTAGACATCCCACGGACTGAAGTCGGTGGTGGTGAACGGCGTGGTGCTCTCCCAGTCCTCGGTTACGCGGGCGTCGGTGTTGGCGGGCTCGTTCCACGAGAGCGACACCACGCTGCCATACTTGGCTCCGGCCAGAGCTGTGGGCACAAACTCCGACTCCTTCACCACCGTGGTGCGCGACCAGGTGTTGTCGGCGGCGTAGTCGTCGGTGGTGGTGGAGACATCAGCGTCGAAGACGATGGTGTCGGGGGCTGTGGGCGCGATGGCGTAGTCGAAGACGATCACCGCCGAGGAGTCGGGGCTGAGGGTCGTGGTCAGGCTCTGGCGGGCGAATTCGGTGCCGTTGGCGCGGACAGCCACTTCATAGCCGCTGATGTCGTTGTTGCCGTTGTTCTTCACCGTGGCGCGGGCCTTTATGGTCTTGCCCCGGTGGGTGATGGCGGGCGTGTGGAGGTTGATGGCGAGGTTGTTGTCAAACTCGTTCTCCACGCGGATGTTGTCGACGATGAAGGTGGTGCCCACGAGCTTGTTCTCCACAAAGATGGCCACGCGGATGTATGGCAGGTTCTTGAACTCGTTGAGGCTCACCTTGGCCTCTTTCCACGACGCCTGGCCCGACATGGAGTTGAAGTCGATGGTGTCGAGATAGACGATGTCCTGGTTGGGCTTCTCAATGCCTAAGCTGAACTTGATGTTGCGCTTTGGCCGCGCGTAGTAGTTGATCTTGATCGAGGGCTGCACGCAGTTGTCGAGCGAGACCTTCGGAGAGAGCAGCGTGCACTGCCCCACGCCACCCGAGACGTTGGTGAAGCTGATGGCTCCGTTGTCGCTGTCGTAGCTCTGGTCGGATATGACCGTGAAGGCGTTGTTGTTGTAGGCGTTGGCAATCCACGGTGTGGTCGACAAGGTGGCGTCGCTGAACGACTCCTTGTAGGGTGTCTCGTAGGGCGCTCCGCTCAGAGTGTAGGGCGAGATGACGAGCTGCCCCTCGCCGGCGCGCGACACTGCCGAGACGAGGTAGTAGCAGCGGGCCTGAGAGCCAGTGTTGGATATGCTGACGTTGGCATAGTTGGCGGTGACGCCAGTCTGTCGCAGCGTGGCGTATGAGCCGTTAAGATAGTAGACGTTGTAGGTCAGGTCGGCGGGGTTGACGTAGCCTCCGTGGGTTCCCACCTCTGATGGCTCCTCCCACTGGAACACGCCCGTGCCGTCGCCGTTGTTGATGAGCTTCAGCGGGCGCGGCTGCAGAGGAATGTCGACGCCGATGTAGGCTGTGGAGTCGAACTTCACGCCGTCGCCCGCCTCGTTGGTGGCATAGACGGTGTAGGTGTGGTTTCCGTCGGTGGGCACGGTGTTGTCGACGGCGGTGAGCGTCTCGCCGGGCGTGGCCGTGTCGAAATGCTTCACCACCACCGAGTCGTCGCGGATGACGTAGGCTCCGGTGAGCGAGGTCAGCTGGTCGCCTGCCATGGTGCGCGTCGGCGTGGTGAAGGTGATGGTGGCCGCGAGCTCGCCGCGCTCAGCCGGGGTGATGGTCAGGTTGCGGCAGGAGTCGGGGCCGACGTAGAGGCCGTAGGTCTGCACCTTGAAGTTGTCGAAGTATAGGGAGTTGGAGAAGGTAACCTTTGGCGTTATGTCGCGTATGGCGAAGCTGTAGAGGCCGTCGGAGTCGGGGGCGACGACAAATCGCCAGTTCACCTGCTGGTTGGTCACCGTGGTCTGCCATATAGAGTCGGCGAGGAGCGTGTTCTCCTTGGAGCGCGACTTGCCGAAGTAGAGGTTGTAGAGGTGCTGATGGTCGATTGAGGCGCTGTTGGGATTGACGGTGATGGTGGTCTCGAAAGTGATGATGTACTTCCGGTCGCTCTTCATTTTCATGTAGGGCGACATGAGCCAGGCGTCGTTTCTTCCACTTGAGTTGGCATCGTAGTGAGGTGCCCTGCTCGTCATGTAGCTGGGCATATAAGTGCTCCACGTCCACGTCCTGTTGACGTAATAGCTGGTTATGTACCATGGGTCGAGCGACGCCGCGTCGTCGAACGTCTCAAGATATGGTATCTCCACATACTGGCCAAACCACTTGCGCACTGTGCGCGTGGTTTCGCCGGTCTCGCCAATCTCCGACACCGGCGTTACGTCGTAGTAGTAGGCGGTGAGCACGTCGCCTGAGACTGTGGTGGCGTAGATGGTGTCGGCCACGGCGTTGACCTCAGTGCCGCCGGGGTAGGCTCTCAGGTTGTAGGTCATGTTGCCGAGGTAGCCGCCGTGGATGCCCACGTCGGGTTTCTTCCACGACAGCGTGAGGGCGCCGGTGGTCTGGTCGATGGCGAGCGACGTCGACTGCACGGGATTGGGCACGTCGAAGCCTATCCACACGTTGGCAGTGTGGACCTCGCGGCTCTCGCCGGCAGCGTTGGAGGCTGTGACATGGAATGTGGTGTAGCCACGCTCCACCGTTACCTGCTGCGACACAGCCGCGCCGGGGGCTGCCTCGCCAGTGGCCAGGATGGTGGCTCCGCTCTTCAGGGTCCACTTCAGGTTGCCGCTGAGGGCGGTGCTGTCGACTGAGGTTGTGGGCATGGTGAACGACACGGTGCCGGTGGTGCTGCCTGGGGCGAACGTGGTGGTCAGCGCGGTTACGGTGTCGGGGGCCTGTGTGTCGGGGGTGTAGGGCACGTAGAGGCTGATGAACTCGGCGTTGCCGGGCATGTCGTAGATCTTGGTGGCATGGCCCGTGGCGGGGTCGATGCTGTAGAGCGACGACACGGAGGCGATGCTGTCGGCTGTTACCTGCACGCGGCGTATGCCATTCCACAGGAAGCGGTTGTTCTTCTTGTCGTAGGCCATGGCCTGCAGGTTGGTGGTGGGCTTGAAGCCTACCGAGCCAACCACGGTGCCGAGGCCGGTGGTCTTGTCAACTTGCATGAACGAGCCGCCACTGGTTACGGCATAGAGCTTGCCAGCGTCGTTGAAAGCCAGCACCACGAATATGCTGTCGGTTCCGTCGGTGTGGACGGTGCGTATCGCCGTGCGGCCGCCAGTGCGCTGCAGATGCTCGAAGTCGACGGTTGCAAACTCAACGCTGTCGTAGTTGTTGGCGTAGAACTGGCCATAGACGAGGCGCGTCTGCGGGTCCCAAGCCGAGCAAGTGGACTGTATGTCGCAGGAGTAGATGCGGTCGGTGTGGGAAACCTCGGTCCACGTCTTCGTCGATGTCTTGTGCTCGATGCAACGCTGGCCGCTCATGTAGACCTCGGCAAAGTGGATGTAGTCCTCGCAGAAGGTGCTCGAGAGCAGCAGGTTGCTCACATTGTTGGTCCACAGGAACGAATAGGTGGTGGACGGCGAGGTGGAGAACTGCACGATGGAGGGCCTGGTGATGCTGCCCAAATTGGTGCCGGTGATGACGTGGCCCCACAGCACGGTGGTGTCGGTGGCCTCGGCCAAGGCCGGGCTCTTCGCGGGCGCGGCTTTCTTGTTGAGGCTCACGGCGCGGCTTCTGTCAGCCTCTAAACCAGTCGCGATGGGGGCGAATGGCGCAAGGTAGGCTGGCTGTTCGACCGTGGCCTTTGGCGACGCGCTTTGATTTGCGTCCTGCAATTCCACGGCCTCTGGCTCCTGAGCAAAGGCGAGCAGCGGCAGCAGTGCAGCGAGCATCAAAAAAAGAATATGTTTCTTTTCCATGAATAATTACTGTCTAATAATAAAATGATGTGGTAAAAGAGAAGTTTCCCCATCAAGCACCCCGATTGTGGAGCGCTTGATGGGAAAACGAGCGGTAGTGTTACTTCTTGATATACTTCTTGCCGTTCTGTATCACAACTCCACGGTAGGACTTCTGAACGCGAGTGCCCTGGAGGTTGTACATCGGCTTGGTCTCGTCGAGGCCGATGGCGTTGATGCCGCGGATGGCAGTAACGTCGTCGGTGCCAGCCTTGAGGAAGTCGCCCACATTGGCCAGACCGTCCTTGACGCGCAGGTAGGCGTGGTTCTTGGCCACCACGGTGCCCTCGGCAGCCTTCTGGAAGCCATTGTCGCCATCCTTCTGGGTGAAGGTGAGCACCTTGCCCACTTCAGCGGAGGTTACGGTGTAGGCTGAGTCAGGAGTTCCCACGAGCAGGCTGGTGGTGGCGGTGGCGTTGGCGTCGGCCACAACGGTGAACGTGTAGGTGCCCGGCGTGGCCTCAAGCAGGTAGCCCTCGGTGGCGTTGAGCGTCGTGCCGGTGATTTGCTCGGTCTGGACGTAGCTCTCCGACATATTCACCACGATGTGAGCCTTCACACCCTCGGCCATTTCCAGAGCCGTGCGGTAGCTGAACGTGGTCCAGCCCGAGGCGGGAACGGTTACGCTGACGGTGGTGGGCTGCAACGCCACGTTGACGGTGGTGTCGCCATCTGCCATCGCAATGCCGGCGACGGTGCTGGCGAGGTAGCCGTCGGCTGCGAATGTGGCTTCGTAGGTGAGGTTGGCCTCAGGCAGAGTGGCTATGCTGATGGTGTAAGCTCCCTCAGCGTCGGTTGTGGCGGTGTAGACCACGGTGTCGCTCTTGAGCGTAACTGTGGCTCCGCCGATGGCCGTTTGGTCGTCGATGTTGCTGACGATGCCCTTCAGCACAGGCACCTTGCGCAGCACAAAGTCTTTCTTCGTGTCCTCGCTGACGGTGATGCTGTCCTCAGCTGTGGGCAGATAGCCGTCGGCAGCGACAGTGGCACTGTAGGTGAGCTCAATCTGCGGCACACTGATGGAGTAGATGCCGTGGGCGTCGGTGGTGGCGGTGTAGACCACTGTGTCGCTCCTGAGCGTTACGGTGGCTCCGGCTATAGAGTCAACGCCATCGGTAACAGCGCCGCTGAGCACTGGTATGGCCTTCAGCTCGAAGTCTCTCGTCGCGCTCTGCTCCACCTTGATGCCATTGAACTCGCCCGGCAGATAACCGTCGGCGCTGACGTTGGCCGTGTAGGTCAGTTCGGGTTGCGCCACTTGGATGGAGTAGATGCCGTGGGCGTCGGTGGTGTCGGTCAGCACGACGTCGCCCCTGCTCAGCGTAACCACTGCTCCGACAATGGAGTCGGTGCCGCTGACTACCGCGCCAGAGAGAACAGGTATCTCGCGCAGGGTGAAGTCCATCTCCACGTTGCCGGCCGGGAAGTCGACATCGTAGATGGAGTCGGTCAGGTAGCCCTCAGCGCTTGCTGTGGCGAGATAGGTCAGCGCGCCCTGCGCCACGTCGATGGAGTAGGTGCCGTCCTCGGCAGTGGTGCCAGTGTAGACCACCTCGTCGCTCTGCAGCTTGACGGTGGCTCCGGCCACAGCGGTGCTGTCGGCAGTGCGCACCACGCCATACATCTTGGGCGAGCTGTACTCAAGGAATGCCACAGGAATGTAGTTGAACACACTGAAGCTTCGGCTGAGCATGGTCGACACGTTGTCGTTGGTGCGATAGAGCGACTTGTTGGTGGAGCGGCTGTCGGACATGAAGTAGAACGCGCCCTGGAAGTTGTCGGAGTAGGTGTGGACAACGATGCGCAGGTTCTGTCCGCCATACTGGAACGCCTGGGGCAGGGTGAAGGTGAAGAGCGAGTCGGGCTGGGCTTGGCTTCCATGCTTCGTCTCGAACACCTTGTCGCCCTCCCACACCTTCGTCATCTGGGCGGTGTCGCGGGCTGTGGCGTTGGTCGATGTGATGATGGTGCCATCGTCGACGTTCTCCATCCACACGATGATGTGAGAGTTGATGGTCTTGTTGGTGTTGCAGTAGCTCTTGTAGTAGAGCTTGGTGATGCTGGTGCCGGCGGCAAGTCCGATTTGGTCGGCTGTGTAGATCACCTCCGACTGCGTGTTCTTGTTGACCATGGAGGCTGGCACGCTGCCGTTGTTCATATAGGTGGAATCGCCCACCTGAACAGTGCCGCTCAGACTCTCCGCCGAGACGACGATTTGCACGGTGTCAGACGTGTAGGTGCTCTCGCCAGTGGCAAACTCGATGTAGGCAGGGAATGTGCCGGCGGTGTGGGGAGTGAACTGGAACGTGAACTCGCTCTTGGCCTGGGTGGCTATAGTGTCGTGGGGCGTGCCCTCGGCCACAGCCTCGCCCGCCACATAGAACTTGGCAGTGTAGTCGGCTTGCGGCTCGGCGTTGAAGTTGACACCGACAGCCTTGGCCGTGATCTTGTGGTTGACCATGCCGGTGGTGGGGATGCTCGACGACTCCATGTAGAGTGTGCCGGAGGGGTTGAGCTGATAGTTCCTCACGGTGTCGGCGTTGATGGTGAGCGTCTCGTAGACGGGATAGTAGCCGTCTCTCGCCACTGCCACTTCGTAGTCGTAGTTGGTCTCGTAGATGGGTATCGAGTACTTGCCCTCAGTGTCGGTGGTGTCGGTGTAGACGATGCCTCCGTGGGTCAGTGTTACCACCACGCTGTCGAGAGCAGAGTTGTTCTTGCGGTCGGTGATGGTGCCGGAGATGGTGTCGACCTTCGACTCCACCTCGAAGTAGGCCACTGGCAGACTGCGCACGGTGAACCTCGAAGTGCTGAGGTAGGCCTCCGTCGACGTGGCGCGCGACATGGCGTGATCCTTGTCGGTCTTGTCGGAGATGTAGTAAGCCTGTGCCGGGGCATAGCTTATGCTGTCGATGGCGGCCTTGAACACGAAGTCGAGATAACCGCCATTGTAGACGATGGGCTCGTCGAACATGAACTTCAGCACATCGGCGCTCTCCACTACCACGTAAGAGTTGGTGAGGGTGCCGGCCTTGGTTATGGTCTGCTGGCCGTCGTACACCTTCTTCATGGCGAGCGTGTCGGGCAGGGCACTGCCTGCGGTGAGCACCTTGTCGGAGTCGACCACATTGACCCACACTCTGACGTTCTCCTTGAAGTCGTCGAAGCTGAAGACCCAACTGGAGGCGCCTCCCATAGCACCCTTGAAGGTTATGCCCTTGATGACATCACCCTTGGCGATGCCTATCTGGTCTGGCGAGTAGATCACCTCCGACTCCGAGACCATCTGGCTCACGGTGACAGGGGCATAGTTGTCGGTGGTCTTCAGGTCGGCAAAGGCCACGGTGCGGTTGCCGTCCTCGGCGCTGACAACGAGGTCGACGGTGTCGGTCGACACGGTGTAGCCGTCGCCGAAGTCGATGGCGATGTAGGTCTTGAATGTTCCAGCCTGGTCGGGATAATAGGTGAAGTAGTACTTCTCGGTGGTGTTGCCGCTGATGGAGTCGGTGCGCGTCTCCACAACCTTGTCGCCAACCACGAATTTAATCGTGGCGTTCCGCTCCGTCTGGTTGAGGGTGTTCCTCACCTCGATGTTGGCGTCGCTCTCGCGGTTCACCTTGCCCGATGTGGGCAGGCTCTGCGACACGAGCAACACGTCGTGGGCCAGCTCAACGCGTCCGCCCTCGCAGATGATGTCGTCAATCATGACGTTGGCGCCATCGAAGCCAATATAATAATGACCTGCGGGAATGTCGGTGATGCTGAAGTGGGTATAGCTATACTTCACGCTGCTCCTCGGCGGAGTAACGGGGTTCACCGGCAGTGAGCCGTCGGCTGAGGAGTAGGTCTTCAGCGCGGTCCACGTCTTGCGGTCGGTGGAGTAGTAGACGGTCACGTGGGCTTCACCAGTGGTGTAGTCGTAATTGTAAGGCGCTGCGAGGAACTCTATTCCACGGCTGTCGACGTTGAGCAGCGGGGTGATGAGCTTGCCTTCGGTCGAATACAGGGTTTGTGTGGATATTCCATAGCTGTTGCCCTCGTTTTCGGGCATAAGGTTCATGTGGTTGCCATTTTCCGTCCAGTGGGTGTTCTCGTTGACGAAGCCATCGGGAACAGTCTGGTAGACGTAGGTAAGCACTCCCTCCCAGAATGCGGTGGAGTCGACGATCAGCCCTTCCAGATTGTAGGTGTAGGTGGGGTTGCCCGCCTCGTTGGTGGTGAACGAGAGTGTGCCCTTCTTGTTTCCAGCGGTGGTCTTGTCGATGCCGATGACCATAGAGGCGTTTTTGAGGGCGGCCACCGTGTCGGGCGCGCTGACCGTGAAGCCGTCGCTGACTGTTACATTGCTTAACCTCAGCGTCGACCCGCCAGTGTTATAGATGGTGTAAGTCTTTGTGGTTGGGTTGGCGTTGGCATCCCGCTTCAGGTTGTTGGCCGTGGAGTTGGTGGGGAATGTTATCGTCTGGCCGTTCTTCAGTGTGTCGGAGTAGGCGCGATTGACGTACATCAGTGGCTCGTGGGGCACGGGCGTGATGAGCGGCGTGCTGGAGTTGCGTGCCGAGCTGGAGTATTCAAACTCGGTGCCGGACAGGTTCTCACGGAAGTAGAGGCGGAACGGGTTCTTGTGGTTGGCGTAGGACACCTTGCCCGAGACAATGTTGCTGCTGCTGGTGCCATTGAGCGATGTCGCCTTGGTGATGGGCACAGTGGCCACCACTGCATTGTCGTTTTCGGGGTCGTAGAGCGTGATGCTGTAGTTCTCAAGCCCAGAACTTAGGGCAAAGTCGCCAGTGTTGCGTATGCTGACGTTGTAGGCGGCCTTGATGCTGTCTTCCTCGTCTACAAGAGCTTGGCTGTTGCTGTAGCCGGCCTGGCTCTGGTTCCAGCTGACGCTGGTGATTTGCATGCCATAGACTGTGTTGTAGGTTGCCTTGGGCGAGGCGAGGTTGTCGATGTAGACGTAGCTCATGCGGATGCCGATGCGCTCGCCAGTCGAGCTGACGGGCACTTTGAATTGCTGCATGGTGCTGGTCAGTGTGGGCAGGGTTACGTCGATCTTGTCGCCGATGGTGAGTGTGCCGTCGGTCTCGGTCACTTTGTAGAACTCGAGGTTGGACGTGTAGCTTGAGCTTGTGCCGTAACGCTTCACATACATCGTGAGCGAGTCGTAGACGACAGGCGTTACGAGCAAGTCCATCACGCCGTCGGGCTGCGTGCGGCTGTAGCCGAGGGCGTAGCTGTTGCTCACTCCCTGGCGGCTGGTGCGGCTGTAGGCGTTGTTGTAGGTTGAAGATGAGGCTTTGATGTGCCTCCATCCCACATACGGGAAGCTGATGTTGGCCGTGTTGTTGAAACCGGTTTGGAAGTCAACGGTGTAGTTTTCAACAACGGTCTCTTCAGCTTGCGTGAAATTTACCCCCCCCCAATATGAGTATCAAGGTAAGCAAAAAAAGTTTTAGTTTTCTCATTGGCACATGCTTTAGGAGAATTAAAATTAAATAAATATCAGTGCAAAATTAGTAAATAAAAATAATTGCACAAGCGAAAATGATATAAAAATTTAGGGAATAACCACAAAAATCTTTAAAAATGTTTAATGATACAGCAAATATGCACCCATTCGACCTATTTGATGTGTTATTATGTAAAAAGAAAGATTATCAGTATGCCATAAAGCACCGTCAACACAAGTCAGTGAATTTATGCCTTCAAATTTCACTGCGTAGCTTAGGATCACACTCTACGTAGAAAATGAGCTTTTTCTATAGCATTGTGAGATCAAAGGAGGCTCTTTTGCCCCTCCATACCATTGCTTTCGCCCCTCCGAAGCATTGGTTTTTCCCCACAAAGAGGGCATTCTTTATTTGAACTTTAGGAACTCGTAGGGGCATGATTTATCATGCCCGCGTCGTGGCGAACATTCAGCAGACGAGGGTGTATCATAATTCCCACTGCAGGGGCCGTGCCTTGTGCCGGCCCTAATTAATGTTCGACCTATTTAAAAGCGGTAAAGACATTGTTTTAGGGCCGGCACAAGGCGCGGCCCCTGCAGTGGGAGAAATCAAGGCTTGATTCTATGGTGTTATACGTTAAAGGCTTTTTGATACACCCCCTATGGTTATATAAATTATTGAACTTTGAGTGATGGTTTGTGGGGGCTTACAACTTCACTTTCTTCTTCACTGGTTTGCTCTCGTTTTGCAGCCGGTCGAGGGCTGTTACGCAGTAGGTGTATTTCTTGCTGCCATCGACGTAGCGCAGGCGGAGCATGGTGTTGCCTGTGATGGCCACTATCTTCGACGCGTCGTCGAGGTCGACCTTGTCGTTTGGCCCGAACTTGTAGACCACATACTGGCGCACGCTGTCGGCGCCGTGCTCCTCCTTGGGCGGTTGCCAGAAGAGTATCGGCCCGTCGGCGGTCCACACCACGGCCACCTTCTTCGGCTTGCCCGGGCGGTTGTCGCCGAGCCATGGCATGAGGGGCTGCAGCGCGGGGGTGGTCCAGTAGCGTGTGCGCAGGGCTGTGCCGTAGTTGCCCACGTTGTCGGCCACGGCCTTGGCATACCACAGCACCGTGCCGCCGACGTTCTTCATCTGCTCGTGGAGCTCGTGCTTGGCTTGCATCTGGTTTCGTCTTGGGTTCTTGGGGTCGGCATACTTCACCGTGCGCTCCACGTCCTCGCCTATGAATAGCGGACGGTTGGAGGCATACTTGTTCCACCAGCGGATGAGCGTCTTGTAGTCGGCTGTCTTGTGGCCTATCTGCCAGTAGAGCTGTGGCACGCAGTAGTCCACCCATCCGTTGTTGACCCACAACAGCACGTCGGCGTAGAGGTCGTCGTAGTTTTGCAGTCCACGAGTGTCGCTGCCTATGCCCGGCGCGCTCTTGGCGTTGCGGTAGATGCCGAAGGGGCTGACACCGAACTTCACCCATGGCTTCACGCGGTGGATGGTGTCGGCCAGCTGCTTGATGAAGACGTTGACGTTGTCGCGTCGCCAGTCGCCGATGTCGCGTATGCCGTTGTTTGAGGCTGCGAACTGGGCGCGGTCGTCGATGGTCTGTCCGGCGGCGGGGTAGGGGTAGAAGTAGTCGTCGATGTGGAGTCCGTCAACATCGTAGCGGCGCACGATGTCGGCCGCCACACTGCATATATACTCG
This sequence comes from uncultured Prevotella sp., assembly GCA_964602785.1. Classification (GTDB taxonomy): domain Bacteria; phylum Bacteroidota; class Bacteroidia; order Bacteroidales; family Bacteroidaceae; genus Prevotella. Next base: position 77,357 of record CAZRSL010000003.1, read on the forward strand.
CGGTTCTCGGCTATGCCTGGGTTGAGGATGTAGAGTCCGTCGTATGTGAACACGCGCTCTGGATGGGTCAGTGCTATGTGGTTGTTGGCCAATTCGCGGGTGGTCTTGGTCTTGGCGCGGAAAGGATTGATCCACGCGTGAAGCTCCATGCCGCGCTTGTGGCACTCGGCCACCATCCACTCCAACGGGTCCCAATAGGGGCTGGGCGCCATACCTTGCCGCCCCGTGAGGAATCGGCTCCACGGCTCCTTGTCGCTCTTGTAGAGGGCGTCGCACTCGGCTCGTACTTGGAAAATGATGGCGTTGACACCGTCGCGCTTCAGCTCGTCGAGCTGCGAGGTGAGCGTCTGCTGCATCTGCCCGGTGGACAGGCCGACGAACTGCTCGTTGACGCACTGAATCCACGCGCCGCGGAACTCGCGCTTCGGCGATGCGGCGACGGAAAGGAAAACAAAGGAAAACAGCAGGAAAGATAAGGCTTTCTGAAGGTTCATTGAGGTTTGAGGATTGAGGATTGAGGATTGAGGGTTGAGAATTGAAAATTGAGGATTGAGGGTTGAGAGTTGAGGATTGAGGATTGAGGGTTGAGAGTTGGCGTAAAACTTATTCCTTACTCCTTAACTCCTTAACTCCTTACTCCATACTCCTTAACTCCTTAACTCCTTACTCCATACTCCTTAACTACTTCTGCTTGGCGGCTCGCTTCATGCTCTTGCGGAAGAACCGCTGCTCGGCATTGAGCACATCGTAGGTTTTCGAGGCGCCGAGCAGCTTGACGAAGCGCAGGTGGAACCGCTTCTGTATCTGCTTCATCTGTATCTCGTTGTTGTCCAAGTCCTCTATGGCTTTCTTGCATGCGGCCTCGGTGGAGGGCTTGTTGGCTTTCAGCTGTTTCTGCTTGTTGAAGAGGCGGCGTGTCTGGCGGTTCATCTCCTTATATTCCCTGAAGAAAGCCGAGGCCTCGGTGGGTGTCAGATGGGCCTCGGTGATGATGTACTGCTCCAGCCGGCGGTTGAACTCGTCGGGGTTGAACTTGGGGTGGCGCTGCTGGGCCTGCAAGCCGGTGGCGAGGATGAGCAGCGTGAGTGTGAGTATGATGTGCTTCATTGGCTCGGTTTACTCGGTTATGTATGAATAGATGTCGTCGCGGTCCATCATTATGTAGTCGGCGGTGGCGTCGATGGCGTCCTCGTGGGTGTCGGCCTTGGCGTTGTGGGCCACAACCGGCTGCTTCTGGCTCTGCCGGGCCGATGGCGAGAGTATTGTGGCGGCCATGGCGATGATGAGCGCCAGGCTCGCGGCGGCGGCAATCATCGGGCGGAGCCACACGTTGCGTCTGCGGCGTGGCGGCGTGGCGGTGTCGGGCAGCTGGCTCATCACCCTTGCGGTGAGCCCTTCGAAGTAGCCGTCAGGCACGGTGAAGCCCGTGTCGTGGCGGAACTTGTCCTCCAAGTATTTCAATTCGTTCAATTCTTCTGTCATTGCACTATATTAATCCTTATTTTTTATGACGCGGCACGGGCGCGACGGTTTAATCGTGCCGCTGTATATATTCCGTAATTTTCTTAACTGCTATGTGGTAGGAGGCCTTGAGAGCTCCCTCGGTGGCGTTCATCACCTCGCTTATATCCTTGTAGTGCATCTCTTGGAAGTAGCGCATGTTGAACACGGCCTGCTGCACAGCCGGCAGCGTGGCCACGGCCTCGTGGAGCAGGGCCTTGCCGCGGTCGCCGTCGAAGTAGTCGTCGGCCATCAGGCGCGAGGCCACCTTGGTGTCGAACTCGCCAGCCATCTGCTGCCTGACCTTCTGCTTGCGCAGGAAGTCGAGGCTCTCGTTGACGGCGATGCGATAGAGCCACGTGGAGAGCTTGGAGTTGCCTTGGAAGCTGTCGAGCTTGGTCCAGGCTTTCAGAAAAGTGTTTTGCAAGATGTCGTCGGCATCCTCATGGGTGAGCACTATGCCGCGTATCTTCCAATAGAGCAACTGGCCGTACTCGTCGACGAGCCGCGCGAAAGCCTGGCGGCGTGTCTTGGGGTCGTTCAACTGGCTTATAAGCTTCTCCTCGTCCATCTCCTTCATTCAGTTAAGCCAGTATTTCAGAGCGTTATACAGCTTCTCGTCGTAGCCGTAGATGTCGTCGTAGACGAGCCAGCGGCCAGTCTGCGGCGAGCGGAAAACAGTTTGGTAGGTCAGCACCACCGGCACCTCGTCCACTTTTATGTTGTGCAGCAGCATCCGCTTGTCAGGCTCGTCGGTGTCGTAAGTCAGTGAGTACCACAGCTTTTGGCTCTGCTCCTCGTCGGTGTTGGCCACCATGCGGGCCAAGGTGTAGGGCCGGGCCACGCGCACGCAGCCGTGCGACTCGCCGCGGCGGTCGCTCTCGAAAGCCCATGGCGCGTTGGTGGAGTGGAGGTAGACCGAGAAGTTGTTGTTGAAGCGGAAGATGATGCGGCCGAGCGAGTTGCCTTCGCCACCCTCCTGCACCATCCTGACGGAGCCGTCCTGTCGCTGCTCGGGTGTGGCATAGTCGAGGCGGCGGCCTGTCTTGCGGTCGATGAAGAACATGCGGCGCGACTTCAGATAGCCTGTGCCCACGTGGAGGAGGCTCTTCTCAACAATGCTGCGGGGAATGATCCACTGCGGGTTGAGGTCGATGCGGTAGATGCGGCTGGTGAGCAGTGGGGTGGGGGTGTCGGCTGAGCCGCACACCACCTTCATGTTGATGGTGGAGTCGGGCGTTACGGCCCAAAGGCGATATGACGGGATGTTGACCACAACATATCGCTCAGCCCCGACAGTGTCGACGCTGTATTTCCACCGGCTTCGCTCCACGGCCACGAGATATTTGCGCAGTGTGGTGGTGTCGGATGGTGATATGCCGGCAAGCTCATGTCGGAGGGTGTAGAAGTCGCTGTTGTCGGGCTTGGAGGAGTTGACGAGCCCCATTATGCTGCCATTGTCGGCCATTTGCAGCACGCTGGCAAGCCACTGGCGCGAGGGGCGCACCACGGGCAGGTCGCTCACCTTGACCGAATCGTTGAGCACGCTGTTCGGATTGACGTAGCCGTAACGCTGGCCACTGACGTAGCGCAGCAGGGCTTTCGAGAGGTAGTACTCTATCCGCGCCACCGATTTGTCGATGTCGCCTGGCTTCTGGTAGCTGAGGTTGTGCAGCCGTGCCATCTCCTCCCTCAGCGTGGAGACATAGAAATTGCGCTTGTCCAAGCCGAATGTCTCCACACTGTCGAGCACGTCGAGCAGCGAGTCGGCCGAGCTTTTCACACCGTCGTAGCCGACCCACACAAACCGCCCGCCTTTCTTGTAGTATCGGCGCAAGAAGCGGTCGGCCTCGCAGCGGCCATAGTTGGCGGTGGCGAAGTGGGCTGCCCAGTAGTTCACGTTGTCAGGATTGATGTGAAGCCGCTCTTCCGAAAGCGGCGAGTAGTAGTCGGAAGAAAGTCCTTTGTCGATGTTAGGCACATCGCCACAAGCCCCCATCAGCCAGCAAGCCAATGGGATAAACGACCAAAGTAAAGTTAGTGATGGACGGGTTATCTGTTTAATGATATTTTGCGGACGGTGTTGCCGACCTTTACAATGTAAATGCCCTTGTTCAGGTTGAGCTCGTAGTGCTTGTCGTTGCCCTCAACCTTGAAACTCATTATCCTTACTCCCGCCACATTATATATATATAGCATCTGGTTGTTGGCGCCGGTAACATGCAGAACGTTGTTGGTTACCGATATAACCACGTTCTGGATTTCCTGCTCCAACAGCTCTATCGCTATGCCAGTGTTGGCCGAGCTGGCAAGAGGGCTGGCCAGCCAAAGGCATCCACAGACTACAGCTGCAAGTAAATATGTTTTTCTCATAGCAGAATACGTACGTTATGGTGCAAAGATAGTGTTTTTTCTCCAATTGGCAATATTTTTCTTCGAGAAATTGCTTTCCGTCGGTTGTTTTTGCGTTTTTTATAACTTTGTGTGAGTTTATACGTCAACTTTTTAAAGTGTTATGTGGATTTTTTGGGGATGGTAATTTAAAGTGCATAATTCATTGGAAGCCAATGGCTGTGAAATCGTAGGGGCATGATTTATCATGCCCGAAACACTGAATTATTGCAATGGCGGGCATGATAAATCATACCCCTACATGTTGGAATGCGCTTAATCACAGGACATTGCACAACTTCCGGAGCTTGAGTGATTCTTTCCATAATGCCATTTGGGGTGACATGAATATTAGAAAATCTCGCCTTTTTGTTTCACACCTTATTGTAACTTTTTGTAACTTTGCCGACATGAAACAGGGAACAATACTTGTGGTGGACGACAACCGCAACATACTGACCACGGTGAGGATGTTGCTGGCCGATGTGTTTGAACGGGTGGTAACTATATCCAATCCCGCTGGCATCCCGGCGCGGCTGCGAGAGGACAAGCCCGACGTGGCACTGCTCGACATGAACTTCCAGAGCGGCATCAACACTGGCAACGAGGGGCTGTTCTGGTTGCACGAGATAAAGCGGACGAGGCCGCAGACGCAGGTGGTGCTCTTCACAGCCTACGCTGACATTGAGCTGGCCGTGAGGGGAATGCGCGAGGGTGCGGCAGACTTCATCGTAAAGCCGTTCGACAACAAAAAACTCGTCGACACACTGCGGCAGGCTTACAGCAAAGTCGGTCGGACTAATCAGACCAACCAGACTAATCAGACTAATCAGGCGAGCGCAATGTTCTGGGGCTCGTCGGCCACCATGCAGGAGCTGCGCACGATGGTAGAGAAAGTGGCCCCCACCGACGCCAACGTGCTCATAACGGGCGAGAACGGAACGGGAAAGGAAGTGCTGGCACGCGAGATTCACCGGCTGTCGAAGCGCAGCGGTGGCCCGATGATAAGCGTCGACCTTGGCGCACAGACGGAGTCGCTATTCGAGAGCGAGGTGTTCGGCCACGTGAAGGGAGCGTTCACCGACGCCAAGACCGACAAGGCCGGCAAGTTTGAGCTTGCCAATGGCGGCACGCTGTTTCTCGACGAGATAGGCAACCTGAGCTACAACCTGCAAGCCAAGATGCTGACGGTGCTGCAGCGGCGCAGCATCGTCCGCGTGGGCGGAACCAAGGAGACGCCAATAGACGTTCGACTGATATGCGCCACCAACAAGGACTTGCGAAAGATGGTGCAGGAGGGGACGTTTCGCGAAGACCTGCTCTACCGCATCAACACCATCCATCTGCACCTGCCGCCACTGCGCGAGCGTAAGGGCGACATAGCCGATATGGCACGCATGTTTCTGACCCGCTATGCGCAGCAGTACGACCGCCTGGGCATGACACTCTCCGACCAGGCCGCAAGGCAGATAGAGAATATGGCCTGGCCCGGCAACATACGCGAGCTGCAACACGCCATGGAGCGGGCGGTGATAATGGCCGACGGCAATGTGGTGGACTCCATTGACACTGACGCTGGCAACCAGCCAAGCCTTACTGAGGCAAACGGCGAAGCCCATTCACTTGATGACATGGAGCGACTGATGATAGAGAAGACCATCGCCCAGTGCGACGGCAACCTCTCGCGTGTGGCCTCGCAGCTCGGCATATCACGCCAGACACTCTACAACAAGATAAAACGCTACGGACTATGACCACCATTGTGCTTTCTGTCGCCCTCGTGGTGGCCATCGCTGTCATAGCGCTGCAATGGCGGCGCCACCGCAAGGTTGTGAGCAAGGTGGCTTTCCTCTTCAACGCCATCGACAACGGCGACTACACATTCCATTTCTCCACCGACGGCAAGGGCGACTATCTGCTCAACGCCTCGCTCAACCGAATAAAGGAGATATTGCAGCACGCCCGCGACGAGCAAATCAGCCGAGAGCGATACTACGAGGTGATACTCAATCAAGTGGACACTGGCATACTGGTGGTCGACACCGACCGAGGCCTGGTGCTGCGCTCGAACAAAGCTGCCAGGCAGATGCTCGGGCGAGAGGCGGTAACCCACATCAGCCAGGTGGAGAAGCAGCTGAAAGCCTTTTCACTCCGTGAGACTTACACAGAGCTGAAGGGCAAGAAAGTCAGGATTGTTGGCTTCAGCGACATCCACGGCGAGCTTGCCAACCAGGAGGTGGACGCGTGGGTGAAACTGATACGCGTGCTCACCCACGAGATAATGAACTCCATTACGCCCATCATATCGCTCACCCAGACACTGATGGCTGACGCTGACGGGAAAACTAAGGAGGGACTGGAGACGATAGAGCAGACATCGAGGGAGCTGATTGACTTTGTAGAGAGCTACCGCAAGTTCACCAGTCTGCCCAAGCCAGAGCCAAAGCTGCTCTACGTAAGGCCTTTCATCGACCGCATGAGGCGACTGGCCGCCGAATGGCTGAGCGACGGCTGCACAATGGAGGCTGAGGTGGAACCAAAAGACTTGCTTGTTTATGCCGACGAGGGACTGCTGAGCCGTGTGGTGAGCAACTTGCTGAAGAACGCCGCGGAAGCCACCCCCGATGGTGGACACATTATTATAAAGGCTTACACCAATAAGCAAGACTCAGTGGTGGTGGAAGTTGTCGACGATGGAACACCAATCTCCGACGACATAGCTCCACAAATATTCACGCCATTTTTCACCACAAAGCAAGGGGGCAATGGCATAGGCCTGTCGGTGTCTCGTCAAATCATGCGGTCAATGGGCGGCATGATCGAGCTTGTTAGAGGCGAGGGACTTACCACGTTCAGATTGACGTTTCTATAACCATAATAATACATTATGTATATCCGCAATCACCCAAACGTAGGGGCATGATTTATCATGCCCGCACAATGCGACCTTTTACACACTCCCCTATTGAGAGCGTGCCACTTGTTTGGATGATTGCGGATATTCATCTGATACATTGCCCATCAATGTATGGGATATAGAGAATCTTATCCACGTATGCCAATAAATGCCAAAGCCCGTTGCAGCCATCCGCTATCAACGGGACGACGGCAACGGCCTTTTACCTTAAATTAAAAAGATACTATGGATTACTGCTTCGAGAGCTCCACAATCTTGTCGATTGCGGCACTGAGGCCGTCGGGATTCTTGCCTCCGGCCTGAGCGTAGTGGGGCTGACCACCACCGCCACCCTGTATCAGCTTGGCGGCCTCACGGATTATCTTGCCAGCGTTTAGGTTGTGGCTTTTCACCATGTCCTCGCTCAGCATCACAGTGAGCAGCGGCTTGCCTTCATGCACACTGCCTATGGCGCAAACGAGGTTCTCTGGTATCAAGTCGCGCACCTTGAACACGAGGTCTTTGGCCGATGCCGGGTCGGTGGGCAAGACGGCTGAGACTATGTTGACGCCGCCCTCGTTTCTTGCCGCAGCGGCAAGCCGCTTGGCCGTGTCGCCGACAGCCTTGTGGCGGAACTCCTCGATGCGTTTCTTCATCTCAGCGTTCTCCTCGACATACTTCTGAATGACCGACTTCAAGTCCTTGGCGTTGGCGAAGAGCGACTTGATGTCGTTGAAGGTGTCCTCTATATGGTATATTGCCTCCTCGCATTTCTCGCCAGTGAGAGCCTCGATGCGGCGCACACCAGCTGCCACGCTGCTCTCGCCGATGATCTTGAAGAAACCGATAGTGCCAGTGCGCCTGACGTGAATGCCACCACAGAGCTCGATGCTGGGGCCGAAGCGCACCACACGCACTTTGTCGCCATACTTCTCGCCAAACAGAGCCACAGCTCCCATCTCGCGTGCTTGCTCGATGGGCATGTCGCGCTTTTCGTCGAGCGGTATGTCTTGGCGTATCATCTTGTTCACAATGCGCTCCACCTCACGCAGCTCTTCGGGCGTAACCTTCTGGAAGTGGCTGAAGTCGAAGCGCAGCGTGGTGGGGCTGACGAACGAGCCTTTCTGCTCAACGTGGGGGCCGAGCACCTGTTTCAGAGCATAGTCGAGCAGGTGGGTGGCGGTATGGTTGGCGGCCGAGGCCTGCCGCTTGTCGACGTTGACGCAAGCCATCAGGTCGGCCTTGGGGTCCTTGGGCAAGTTGTTGAGTATGTGAAGGCTCTGGTTGTTCTCCCTCTTGGTGTCCACCACCTCGATGGTCTCATCATCGGTGGTGAGGAAGCCCTGTTCGCCCACTTGTCCACCCATCTCGCCATAGAAAGGAGTGCGGTCGAGCACCACCTCGTAGAATGTCTTTTTCTTCTGGCTTACCTTGCGGTAGCGCAGTATGTGGCTCTCGCACTCGGCCATGTCGTAGCCCACAAACTCCTGCTCGCCCTCGCGCAGCACCACCCAGTCGCCACTCTCGGTGACGGCGGCGTTGCGTGCACGGGCTTTCTGCTTCTCCATCTCCACGGCAAACTGCTTCTCGTCGACGGTGTAGCCATTCTCGCGCAGAATCAGCTCAGTCAGGTCGAGCGGGAAGCCGTAGGTGTCGAACAGGCGGAACGCCTCAACGCCGTCGAGCCGCTTCAGTCCCTGCGCCTTCAGCTCGTCCATGTCGCCGTTGAGCAGGTTGATGCCTTTCTCCAGAGTTCTGAGGAAGGCGTCCTCCTCCTCCTTCATCACGCGGGTGATGAGCTCCTGCTGCGAGAAGAGCTCGGGGTAGGCCTCGCCCATCTCGTCGACAAGCACAGGCATCAGTTTGTACATGAAGGCTTGCTTCTGGCCGAGGAACGTATAGGCGTAGCGCACGGCACGGCGCAAGATGCGGCGAATCACGTAGCCGGCTTTGGCGTTGGATGGCAGCTGGCCGTCGGCGATGCTGAAGGCCACGGCCCTCAGGTGGTCGGCCACCACTCGCATGGCTATGTCCACTTTCTCCTGCTCGGTCTCACCCTGGCCGTGCTTGCCAGTGGGTGTGGTGAAGCCATACTTTAAACCTGACAGCCTCTCTATCTCATGGATGATGGGCTGGAAAATGTCGGTGTCGTAGTTGGAGTGCTTGTCCTGCAGCATACGCACGAGACGCTCGAAGCCCATGCCCGTGTCGATGACCTTCATCGGCAGTGGCACCAGCGAGCCGTCGGCCTTGCGCTCATACTGCATGAACACGATGTTCCATATCTCTATCACCTGCGGATTGTCCTTGTTGACAAGCTCACGGCCCGGCACTTTTTCCTTCTCCTCAAGCGGTCGCGAGTCGACGTGAATCTCAGAGCAAGGGCCGCACGGCCCCGTCT
>CAZRSL010000004.1:0-80950 GCA_964602785.1 uncultured Prevotella sp.
TCAATTCTACAATCCTCTATTGTTGACAGGGAGGGCGTCGACAACTTTTTCGCCATTATCTTCAGAAACGACAATCCTAACATTAACCAAGTCATTACTGAATTTACAAGTACTGTAAATTTCTTCAGCCACAAACCAAATGACCAATGAAGCTGACATAATAAGAACGAGGTCACTACATTTGCAAAACTAACTAAAAAGCAAAACACTATGAAGCATTTATTTTTTATCTTGGCAATGACAATTGTACCTATAGCAGGACTTGCAAAGTCCAATTGTGAATCAGAGCCAGAAAAACAGCACAATGAGGTTAAGGCAAGTGAAAATAAGGTTTATGATGTCTATTTGGCCATTATTCGCTCTTCTTTTTCCAGTACGATTAGGATAGACATAGGCAATAGCAATGGCAAAGATGACTACTACGACGAAAACGGAAAGAAAGTAGAATTCAACTCCACGATCGATGCCGTCGACTACTTTTCAGTAAGAGGATGGGAAGTTGTAACAGGAATGGGTACGCTGTCAAGCGACCGTTTTGGCCAATACTACCTTATGCGCAAGACTCTACCAAGCAAAGCTGATTACGAGGCTTTCAAACTAAAACATGGTCTGCATTGACCGGAGTCTCAACATCTATTATTCTGAATTAAAACACTCCGTATGGGCAAGATTCATCATGCCCCTACGGAGTGTTTTGGGTTAATCTACTTCTTACAATCAACAGCACTCTGCTCTATCGGCAGACAACTGGAGTAAACCTCGGCATAGGCATTGAAGCCTTCCACATCCTTCGGATTGGGCTCCACCTCCACACCGTTGTCACCGGCGAAGATTGTCGATTCGAGATAGTCGGCCAGCGGCTCTCCCTCCTTCTTGCCGACGAGATAGGCGGCAAGCAATGCTATTCCCCATGCACCACCTTCGCCAGCCGTCTCCATGACAGAGATGGGAGCGTTGAGGGCGGCGGCGAGATAACGCTGGCCCACGCCCTTTGTGGTGAAGTAGCCGCCATGAGCCATCAGGCGGTCCACCACCACGTGCTCGTTCTTCAGCAACACGTCGTTGCCCACCTTCAGCACTGCTATTGCGGCATAGAGCTGACTGCGCATGAAGTTGGCCAGGTTCATGCGGTCGGTGGCGGAGTGGACAAACAGCGGTCTGCCCTCGGCAAACCCTGTCACAGGCTCGCCCGAGACATAGTTGTAGGCCAACAGTCCACCGCAGTCGGCGTCGCCTTCAAGCGACTTGTTGAACATCAGGCTGAACAGCTGTCCCATGTCGACGTTGGCGCCAACAGCGTCGGCCACCTCCTTGAACAGGCTCATCCACGTGTTGATTTCCGATGTGCAGTTGTTGCAGTGCACCATAGCCACGGGCAGACCGTCGGGAGTTGTTACCATGTCGATCATCTCGTAGGGTTTCGAGAGGCTCTTCTCCAACACTATCATCGAGAACGACGATGTGCCGGCAGAGACGTTGCCCGTGCGTGGACGCACGGCGTTGGTGGCTGTCATGCCCGTGCCGGCGTCGCCCTCAGGAGGGCAGAGCGGTATGCCCGCTGACAGGGTGCCCGTCGGGTCGAGCAACTTGGCTCCTTCTTCTGTCAGCTTGCCGGCATCCTCGCCCGCAAGCAGCACCTCGGGCAGTATCTCCTCGATGCGCCAAGGCAAATGGCGTGGGGCTATCAGCTGGTCGAACTTCTCCACCATCGTCTTGTCGAAGTTGCGGGTGTTGGAGTCGATGGGCAGCATGCCCGACGCGTCGCCCACTCCAAGCACCTTCCGGCCGGTCAGCTTCCAGTGGACGTAGCCGGCCAGAGTGGTCAGGAATCTGACATCCTTAACGTGCTCTTCGCCGTTGAGAATGGCCTGATAGATGTGGGAAATGCTCCAGCGCAAAGGTATGTTGAAGTTGAACAGCTCCGACAGTTCCTTGGCGGCCTGCCCCGTATTGGTGTTGCGCCAAGTGCGGAACGGAGCCAGCAGTCGGCCCTCAGCGTCGAAGGGCAGATAGCCGTGCATCATGGCGCTGATGCCGATGGAGGCCAAGCCCGTGATTTGGCAACCATACTTCTGCTCCACGTCGGCGGCGAGCGAGGCGTAGCAGCGGTGCAGACCGTCCCAGATGGCCTCCTCGCTGTAGGTCCACAGCCCGTCGACGAGCTGGTTCTCCCATGTGTGGCTGCCCTGAGCCAATGGCGTGCCGTCGTGGCTGATGAGCACACCCTTTATTCTTGTTGAGCCAAACTCAATTCCCAATATGGCTTGGCCGCTGGAAATAATCTCTTTTGCATTCATAGTTCGATTGTTTTAGTGTCGTTTATTTCTGTCCATAGTAGGCGTTGGGGCCATGCTTGCGGCTGAAGTGCTTCTCCACAAGCAGCGGGTTCATCTTGGTCCAGGGGTTTAGCGTCAGCGAGATGTAGGCCATCTTGGCCACTTGCTCGGTAACCACAGAGTGATAGACAGCCTCGGCGGGATCCTTGCCCCAGACGAAAGGGCCGTGGTTGCGCACCAGAACGCCTGGCGTGTGGACGTAGTTGATGTTGTCCTTGCGGAACTTGTCGACTATCACCACGCCAGTGTTGTACTCATATTCGTCCATTTGGTCCTTCGTCATAGCGTCGGTGCAGGGTATGGCGTCGTGGAAGTAGTCGGCATGGGTGGTGCCGATGTTGGGTATGTCCATCCCAGCCTGTGCCCAAGCCGTGGCGTAGGTGGAATGGGTGTGCACCACGCCACCTATCTCTGGGAAGGCGCGATAGAGCACAAGATGTGTGGGCGTGTCGGACGACGGGCGAAGATTGCCCTCAACGACCTTGCCAGTCTGCAGGTCTACCACCACCATGTCCTCCGGCTTCATCTTGTCGTAGTCAACGCCCGACGGCTTGATCACCATCAGCCCTTTCTCGCGGTCTATTCCGCTCACGTTGCCCCAAGTGAAGATTACGAGATTGTGCTTCACAAGGTCGAGATTGGCCTGAAACACTTTTTCCTTCAGTTCTTCTAACATGATTTCTATTGTTTTAGTTATAGTTTTTTCACTCTGCAAAGATAGTCTTTTTTGGTCAAAGAGCCAACTTTCAGACGCTTTCTATGAGCAACCAAATGTTAAGTATGGTTACAATGGCGGCCAGAGAGTAGAGGAAGGCGGTGTTCCACGGCTTGTTGGCGTATTTGCCCATCACCCGCCGCGACGAGGTGAGGCTCACTTGCAGGAACACGGTGAACGGCAGCTGCACCGACAGCACCATTTGCGAAATGAGCAGACCCTGAAACGGGTTGCCGATGAAGAAGATGAGCAACAGGGCAATGCCGAGCGAGAGCACTATGCCCACCACGGAGTGGGTGTCGTGGGCGTTGTACGATTCGCCGAACAGTCCCGAGAAGATGCTGCCTGCGGCCATGCCGCTGGTTGTGGTGCTCGAAATGCCGGCCAGGAGGAGGGCGATGGCGAAGATGTTGGCGGCGTTGTTGCCAAGCAGCGGTTGCAGCATGGCCTGCGCCTCCGACAGTTGCTCCACCTGTTGACCATGTTCGAAGAACGTCGACGCGGCCAGCACAATCATAGCGGAGTTGATGGCCCACCCCACCATCATCGAGAACAGCGTGTCGGCGAACTCATATTTCAGCGCGTGCTCTATGCGCTCGTCGCCTTCCAGGTTGATCTCGCGGCTCTGCACCACCTCGGAATGGAGGAAAAGGTTGTGGGGCATGACCACAGCGCCAAGCACGCTCATGATTATCAGCAGCGAGCCTTGCGGCACACTTGGCACCACCGCGCCCGCCAAAGCCTTCGGCCAATCGACGTGGACAAGGAAGAGCTCGTAGATGAACGACAGCCCGATGATCGACACGAAGCCGATGATGGCCCGCTCCATGCGCTTGTAGCTGTTGGTGAAGAGCATGATGAGCACTGTGGCCGTGGTGATTACGGCTCCGGCGGGAATGCTGATGCCGAAAAGCATTTGCAAGGCTATCGCGCCACCCAGTATCTCGGCCAGCGATGTGCTGATGCTGGCGAAGATGGCACTGACCACTATCGGGCGGCCCACCCACTTAGGCGAGTACTTCACGGCGGCCTCGCTGAGGCACAGGCCGGTAACGATGCCGAGGTGGGCCACGTTGTGCTGCAGGGCGATGAGCATGATGGTGGACAGCGTTACCACCCAAAGCAGGGCGTAGCCATACTCCGAGCCGGCGGCGAAGTTGCTGGCCCAGTTGCCGGGGTCGATGAACCCCACGGTTACGAGCAGCCCCGGACCGATGTACTTGAATATGTCCAACGCGCCCAGAACATGGGGATGGTCCTTGCGGCGCAGCTCTTTGATCAGGTTTATCATGCCAAATTAGAATTCAAGCAGCACGCGGGCGTTGATTTGTCGGCCAGTCAGGTAGTTGGGCACGGCATACTGCTGCCCCGTGACGTCGGTGATCCAGTAGTAGGAGTTGACGTTGTTGATGCCGAACAGGTTGAGGCAGTCGACGCCTACCCACAGGTTCTTCACAAACGAGCGCAGGTGGTGGTCCTCGTTGTTGATGGCGCGGAACTGCATGCCTATGTCGGCGCGCTTGTAGGCCGGGGCGCGGAAGGTGTTGTTCTCAAGCTCACGGTGGGGAGCTGAGAACGGCAGTCCGTCGGCGTAGGCCAGCTTGAGGCTCATCTTCCAGCGCGTGGTGCCGGGGAAGTAGTCGGTGAAGAACAGGTTGACGGCATAACGCTGGTCGGTGGGCAGTGGTATGCTCTTGCCGTTCAGCTTCATGCGCGTGTTCATGAGGCTCAGCGTCAGCCAACTGTCGGCGCCTGGCACAAACTCGCCGTATAGCTTCAGGTCTACACCGGCCGCGTGGCCGGAGCACTTCTGGTCGCCGTAGTAGACCACCTTCACGTTGTTGACCGAATAGGGAATCAGGTTCTGCAGCATCTTGTAGTAGGCCTCGGCTGTGAAGCGGTATTTCTTGCCCGCCAAGTTGAAGCGGTAGTCCCAGCCGGCGATGAACTGTATCGACCGCTGCGAGCGTATCTGCTTGTTCAGTCCCGCCGTGGTCATGCCGTTTTCGGTCGTGGTGTCGCGCAGCTCCTTGAAGAACGGGGCCTGATAGTAGAGGCCGGTGGCGAGGCGGAAAGTCATGTCGTTGTTGAAACGCGGTATCACGCTCAGGCTGACGCGCGGCGAGAAGATGCTCTCGCTGTTGAAGCTCCAGTTGCTGAAGCGTGCGCCATAGTTGAGGGTGAAGTGGGTGGAGTCGTCCTGCGCCGTCCAGTGCCACGAGTCTTGCAGGTAGACCTCGGTTCGGTGGGCGTGCAGCTTGTTGATGGCGCGCAGGGCGTAGATCATGTAGAGGTCGTTGCCAGTGTGGGGAATGCTGTAGCCGCTGGAGTCGCGATACTCATACTCGCGCGAGTTCTCCTCTATCTTCTCCCACTTGTAGGTTACGCCGCCCTCCACGTTGTGGTGGGCCGAGCGGTGCTTCAGCATCAGTTTCAGGCTGACCACGCGGGCGTCGAGATAGTTGCGGGCGTGGTCCTGATAGGTGCCCACGCCGAGGTTCTCCGATGTCTCGGTCTGCGTGAGCCAGTACTGTCCCTGTATGTCGTATTTCTCTTGCTCTTTGGTCTTGAACGCGCTGGCCAGCAGACTGACGCTGGTCTTGCCCGTCAGGTGGCGGGTCAGCCCGAGCGAGCCGAAGTAGGTCAGGAAGCGGTCTTTCTCCTGTCCGTCGAAGTAGACGCGGAAGTTCTTCACGTTCTCCAGAGTGCCGAAGTTGGTGTCGCGGTCTTTGGGTTTGAAGTTGTAGTGGTTGTCGGATATGTTGCCGATGAAGTCGACCGTCCACTTCTGGTTGGGCCGGTAGTTCAGGTAGGTCTGGTAGTCGAGGAAGTTTGGCTCATACTCGCCGTTGGTCTCAAGCGAGCCGAGCAGATAGCGGTTGGTCTTGTAGCGCACGCTGTTGAGCCATGACAGCTTCTTTGTGGCCACGCCGAGATAGACTCCTGCGCCGAGCAGCGAGGCCTGGGCCGAACCTTCCACATAGCTCTTTTTGCCCTGCTTGGGCTGTAGTGTTTTGTAGGTGATGTCGAGCGCAGAACTCATCTTGTCGCCATATTTCGCGTCGAAGCCGCCGGTGGAGAACTGTATCTCCTTCACCATGTCGGGATTGATGATTGACAAGCCTTCCTGTTGGCCGCTGCGCACGAGGAACGGGCGGAATATCTCCACATTATTAATATATACCGAGTTCTCGTCGAAGGCTCCGCCGCGCACGTTGTACTGCGAGCTGAGCTCGGAGTGGGTCGACACGCCGGCCTGACTCTGGATCAGTTCCTCCACAGCATTGCCGCCAGTGCTCGGCGCGGTTTTCAAGTCCTTGGTGCTGAGGTGCTGGTTCATGCCCTGCTGGCGGTTCTCCTCAGCCGTTACCACCACCTCGTCGAGGTTGTTGTCGTCGTAGAGTTGCACCTGCAGCGTCTGTGTGCCGCGCGGATGGCGCAGCACTCGCGTCTTCGACTTGTAGCCCACCATCGAGAAGCGCACCACGACGGAGTCTTCGCTCTGCAGCGTCAGGTGGTAGCGGCCCTGCATGTTGGTCATGGCCATCTTGCCTTGCGACACCACCGACACCGACGCCAACTCGACAGGGCTTCCGTCTTTGTCGGTTACGCGGCCCTGCAGGGTGAACGTCTGTGCCCCCACGCCGACGCTCACCACGAGCATCAGCAGCAATATGTAGAGTTTTCTTGATTTCAATATGCGCATATAGATTATAACGTTGGCCTTTCCGCTTTATTGCCTGTGGCGCGAAAGAACATTGAAAACGCCTCGGTGGCAAGGCTGCGCAGCCTCAACAATCAACGTCCCACAATTGTGGGCACTTGCGTCTCACAATTGAGGGCGATGCTGTCCACAATTGTGAACCGTTCTGCCCACAATTGTGAACCGATGATTGAACGAGCACTTTCGGCTTGCTGTAGAGGCTGTTTCTGACCACCATAGCGGTCTTTTCCACCAACGAAACCACTGATTGCTCCAAGGCATGGCATACGCCCCAACCACGAGGCGGGCAAGCTGATACAGTTAAATTGTGTTACAAAACAACATTAAAGCCACTGCCACGCCCTCTCTTTGGATAATAAATTGTAATTTTACACCGTTTTTTCAGAAAGAACAATCTATCCAAACAAATGAAAAGAACTACAATCATCGCATCGCTGTGTGGCCTCGGCGCCATGATTATGGCAGGATGCGGCACCAACGAGACCTGGTCGGACCTTAACCCGGCAAAGTTTGACACCATCATCGGCGGCAAGCAGGTGAAACTCTACACTCTGTCCAACGGCAGGGGCATGGAGGTGTGCATAACCAACTATGGCGGAAGGGTGGTGAGCATTGTCGTGCCCAACCGCAACGGCGACGCCACAGATGTGGTGCTGGGCTACGACAACATCGCCCAGTATGCCGACACGCTCAACTCGCCGTCGGACTATGGCTCCACCGTGGGTCGCTATGCCAACCGCATCAAGGACGCCAAGCTCGTCGTCAACGGCCAGACCTACAACCTCAGGGCCAACGACAACGGCAACACACTGCACGGCGGCGGCAACACGGGATGGATCAACAAGGTGTATGACGTGGAGAACGTCAACGACTCGAGCATCACGCTCGCCATCACATCACCCGACGGCGACAACGGGTTCCCGGGCGAGGTGAAGGCCAAAGCGACTTACACCGTCAAGGCTGACAACACGCTCGACATCAGTTTCACTGCCACCACCGACAAGGAGACAGTGGTGAACATGACCAACCACAGCTACTTCAACCTGAGCGGCGACCCGTCGAAAGTTTGCACCGACGAGGTGATGTACATCAACGCCGACAACTTCACCGAGAGCGACGCCAAGTACATTCCCACTGGCAAGATACTCACCGTGGAGGGCACACCGATGGACTTCCGCAAGGCCCATGCCATCGGCGAGACCATAGTCGACACCGCCTACTACCAGATAAAGAACGCAACGGGCTACGACCACAACTGGTGCCTGAACACCTACAAGGACGGCAAGGGCGACGACCAGACTGTGGCGGCCAGCCTCTACAGCCCCACATCGGGCATTCTGCTTGAGGTGTTCACCAACGAGCCTGGCCTGCAGGTCTACACCGGCAACTTCCAGGGCACAGGCATCGCCGGCAAGCATGGCGTGCAGTATCCCAAGCACGTCAGCGTGTGCTTCGAGAGCCAGAAGTATCCTGACTCGCCCACAAAGGTGGCTGAAGGCGTCAAGGGCTGGGAAATCTCCAACCCCTACCTGAAGCCTGGCGAGACCTACACGAGCCATCTGGCATACAAGTTCAGCGTGAAATAACAATATCCACATCATAACAAGACTCAAAAAAATGAACAGCATCACTCAAGCCTTGGCCTCATCGGGGTTCAAGACTGTCGATTTCCTAATCCTAATCGCCTATCTCATCATCCTCGTATCGCTCGGACTCTTCCTCAGCCGCAACAAAAACGGCAAGCAGAAGACGGCCAACGACTACTTCCTTGCTGGCAACACGCTGACGTGGTGGGCCGTGGGCGCGTCGCTCATAGCCGCCAACATATCGGCTGAGCAGTTCATTGGCATGTCGGGCACGGGCTTCCGCGACGGCATAGCCATAGCAGCCTACGAGATAATGGCAGCCGTAACACTTGTCGTGATAGGCAAGTTCCTGCTGCCAGTGATGCTCGACCGCAAGATATTCACCATTCCGCAGTTCCTGCGCGAGCGCTACAACGACGGCGTGGGCCTGGCCTTCTCCATCCTGTGGCTCTTCCTCTACGTGTTTGTCAACCTGACATCGGTGGCTTGGCTCGGAGCGTTGGCCATCGAGCAGATACTCGGCTTGCAGGGGCTCAGCGTCGAAATCTTCGGCATAACCATCAGCATGAGGATGATTATCATCTTCTGCCTCTTCCTCATAGCCGGCATCTACAGCATCTACGGCGGCTTGGCCTCGGTGGCCTGGACCGACGTGATGCAGGTTACGTTCCTCGTGGGCGGCGGCCTTGTCACTGCCTACGTGGCACTGAAGGAGATGGGCAACATATTCGGCACCGACGCTTTGGGCGCACTGTCGAAGGTCTACACCGACCTGACCACCGGTGCCCATGCCACCGACGTACACTTCCACCTCGTGATCCAGCAGAGCCACAACGCTGAGGCGTTTGCCAACGTGCCTGGCATAGCCGCAGTGGTGGGTGGCGTTTGGCTCACCAACTTGGGCTACTGGGGCTTCAACCAGTACATCATCCAGAAAGGCCTGGCCGCCAAGAATGTCGACGAGGCCAAGAAGGGTCTCGTGTTCGCCGGCTTCCTGAAGATATTGATTCCGTTCATCGTGGTTCTGCCGGGCATCTGCGCCTACTACATCATGCAGGATCCGCAAGCTTTCTCGGGTATGCACTTGGCCGGAAAGATCAACGTGGCCGACGACGCCTATCCTTGGCTCATCCGCAACTTCACGCCGACGGGCATCAAGGGTTTGTCGTTCGCTGCCCTCGCCGCCGCCATCATCTCGTCGCTGGCATCGATGTTCAACTCCACATCGACTCTCTTCACGATGGACATCTACAAGAAGTACATTAACCCGAAAGCCGGCGACAAGCAGCTGGTGGGTGTCGGCCGCCTCGTGGCTGTCTGTGCCCTCATCGTCGCCCTCGTGGCTGTGAAGCCTCTGCTTGGCGGTCTCGACCAGGCTTTCCAGTACATCCAGGAGTATAGCGGCTTCATCTATCCGGGCATCATCATCGTGTTCGGCCTCGGTCTGCTCTGGAAGCGTGCCAGCTCGTTGGCGGCTGTGTGGACGGCCATCCTCACCATCCCCATGGGCGTGCTCTTCAAGGTGTGCTTCCCCAATGTGGCATTCCAGTTCCGCGCCGGCTACATATTCATGATTCTGCTGGCCTTCTTTGTCATCGTGTCGATGTTCGACCGCCACACTGTGGGCTGTGAGCTGCCGTCGGCCGCCGACTGCCGCATGATGCGCCGCTGGGCCCGCATACTTGGCACCGCCGGACTGGTGATGATAGTGGCTGCCGCCATCGTTACCCTTTGGGGAGTGATGAACCCGGGAGCCGACCCCGACCACAACTTCATGGCCTATCTGAACGACATTGGCTTCCAGGCGTTCTTCTTCTTCGGAGTGCTGGTTGGCCAGTGCGCTATATGGCTTGAGAGCGACGCCACGAGCCACAGGCAGGACGTAAAGGCTCTGCCCGTAAAGCTCAGCCTATTCTCCACCACCCGTGGCTACACCTACGGCACCATCGGCATCTGCGCCATCGTGCTGGTGCTCTACGTACTGCTGTGGTAACACTGAAGATTAGCTATTGAGCTATAACCTGCATAATTCATAGACAGTATCCACTTGTAGTGGCCGTCCCTTGTGGCGGCCATTATTAATGTTCGACCTATTAAACCCAAATCGGTCGTTAGGATGTGTCTGTCAAAAAAAAATGATGTCGGAGGCATCATCTGTTTCTAACCACCGATTTGGGTTAAAAAGAGGAAAGGACATTGTTTTATGGCCGCCACAAGGGACGGCCACTACAAATGGACATCACATTGATTCAAAATCTATGAATAACACACAACTTTGTTTTTTTTGTTCATTATCTTCGTCGTATTGAACAAAAAACATACTTTTTTATTCAATACAATTGAATAAATCCAAATCAGCCGTTAGAAGCAGATGATGCCAGAGGCATCACCGCTCGATAACCGTGGGTGCTTGCACCCACGGAATCACAGGCTTCCCCAACAATCGACCCCAGCGGGGTCGCCCATCACTGTCAGGGAGTTACAAAGCTGTGCAAGTGTGGCGACCCCGCTGGGGTCGGAGAATAGACATTTGAAAAGCACTTCCTAATAACTGATTTGGATTTGTTGGATAAAAAGGCTATCTGACCATTCCAAACATTCCAAACAGCACTGGCGTATGCTTCCTTATGAGAATCGTCAGCCAATAGGATAGGGCGACTATTGCCACGTAGGCCACAAGGAAGCACAGGCACCAAACGGTGGAGCCCTTGATGAACAAGCGGTTGAGCGAGGCTGCGGCAGTGTGGCACATCGGCGCGTGGAGTAGCATGATGCCCAGCGACTGGCGGCCTATGGCACTAAGCCAACCCACAGCGCGAAGCTTTGCCGACAACCACAACATGACAGGAAACACACCCACTATAGCCACAAAGGCTGGCAGATAGGCAGGATGGCAGTTGCCATTATTGACAGGCACAATGGCATAATAAACGTTGTGAAGCAGGAAAGCAGCGAGGCAAACGAGGCTGAACAGCAAAATTACCCCCCCCAATTGCCAACATGGCGGCGGTGGGGATAGAGCCGCTTGCCCACAAGATAGAGTGGCAAGGCAGCGCAACCTTCGTCAAGATAGAGTGGCATTTGGCAATAGATGCCAGCATAGCCGACGACCAAAGCAACGGCTATGGCCACGTGGGCGTTTATCCTCAGATGGTCGAAGAGCCATGAGAAAAGCTTAACCCACATTAAAGCAACAAGAAACCAGCACGGCCCATTGCCTGAGCACGGGTTCATGGGGTCGAAGGTGTAGGTGGGGTGGTCGCCCTTCAGCAGCGTGAGCATCATCCCGTAGCTGACGCCAACCACTGTCCATATAGCGGCGGGAAGAGCAAGCGATTCGAGATTACGCTTGGCGAGGCGGCTGAAAGTCATGTCGGTATGGTCGAAGAAGCCGCTCATAAAGAAGAACATCGGCACGGCGATGAACGTGAACGGCATCGGCACATAGCCGAACACCTCAGCGTGGATGCACACCACGAGCAGGATGCACAGCCCCTTTGCCACATCCACCGTAACATCACGTGTTGCCGATACCGTCATAATCGATTCTATTTCAGTTTCCTAATCACCTGGCACGGATTGCCGGCGGCTATACAGTCGGCTGGAATGCTGTGGGTTACCACCGAGCCGGCTCCTATCACCGACCGCTCGCCTATTGTTACTCCCTTCAGTATTATGGCATGGGCGCCAATCCATGCGTCATGGCCTATCTCCACTGGAGCCGACTTGGTGGTGGCTGCGCCCTCGCGCCGTTCCTGCCAGTCGATGGGATGGGCGTCGGTGTCGGTGATGAGCACGCAACCGCCTATGTTGACGTGGTCGCCTATCACCACCCGCTGACTCACCCAGATGCGAGTGGAACTCATGCCCACGTTGTTGCCGATGATGAGCTGGCCGCCGCGCTCAATGTGGATGTCGCCCTGCAAGTTGCTGCAAATAGGGTTGACACCGTAGCCCGACGAGAAGTAGAGGTTGTCGCCAATGGTAAAATTACCCCCCCCGAAATTTTGATTCTGCCGGGGATTACCATGTTCCGACCAAAAACAACGCCCCTACTGCGCAGATACGCAGGATTGGCCCGCTTCCAAAAGCGTGTGCCCAATGCTGCGGGCAGATTAAGGAGCTTCGATATTATTTCCATTTGGTTGCAAATGTTATTTATTTTATTTCACGTGCGCGCTCGTTATCTTGATGCTTATAGTAAAGTACGGCTACAATGGCAATGATAGACACCAGTGAGCAAATCCATATAACTCCAATCATCTTTTTCCCTTTCTTACTTTTCATCGTGAATGAGCCAAAGCCCACCACCTAAAGTTAATAATATGGCAATTGAAGCAAAAAGACAAACGAGCCACAATTCTTGCAAGTTGCCAAATACAGCAGCAAGCAACACTGCTGTGGTTATGTATTTAGCAATGTCCATTAGCCACTTCCCAAGTTCTTTCTTTACATTCATCTTTAGCCTATGCCTTTATTTATTCGTTGCAAATGTACTAATAATATTTGAAATAACAAACAAAACCACCAATTAAGACATAAAGAAAGCCAACCCCACAGCGAGTGTGAAGCTGGCTTCGATTAGTCTATAATAAAACCTGCAAATATAACAACCTAAACTTATCCTACTGTGATGTTGCGCACGTCGCTCTTCTCACCTTCCTTATAAACCTTTGGAAGCTCGATGAGCAGCGCGCCGTTTTCTACCTTGGCCACTATCATTCCTGGTTTGGGAAAGAATCCGCTCGCAGCTTTGCTTACAAATCGTAATTTTAGGGGGGTAATTTTACGAAATCAATATTTTGTGTTATTTTACGAAAATATGTAACTTGAAATAGCTGGACAAACATATTTATTTACTATCTTTGCGGTATCAACCATTTTAACCAATCAGCTTATGAAAAAGATTCTATCGCTATTTGCTGCTGTAATGTTGTGTTCCAACATCATGGCAGACGTGGTACCTGCAGTCGTGCTGTCAAAGCCCGACGCAGCGGTTGACTCTTTCGCTTGTACGTTTACGATGGTGTCGTCAGACTCAACATTCGTTACCACAGGCGAGGGCTATTATCAACTCCCCACGGGCACAACCAACCCCTCCTGGAACTCCAACACCACGCAGGCCAAGAAGATCAAGACCGTAACCATCGACCCGTCGTTCGCCGCCGCACGGCCCACGACAATGCATCGCTGGTTCTATTACATGCAGAACATCAAGCAGATTGACGGTCTGCAGTACATCAACACTGACAGTGTTACTGCTATGGACAACACGTTCAATTACTGTCAGAAACTCACAAGTCTCGACCTGAGCACGTTCAACACTGCCAACGTCACGACCATGGCCTTAATGTTCAACCAATGTGTTGCCCTCACGAGCCTCGACCTTAGCAAGTTCAACACAGCCAACGTTACAACCATGGCTTCAATGTTCGCCGGTTGTCAGAAGCTCACGAGCCTCGACTTGAGATCGTTCAACACAGAGAATGTCACCACGATGGTTTATATGTTCCAGAACTGCTACGCCTTGGTCAATCCTGACCTGAGCAACTTCAACACCTCCAAGGTGACCTTGATGCGTTCGATGTTCGAAGGCTGCCGTGCGCTCACTTCTGTGGATTTTGTCTCCAACCTGAAGACCGACGCACTGGAGTCGATGTACTATATGTTCCGTGGCTGCACGGGCTTGACAAGCGTTGACCTTAGCAAGATTCCTACAGCCAATGTGGGCACCATACAGGGACTGATAAGCAACTGCACGGGCCTGACAAGTGTAGACCTGAGCAAGCTTGATCTGACCGGAGTTACCAATATCACTTACCTGCTGCAAGGATGCTCCGGCCTTACCGACGTCGACCTGTCGAAGCTGAATTTAGGCAGCTACGCCAACATCAAGGATATAACGGGGCTGATAAGCAACTGCACCGGCCTGAAGAGTGTCGACCTGACGAAGATTGACATGACCAACATCACCAACATCTCCTCTCTGCTCTCAGGATGCACCGGGCTGACCTCGGTGAGTTTCCAGGGGGTCAACACTTCCAATGTTACCAATATGGGCAGTTTGTTCAATGGTTGCACTAATCTGGCTACAATCGACTTCACCGGCTTCAACACCGAGAATGTAACTAACATGGGTAATATGTTCATGAACTGCAAGGCACTGACCAGCGTCGACCTGAGCGCGTTCAACACGTCCAATGTGACCGGCATGGGCTCGATGTTCAACGGCTCCGGCCTTAAGAGCCTCGACCTTAGCAAGTTCAACACGTCCAAGGTAACCGACATGAGTTACATGTTCTATAATTGTACGGGGCTTGAGAGCATCAATTTGAGCAAGCTGAACACGGCCAACGTTACCAACATGTCGAGTATGCTCTATGGCTGCACGGCACTGAAGAGCCTCGACATCAGCAGCTTCGACTTCTCGAAGATTGGCAATGGCTTCTTCGGCTCAAACCTCCGCTACTTTGCCGCACGCAGCACTGCCATCACCGAGGTAACGCTGGGCAACAGCAACATCACTAAACCTCTGCAAAAAGCCGATTATGCATTCCAGAACATCGGAACATCATCAAAGCCGGCCACCCTGCTCGTAGGTTCCGAATTTGACCAGACAGCTCTCGGCACAGCCACCAATGGCGTTTACAACTGGCAGGGCGGCTACTTTAAGGTAAGCGGCGTAGACTTGCCAGTGACCAAGAGCCCCGCAGCTGTGGTTACGACGAAAGCCAACGGCAAGAAGAGCCTCGTGTTTGCCCTTGTGGCCGACACGCTGACACGCGTCACCACCGGCGATGGCCCTTACGAACTGAACAAAGCCGGCATCATGTCAGCGGCACCGGGCTGGAACACTTACGCTGCCGACATCGACTCGGTGGCCATCGACAGCTCTTTTGTAGAGGCTCGTCCTGTTACCCTGCGCAACTGGTTTGCCGGCATCTCTGCAATTAAGGAAATCAACGGTCTCGAATACCTCAACACGTCTGACGCGACCGAACTGGCAAGCACCTTCAACGGATGCTCGTCGCTCACAACGCTTGCGCTCGACTCGTTCAACACGGCCAAGGTGACCACCATGCAATCGATGTTCTATGACTGCAAGTCGCTCACGAAGCTCGACCTGAGCAACTTCAACACGGCCAAGGTGACCACGATGCAATCGATTTTCGAGGGCGACTCAGCCCTTGTCGACCTTAACATCAAGTCGTTCAACACTTCCTCAAACCAGTACTTCGGCCTCATGTTCTCAGGCTGCCAATCGCTCGACAGCATCGACGTCAGCTTCTTCGACATCTCCAATGCCATTACCAGCTTGTCAGGTCTGTTCTCCAACTGCAAGAGCCTTAAGTATGTCAATTTGCCGTCGTTCAAGAACTTCAAGGGCAGTTCGTTCACCCAAATGTTCTACAACTGCTCGGCTCTCGACAGTATCGACATCAGCAAGATGGCCGAATGGAATGCCGACAGCGTGAGTTCCAGACCCTACTATAATAATATGTTCTCGGGCTGCACAAGCCTGAAGAAACTCATCGTGGGCGACTTCTCTTTCCCAAAGATAGAAGCTGCCACGGTTGGTTCGTCAAGCTTCAATGGTGTGGGCACGGCCAAAGAGCCATGCTATCTCATTGCTGGCGACAAATTCGACTATAGCATGCTCGGCGAGATGCAACACGGAGGCTATTACCTGTGGAGTGGGGGCTACTTCCGCCTGCCCGTGAGCGGTGTGCCAGTTGCAGTGCTCACCACTCAGGACAGCGTAAAGACCCTCACCTTCACCTACCGTCCACAGGCCGAAGCCACGGCTACTGGCGGCACTGACGGCACCTACGCCCTCAACACGGGCGCTGCCAATCCAGGTTGGTCGTCAGCGGCATCACAGATTGACTCTGTCGTCATCGATGATGTGTTCGCATACGCCAAGCCAACCTCAATGGCACGCTGGTTTGCCGGTATGAATAAGGTGACGGAGATAAAGAACCTCAAGCTCGTCAACACTGACAGCGTAACTGATATGCAGCGACTGTTCTATATGTGCAGCAACTTGAAACGCCCGGATGTGTCCTTCTTCAACACCGCGAAGGTGACAAACATGAACAACATGTTCTACAATTGCGCAAGCATCGACACCCTCAACCTGGAGACATTCGAAACGCCTCTCGTAACCGACATGAGCTGGATGTTCGCAAGGTGCAGCGGTCTTGACTCGCTCAACATCAGGTTGTGGAACACATCCAACGTCAGATACGTCCAGTACATGTTCTTCGGCTGCTCCAACCTTAAGTACCTTGACGTGTCGTCTTTGTATGATGTTGGCACCCATGTGAGCTCCTTTGCCTATATGTTCGCCAACTGCGACAGCCTGAGGGCACTCATCAGCTTCAATCCTAACACAACAGCCGTCACCGACATGCAGGGCATGTTCAGCAACTGCCGCAGCTTGGTTGAGATTCCTTTCAATGACAAGAAGTTCTATTGCGATAAAGTGACCAACATGTCTGATATGTTCAGCAATTGCAGCAGCCTGAAGCAGATTGACATCAGCATGTTCAATACGGCCAACGTTACCAACATGGCAAGGATGTTCCATGGCTGCAAGTCATTGCAGACGCTTAACCTGCGCTACTTCAACACTGCCAAGGTAACCGACATGAGCAACATGTTCCAGGAATGTTCCACTCTTACGAGCATCGATTTGAGCAACTTCAACACAGAACAGGTGACCGACATGACCAGCATGTTCCAGGAGTGCACAGGCGTTGACAGCCTGGATCTCTCAACGCTGAAAACATCGAAGGTCACTACTACGCGTTACATGCTCCTCGGCTGCACGGGCCTGAAGACCCTCTATGTTGGCAACAACGACTTCTCTGCTGTTTCCACCACCACCGACATGTTCAGCGGCGTGGGCACCGAAACCAACCCTGTGACTCTTTGGATTGACGATAAATTCGACATCTCCGTCCTGGGCACGGCCACCAATGGCTACTATGTATGGCAGAAAGGCTACTTTGCTGCAATCAGCACTGGCATCGACGCCGTCAATTATGACTCGGCTGAAAACGGCAAGGGCGTCAGCAGCCTGAGCGAGGCCTTCGACAAGGGTCTGCCTGTTTACAACATAGCAGGTCAGCGGGTAGGCCGTGGCTATCGTGGCGTAGTAATCTTGAACGGAAAGAAATACCTTAACAAATAAGGTATCGCCTATTAATAAAAAAGGGTGCGCCCCATAGGCGCACCCTTTTTTAAAACCTGCAAATATAGCAACCTAAACTTATCCTACTGTGATGTTGCGCACGTCGCTCTTCTCACCTTCCTTGTAGACCTTCGGAAGCTCGATGAGCAGCACGCCGTTCTCCACCTTGGCCGAAATCTTCTCTTTGTCGACATCCTCGGGCAGCGAATAGTTCTGCTCGTAGTTGCCGTAAGAGAACTCGCGGCGCAGGTAGTGCTCTTTCTCACCCCCGTTCTTCTCCTCGTGGTGCTCGAGCTTGTTCTCTATCTTCACCTCAAGAAGTCCGTCGGAGTTGATGCCCACGCGGCAATACTCTTTCTTCAAGCCCGGAGCGGCTATCTCCATGGTGTATTTCTTGTCGTCCTCCTTCACGTTGACGGCCGGGGTTGTTGTGCTTGTGCGAGGCATAAAGTCTGTGTTGAAAAAGTCATCAAAGAAGTTTGACAACCAATCTGAATTGTTCCTGCGAATCAGTACCATAGTTAATATCTCCTATTTTAATATGTTCTACTCATTTGAAGTTCCTCAGCCATTGGCTTCAGAACCTCACTCAGAAGAGTGCAACATACGTGCCCGAAGCTGAAAGGAGACAAACTGACACACCGATGCGCCAATCTGGCAACTACAACTGGTCGATTAACTCGCGTATGGGCTTGGTCTCGTCGAGATGATCCCTATGGCAAGCCACACGAATCGACGTGTCGCCAAGCAGGCCTTTTATCATGTAGTGCTGATTCTCAACCTTGAAGAATGGTTGGCTCAACGCTGAGAGAAACACGAGCGAGCCGAGCGGGCGGAGTCCACGGATGAAATCGACGCTGACCGGACGCTCCAAATAGTACTGTTCGGCTTGCCAACCAGCCTCGACGCAAGGCTCGGGCGAGCGGGTTATGGATGTTATTTTCATAGACTTGAAGCTATTTCGCCCACGGCGCGAACCAGCGTCTGCAGTTCTTCCCGCGTGGTGAAGTCGGAAAGGCTGACACGCACGGTGCCGTAGGGCATGGTGCCGAGTTGGCGGTTGATGAGTGGGGCGCAGTGAAGCCCCGTGCGCACGTTGATGCCGTAGCTGTTGAGCAGGATGTAGCCAACGTCGGAGGGCAGCAGTCCCTTTATGTTGAAGCTGAAGACTGGGCCTTGTCGCTCGGTGTCTGCCGCGGTGTAGAGCGTCACACGGTTTATCTTGCCCAGCTCGCCTATAGTCCAAAGGGTCAGCCGCCGCTCTTTCTCAAAAATGTTGTCAACGCCACGGTTGAGCACATAGTCAACTCCCGCGCTCAGACCAGCCAACCCAGGCAGGTTTTGTGTGCCCACCTCATACTCCCAGTTGCCGTCCTCGTATTTCACCACAGCGCTGTCGCGCCCGGTGCCGCCGAACTCTGCCGGGCGGAGGTCGATGCCACGCCTGACGAAGTAGCCGCCAGTGCCCATGGGGCCAAGCAGCGACTTGTGGCCGGTGAAGATGAGTATGTCGACGCCCCAACGGTCAACGTCGATGGGTATGCAGCCCGCGCTCTGTGCAGTGTCTATAAGCACGATCTTCCCCTGATTGTGAGCCTCACGGCACACTTTCTCCACGTCGATGATCTCGCCGACGACGTTGGAGCAGTGGTTGTGCAGCGTCAGGTCGTACTGCCCTTGGTCGCTCACAGTGAGGTTGTTGGCCAACGGACGCAGCACACTGTTGTGGTTGGTGGGCGAAAAGTCGATGCTGCGGCACGACAACCCCTGCAACACACGGTTGGTGGCGTCGGTGGCGTTGAGGGCGAAGAATATTCGGTCGGTGTCAGCAATGCCAAACAGTCGCCCCAGCTTTTGGCGCAGCTCGCCCAGCACGTCGGCAGAGACCGCGCTGTTGCTGCGGAAGGGGCTGACGGGCGGATTACGCAACGCCTTGCTGACGGCATCAATCACCGTCTGGGGCTTGGGATAGCTTGTTGCGGCATTGTTGAGATAAATCACCTTTCTTGAATGTTAAATGTTAAATTATTTTAATGTTGAATTAAGAATGTTGAATGTTGAATTATTTTAATATATAATGGATAATGATTAATTGACATTAGAATGCTGAATAGATTTAATCGCAATTTATAAATTCTTCATTATCAATTAAAACCAAATCGGTCGTTAGAAACAGATGATGCCGGAGGCATCACCGCTCGATAACCGTGGGTGTATGCACCCACGGAATAACAGGTTCCCACTACAATCGACCCTATCGGGGTCGTCCATCTGTTTCAGGTAGTTGCAAAGGCAAGTTTGTGCGGCGACCCCGATAGGGTCGGAGAATAGGTAATCCATTAACCGAGGGTGCTTGCACCCTCGGTTATCGAGCGGTGATGTCTCCGACATCATTTTTTGAATGACAGTTCCTAATGACAAATTTGGGTTAGATAATTTCAACATTCATCATTCAACATTCATCATTCTCAGATGTGTTCTCTCACCGTGAAGTGCATCACGTGGCCTATCAAGTGCAGCATCTTGGTGTAGTCGCCGAAGATGAGCACCTGATGGTGGCCGAAGTCGGCAAGCTGGTGCATGAACCCGCGTGCGTCGTGCATCTTGATGTAGTAGTAGGGCGAGCAGTACACCTCGTCGAACTCCGACCTGATCACCTCGCCGCGCTTCACGCTCATGGTGTCGGCCATCGGGTTGAAGCGGCCAAGGGTTACATATTCGTCGTCGTTCTCGGTGAAGTCCACTTGAAGCTTGCCTCCGAAGCCCTGCCCAGTGAATGCCCAGAGCTTGTACTTCAGCGGTTTCGTGCCGTAGCCGTTCATGCAGAGTGCCGGCACGGCGTGGTGTATGCGCAGCAGCTCGTCGGTCTCCATGTTCGGGTTGCCCATGAAGGCGGGGCGGTGGCCGGCGGCCTGCATTATGGTCATGGCCAGCAGGGCGTTCAGGTCCTCCTCGCATCCGCTTGGGTAGCCCTCGTCCTTGAGCAGGGAGTGGGTGGTGCAGGGCGTGAACTTGCGGTTCTGCGGTATCTCGCTGGTGCATAGCTCGTGGCAAGCGGTGCTGAAGGCGTTGCAGTCGTAGACGTCCATCATCTTCTTGGCTGCCAAGTAGTACTTTATGTCGTTAATGAACCAGCCGTTCCTCACCTTGTTCTCCATCGCGCCCTTCACTATCTTCTCGGCTATCGGGCGAGCCTCCTCGTCGGTTATCTCGTCCATGTATCTGAAGATGTCGCGGAAGGGCAGCTTCACTATCTCCATTCCGTAGCGGGTGCGTATCAGCTCCGGGTCGCGGATGAGGCTCTGCAGGCCGAATGTGGGCATTGAGCCGTGGGTGAGCACCAGCGCGCGCGTGTTGGCCACAACCTTGCGCACCCACAGGGCGTGGGCTATCTCGTTCAAGTCCTTCAAGTCCATGCAGACGTAGGCCTCCAGCCCGATAGAGCGGCAATAGGCGGCGAAGTCGATGCCCTCGTTGCCGTTCTGCAGTATCACCACCGGCTTGCGATAGCGTTCTAGCTTGGGTATGCGCCAGTTCATGCAGAGGAAGAAGTCGACCTCGTCGAGCCGCTCCTCTATCTTGGCGTAGACCTCACGGCTGACCACAAACTTCTCGTCGTAGCGTGCGTCGATGGCCGGCAGCATGTCTATTTCGGGCGTGGCGCCCTTCAGTGTCTCTTTGGCGGCGGCAAAAGCCTCGTCGGCGGCCTTGGCCTCGGCCTCTGGCGTCATGTCCTTGGCGTAGCCTGCACGGCACGGGCCCTCCCAAAAGTGGCTGTGGGTCAGGCAGCCCACTATCGGGCGCACGACCAGCTTCAGTTCCATTGCTTTCTGTTTCATAATGTTTTAGTAGAATATTTTAGGGTTTAAGATTATGACGAATGTATGCAGAAGTTGTAACCGCTACACTCTAAAAATCTTGCCGAGCCTCTTCAGCGACCCGAAAGAGGCCGTTTCATCATCGTGCCTCAGCTGAGACAGAAAAGTGAAACAGCTGAGACAGAAAAGTGAAACAGCTGAGGCAGAAAAGTGAAACAGCTGAGGCCCGATGATGAAACAGGCACTTTCGGACTGCCAACAAGGCACATTGGCAGTGATAAGTGGCTGGTTTCGATTTCACAACCCACTGCTTTCGTATCTCGAAATAAAAACAATGTGAGAAAAAGGGCGGTTTAGTTTGCCCATTAAATTATTTTTTCTATCTTTGCACAGTATTATAAAAATACAGCTGATAGCCAAAAACCAATTGCTAACGAAAACCCAACAACTCATGAAAGGCACCCTGATACTGATGCTTCTCGCCCTTGCCACTGCCACAGGCGCAGAAGCCGCCACACCACGGCATAGTGCCGGAATGCTCGTTGCGGCCCAGCAGCCCGACACCATAGCCAAGGCCCGACAAGCCACTGGCTCAGCCGACGTGGTGGGCGAGGACCGCATGAACAAAGGCCTCGTAACCAACTCGCTCGAAGCGCTGAGCGGCCAGTCGGCCGGCGTTACCATCTCTTCCGGCGAAAGCCAGATGGCCATGCTCTCAAGTGTGCGCGTGCGCGGCACCACCTCCATCACTGGCGGCAACGACCCACTCATCATCATCGACGGTGTCTACAGCGACATTGCCACCCTGAGCAGCATCTACCCCAGCGACATCGAGAGCTTCACCATCCTGCGCAACGCCGCCGAGACAGCCCCCTACGGAAGCCGCGGCGCCTCGGGTGTGATCCAGGTTACGACGAAGAAGGGCCACGGTGGCCGCTTCCACATCAGCTACGACGGCAACGTGGGCTTCGAGAGCGCATACAAAAACATCGAGATGCTCAACGCCCGCGAGTACACGTCCACCGCCCATCAGATGGGGCTCAGCTACAACGACGGAGGCTACAACACCGACTTCCCTGAGTCGCTCACGCGCACCGGCTTCGTGCAGAACCACCACGTGGCCTTCAGTGGTGGCAACGACCAGAGCAGCTACCGCGCCTCGCTGGGCTTCATGAGCCACAACATGGTGGTGAAGGTGAACAGCACTAAAAACTTCGTGGCCAAGATCGACTTGCAGCAAAAGGCTTTCGACAACCACATGACCATCGACATGGGCGTGTTCGGCTCGTCGCAGAGCAACCACTTCATCTTCGACGAGCAAAAGCTCTTCTACTCGGCGGCGACGCAAAATCCCACATTCCCCGCAGGCATGAACTCCTCCGGCGGCTGGGACAAGAACTCCACTGCCTCGCAAATCAATCCGCCGGGCGCACTGCTGCAAGAGAAGAACGACGAGAAGAACCAGAACTTCATCACCCACTTGCAACTGAGCTACGACTTCGGCCACGGCATCACAGCCCGCGCTTTCGGCTCCTACAGCTACAACTCGCTCGGCAACGCCATGTTCACCCCGACATGGGTGTGGGCGCAAGGCCAGATATGGCGTGGCGAGACCAAGACCGAGGACTGGCTGGCCAACGCGCAGGTGGACTACAACCACACCTTGGGCGACCACAAGCTGCACGCCATGCTGCTCGGCGAATACCAGAGCACGAAGCAGTCGGGGTTCAACACCACCGCACGCGGCATCAGCACCAACCAGTACGGCTACGACAACATAGCCGGGGCGGCATTCCAGCTCTACGGCATGACGGGGTCGAACTACCAGCGGGCCAACCTGGCGTCGGTGCTCGGTGGTTTCGACTACACTTATAAGGAACGCTACACGCTGTCGGCCAACCTGCGTGCCGACGGCTCCAGCATGTTCGCCTCGGGCAACAAGTGGGGCGTGTTCCCCTCGGTGTCGGCCTCGTGGGACATGAAGGCTGAGCCGTGGTTGCGCGACGTCAAGTGGCTCGACATCCTCACCCTGCGCACCGGCTACGGTCTGACGGGCAACCTCGGCGGCATCTCGCCCTACAACTCCATACGCCTCTACCATGCGACGGGCGTGGTGCCATGGGGCGGAGGCACAAGCATCAGCTACGGCCAGACAAGCAACTACAACCCCGACCTGAAGTGGGAGAAGCGCAGCACCTTCAACATCGGAGCCGACGTGGCGCTGCTTGACAACCGCATCGTGCTCACCGCCGAGTATTACTACTCGCTCACCCGCGACATGCTCTACAACTACGACGTGCCCACGCCACCGTTCACCTATCCCACGCTGTTGGCCAACCTTGGCAAGATGAGCAACCAAGGATTTGAGTTCGGACTTGGCGGCACGCCCATCCGCACCAAGGACATGGAGCTGAACATCAACGTCAACCTGAGCTTCCAGAAGAACAAGCTGAAGTCGCTCTCGGGCAACTACAACGGCATCTACCTCTCGGCCAACGACATAACGCCCATAGGCAGCTTGAACGGAGCCGGATTCCACGGTGGCTACAACGACATCGTCTACCAGATAGTGGGCCAGCCGCTCGGAGTGTTCTACCTGCCCCACTGCACTGGACTGGCGCAGCGCGACGACGGCAGCTACTACTACCAGATGGCCGACATAGACGGCAACGGCGAGATCAACATCGAGGACGGCGGCGACCGCTACATAGCCGGACAGGCCACGCCGAAGGCCACGCTGGGCTCCAACATCAGTTTCCGCTACAAGGACTTCGACATCGCGGTGCAGATGAACGGCGCGTTTGGCCACAAAATCTACAACGCCACATCGCTGGCCTACATGAACATGACATCGTTCCCCGACTACAACGTGATGAAAGGGGCGCCGGAGGCCAACATCACCGACCAGACGGCCACTGACTATTGGCTCGAGGACGGCGACTACTTGAACTTCGACTACGTCACCGTGGGCTGGAATGTGCCTCGGCGGTGGCTCGGCAGTGTCATTTCGGCCCTGAGGGTCAGCTTCTCGGTCAACAACCTCGCCACCATAACCGGCTACAGCGGCCTGACGCCGATGATCAACAGCTATGTGGTGAACAACACACTCGGCATCGACGACAAGCGCAGCTATCCACCCTACCGCAGCTACAGCCTCGGAGTAAGCATTCAATTCTGACAAACACACCCCAAGAAAAATGAAACACACATTATATTATATACTCGCGCTGCTCACGCTGGTCTCTTGCCTCGACGAGCATCCGCGCACAGGCCTCGACGAGGAGCAGGCCTACGGGACGGCCTCGCTGCTGCTCACCAACGCCGTGGGCAACCTGTACAACTACATCGGCGGAACAGAGAACAGTCAAGGACTGGAGGGCACAATACGTGGCGTCTACGACTACAACACGTTCACCACCGACGAGGCCATAGTGCCCATACGTGGCGGCGACTGGTACGACGGCGGCTTCTGGCAGGCCCTCTATCAGCACTCGTGGACGGCCAACGACCAGTCACTCTACGACACGTGGAACTATCTCTACAAGATGGTCAGCCTGTGCAACTCGTCGCTGTCGACGCTGTCCAACCACCGCAGTCTGCTCACCGACGCGCAGTACAACGAGGCCCGCGCCGAGGTGAGAGCCCTCCGCGCCATGTACTACGCCTATCTGATGGACATGTACGGGCGTGTGCCGCTCGTAACGTCCGACTCGGCGTCGGTCAGCTCGTGCCAGCAGGTGGAGCGCAGTGAGATGTTCAGCTTTGTGGTCAGCGAGTTGCAAGCCGCCCTGCCACAACTCGCCGACGAGCAAAGCTCGCAGCAAGGCTCATGGTACGGGCGCATGACGCGCCACGTGGCATGGTTCGTCTTGGCTAAGCTGGCTCTGAACGCTGAGGTCTATTCCGATGACAACTGGACTGACGGCTCGCGCCCTTCGGGCAGCACAATCACGCTGACAGTCGACGGCCAGCAGATGAACGCGTGGGAGGCTTGCATCGCCTATGTGGAGAAGCTGAAGGCGGCGGGCTACAAGCTTGAGGCCGACTACCAGACCAACTTCGCCGTCCACAACGAGTCGAGCGTGGAGAACATCTTTGTCATCCCGATGGACACCCACCTCTACAGCAACCAGTTCTGGTATCTGTTCCGCTCGCGCCACAACAACCACGGCTCGGCCATAGGCCAAGACTCGGAGAACGGCCCGTGCGCCACCATAGCCGCGGTGCGTGCCAACGGCTATGCAACGGACGACGAGGATCCACGCTACCGCATCAACTACTTCAGCGACACGCTGGTGGTCGACGGCTCGGTGGTGACGCTCGACGACGGCTCGCCACTCATCTACCAGCCCCTTGAGGTGGCCATCAACCTGACTGGCAGCCCCTACGAGAAGACTGGCGGAGCCCGCATGCGCAAGTACGAGCCAGACCCCAACTGCATACTCGACGGCAAGCTGCAAAACAACGACATCGTGCTCTTCCGCTATGCCGACGCATTGCTGATGGAGGCTGAGGCCAAGGTGCGCAACGGCCAGAGCGGCCAAGCCGAGCTCGATGCCGTGCGCCAGCGTGCTGGAGTGGCTACACGTGAGGCCACACTCGACAACATACTCAGCGAGCGGCTCATCGAACTGGCTTGGGAGGGTTGGCGGCGCAACGACTTGGTGCGCTTCGGCCAGTTCACCGGAGCCTACGACCTGCGCACGCCGGTCGACGGCGAGTCTTCTGGCTACACCACCGTGTTCCCCATCCCTGCCCGCAGCATCAGCTTGAACTCGCTGCTTCGGCAGAACAGCGGTTACAAATAGCCCTCACACTGCCCGCGGTAGTCGCCAGGATTGCCGCGGGCTTGTCATTTGACCCACACAGAAAAGTGCATTCGCATAGATGTATAGACTAATTTAGCCCCAACGGTCAAAGGTTGATGATTATTAATCAAGTTTCAGGAGTGCATAATTCATTGAAAGCAAATGGCTGTGAAATCTTAGGGGTATGATTAATCATGCCAGAACCACTGAATTATTGCCAATGGCGGGCATGATAAATCATGCCCCTACATTTTGGAATGTTTTTAATCACAGGACATTGCATAATTCCAGAAACTTGAGTTATGTCATTAGGAGGTGTCTTCAATAATGGCCTAATGACCGATTGATTATACCTTTTGTTAGAATAATTTGCTGTTACGCCATCTTTCACACATATATTGCAGCCTTTGTTGCAACATGTTGTATTGGCTGTAGGGAATGACAGCGGTCAGACTGTCAAAATATTGGGCAGTGAGTGTCCAATAAATGGACACTGCAAAACTGTGTTCTTTTGTTAACAAGCTCGCAATCAACCACTTGCATTTTTGGCACGGCTTTGGCACTGATAATGGTGTATGAAAAGACTGTTGATAATTTCGGCTTTAATGTGCTGCCTTACTGTGAAAGGGCAGCAAGCCTGGACGCTTGACTCCTGCATCAGCTACGCCATCGGCCACTCCAACGACATTGGGCAGAGGCGCATTGAGCGGGAGCAGAGCCGATATGACGAGAAGGTGGCTCGCCTCAGCTTCCTGCCAACGGTGCAGGGGCAGGTGTCGGGACAATTCGCATGGGGCCGCAACATCGACCCAGAGACCAACACCTACAACACGATAACCACCTTCAACAATTACTACACCGTGGAAGCGTCGGTCAGCCTCTTCGACGGCGGGCAGACCATCAACGCCTTCCGCCGCGCCCGCAACTCGCGACAGCAGGCGCAGTCGGAGTTGCAAAAGGCGGTAGACGACAAGGCCATGGCCGTGATGACGAAGTTTGTTGATGCCATATACAACCAGAAGAGCGTGGCTCTCGCCGAGGATAAGCTCGCCGACAGCCGCGCCCTTCTCCACAAGACAGAACGGCTCTATCAGCTTGGCGAGAAGTCGCGCCCCGACGTGGTGCAGATGGAAAGCCAGGAGGCCGAGGACGAATACAACCTGCTGCACCAGCGCAACCAGTCACGACTGGCGTTGATGTCGCTGATGAGCGAGATGAACTGGACGGAGGCTGACAGTCTTGTGCTTGCCGACAATATCCATCCGACAGGCAGCGAGGCCACCGAAGCCTCAGCCCAGCAACCCACTCCAGTGATGGTGGCCCAGCAGAAGGCCACCGACCTGCAATATGCGTGGAAGATAGCGCGTGGACAGCTGATGCCGACGCTGTCGGTGGGTGCGGGAGTACAGACTTCTTTTTACCGTAATATCTCTCAGGGGGGCGATGGCGCAGGCCCGTTTGGCCGACAGTTTCACAACAACTTGGGCGAATATGTCTACGCCTCGCTCTCCATTCCCATCTTCACGCCGAGCCGGTGGCGCACAGAGCGACGGGCCAAGGCTGAGTGGCAGAAGGCACGATTGGAAGTGGACGACGCGCGGCGCAAGTGGCACGACGACCGCATGCAAGCCACAGCCGACCGCAACGGCTACCTGAAGGAGGTGGCGCAGATGGAACGCAAGGTGGCCTCCGACTCTCTGGCCTACCACCTCTCAAAGCGCAAGTATGAGGAGGGCATGCTCTCCACATTCGACCTCTACACCACGGCGCAGACTCTGCTGCAGTCGCGCATCAAGCTGCTGCAAGCCCGCCTCCTGCTCGCAATCAAAGAAAAATTAGTATGTTATTATAATGGTGAACCACTATGGACATTGAAATAAAACAGAAGAAATACTGGATAAAGAAGAAATACTGGCCTTGGATAGGCGGCGGCATCGTGCTTGTCGTTGCCCTCGTGCTGCTCGGCCTTGGCAATTTCACATCGTCGCTCAAGGTCGACCGGCGCGGACTGAGCATCGGCGAGGTCAAGAGCGGCCAGTTCGACGACTATGTGTCGGTCGACGGCAGTGTTGTGCCAATACAGGTGGTGCAAATATCGCCTGAGGAGGGCGGCGTTGTGCTGCAAAAAGTGGTGGAGGAGGGTGCCCACGTCAGCAAGGGCGACATCATCGTCAGGCTGAGCAACTCCAACCTTGACCTCCAGATACTCAATGCCGAGAGCGAGCTTGCCGAGAAGCAAGACATGCTGCGCAACACCGAGCTCTCGCTCGAACAGGACCAACTCAGCAACCGCAACGAGGCGGCGCAGCTGGCCATGGACGTGAAGAGCAAGCAGCGGGCCTACAACCACCAGGAGCAGCTGCAGAAAGAGCAGCTCAACTCGCGCGAGGACTATCTCAAGGCCAAGGAAGACTACGAGCTGGCCAAGGAGAAGAACGCGCTCATACAGCAGCGGCTCCGCAAGAGCACCCAACTGCGCAGGGCGCAGATGGACCAGATGCAGGACAACTTGGCGTCGATGCAGAAGAACGTGGAACTGGTGCGCGAACGCAAGGCCAAGCTCGACGTGCGCTCCACCATCGACGGCGAGGTGGGGCTATTAGACGTGGAGCTCGGCCAAAGCATACAACCAGGACAGAAGATAGGCGTGGTGAACGACCTGAGCGACTTCAAGGTGGAGGCGCAAGTGGACGAGCACTACATCGACCGCGTCCATCCAGGGCTGTCGGCCACATTTGAGCAGGGCGGCAAACGCTACGCTCTGACGGTGCGCAAGGTCTACCCCGAGGTGCGCGACGGCAGGTTCAAGATCGACTTCGTGTTTCATGGTGAGCGCCCATCCAACATCCGCACAGGCCAAACCTACTACGTCGACTTGCAGCTCGGCGAGGCCAAGCGTGCCGTGCTCATCCCGAAAGGCACGTTCTACAGCGTCACAGGTGGCCAGTGGATATTCGTGCTCGACCATGACGGCCATCGAGCCTACCGCCGCAACATACGCATAGGCCGCCAAAACCCGCAATACTACGAGGTGACAGAGGGTCTGGAGCCTGGCGAGCGTGTGATAGTGAGTGGCTACGAGAGTTACAAAGACTACAAGGAACTTGTGCTGTGAGAACACTTATAAACCGACATAAATAGATAACGCAATGAATATAAAGTCATTTTTAGTGTTTTTGTCCCGCAACAAGGGTTATACGCTGATCAATATCCTCGGCCTGAGCCTGTCGATGATGTTTGTGACCCTCATCGGCGTCTATACGTGGCAGGAGTATCACGTCAACACGCAGTATGCCAACGCCGACCGCATACTCGTCTACGGCATGGACCTTGGCCTCAACGGCAAGCGACAGGTGTTCAGCGGTGGCAACTGGCGGCTGCAGAAGTACTTCAAATCGCGCTACCCGGAGATAGAAAGCTCGTGCGCTATATTTGGAGGCAAGAATCATTGTGAGCCTAACTACACCAACAAGAACGGCCAGCGGCAGAACATACCCACACTGTTCACCGACAGCACTTTCTTCACCATCTTAGGCATTCAGCTCGTCTGTGGCGACCCCCGTACCGCGCTTGCCGACCCCACATGTGCCGTGGTCAGTGAGCAGTTCGCCCGCCAGCATTACGGTTCGGTCAAGCGGGCCATTGGCCAAAGGCTTGTATGCGACTGGGCCTCCTACCACATCACCGGCGTGATGCCGCGCATAGAGCACAGCAGTCTGCCTGAGGCCGACATCGTG
The DNA here is from genome assembly GCA_964602785.1 of uncultured Prevotella sp. Taxonomy (GTDB): domain Bacteria; phylum Bacteroidota; class Bacteroidia; order Bacteroidales; family Bacteroidaceae; genus Prevotella. Next base: position 29,921 of record CAZRSL010000004.1, read on the forward strand.
GCCCGATATGAGAACCTGGGCAACATGAACCCGTCGGTCACCGACGAGCATCTGTCGAATGCCACTGGCGCCGAGGTGCTGCTGATGGAGCGCAAGGGCGCCCACCTGGAGAACAAGCTGGCCGACATGGACAAGTTTCAGCGGCAGTTCTTCTGGATATTCCAGATGCCCGGCAGCAAGACTAAGACCATGCTCACGCCCCTCAGCAAGTTCTACTTCACCAAGCTCGACGCCACACAGTGCCTGCGCCAGGGCGACGGCAGACTGGTGGGAGTGCTTTTGGCGGTGGGCATAGTGATATTGCTTTTCGCCGTGTTCAACTACGTCAACTTGACCAACGCCCTCAGCGGTCGCCGCATGCGCGAGATGGCCATGCGCCGACTTGTCGGGGCCAGCAGGAGCGACGTCGTCAGGCGTGTCGTTGGCGAGAGCGTGCTGCTCTGCGTGGTGTCGATGGCCATCGCACTGGCTCTGGCATGGGCCGCCACGCCCTACACCGAGCGGCTGCTCAACACTGAACTCGACTTCTCCATGTTGCTCAGTCCCACTGGTGTGGGCTTGATAGTGGTGTTCACCCTGCTCCTTGGCGTTGTGGCTGGAGCCATGCCAGCCACCATCATCTCGCGAGCCAAGCCCATCGACATTGTGAAGGGCACCACGCCGGTGGGCAACGCCCGCTCATCAGTGTTCAATCTTCAGGTGTCAAAGGTGCTCATCATCATTCAGAACACGGCCACTATCGTGCTCATCGCCGTCGCATTTGCCATGTCGGCCCAGATAAACCATTTGATTGGCGCTTATCGTGGCTTCAAGACACACAATATAATAGATGTGCCGCTCAGCTTTGGCGATGGCGCGGAGGGGGACACCCGCAAGATGGTCGACGCTTGGTATGACGAATTGAAGAGACTGCCGCAGGTGGTCAGGGTGAGCGCTTGCATAGGCACGCCATACAGCGGCGGCAACAACGAGACTTTCAAGCTGAACGACAACAAGACCATATCGTCGCAAGTGATTTATGGCGACTCGCAGTTTCTGAAGATATTTGGCTTGAAGCCCATCAACCAGACGGGACTGCGCAATAAGCGGGGCTTCCAAGTCTACGTAAACCGCCAGATGCTTGCCGAGGAAGGGTTGCCATTGGACAGCCGTTTCTTCTACTGGAAAGAGGGCGGCGAGAAGGAGAACATCAGTGGAGTGCTTGACGACTTCATCATTCGCGAGCTCGACTCTGAGCAGCACCCTGTGCGCATAACCATTGCGCCCGACAGTCTGCGCTACAGCCAGTGGGAGACAGCCATTGAGGTGCAGGGCGACCCGGTGGAGGCGTGGCAGAGCGTGCAGAGAGTGTTCAAGCAAGTGTTCCACGCCGACCTTGACTACTACGACACACCATTTATCGACCAGCGCATAGAGAAAGACTATGAGGACGAGACGCGCGTGGCCACCATACTGCGCCTCTTCGCCCTGATTGCAGTGGTGATCTCGGTGCTTGGCCTCGTTGCTATCAGCACTTATTACATCAACGACCGCCGTCGCGAGATAGCCCTGCGCAAGGTGTTTGGCAGCACTTCGGCCGAGGTGAGCCGACGGTTCATCGGCCGTTTCCTCTCGTTCGTGGCCATCGCTTTCGTCATTGCCACACCTATTATAATATACTTCTATGGCTCGTGGGTGGCCCACTACAGTCATCGTGCCCTGTGGTGGCCGTGGATAGTGGTGGCTGGTCTATTGGTGCTTGCTGTGAGCTTTGCCGCAGTATATTTCCAAGTGCGCCACGCCTCGCGCCAGAACCCTGCCGACAACCTTAAAGCAGAATGAAACAATGAGTAGATTATTCAGAAAGGGACAACACACACTGTCCAAGGTGGTTTGCCTCGCCCTCGGCTTGGCCATCAGTTCGGTGATTATCGCCGAGATATACTATGAGCAGACGTTCGACAGCCATTTCCCCGGCGCCGACAGGACTTATAAGATCTTTGAGAACTTCAAGACGGGAGACATGAAGGAAATGGCATCGTCCATAAGCACACCGGGCGGATGGGCACCAGGACTGAAACGACAAGCACCTATCGTGGAGGCATATACCCGAATAACCAATCTTCTGGGCAGTTCCGCGCAGATGCGCCTCGACGACCAGACCGCGTTCACGTCGAGCCTGTCGATGGTGGACAGCTGCTTCTTCGATGTGTTCCCACAACGCATAATCAGTGGCAATCCTAAGGAAATACTCTCGCGAAAGAACTGCGTCATGGTCAGCTCCGAGTTGGCCAAGACGCTCGGCGGCGATGTGGTTGGTCGGCGAGTGACGTGTGACTCCGCCCCGGGCATCACGCTCACTATCTGCGGTGTCTTCGAGGCATTCCCGTGGGGATCGTCGCTCCACGGGCAGAGCATGCTGCTCTCGCTCAACTCTATCGGGGAGATAGGCTGGGACGGGCGCGACAATTGGCTGGGCAACGAGCAGTATGGCTCCTACATCCGTTTGGCCAAGGGGCATAAGGTGGAGGAACTGCCGCCATACGCCCGCAAGGCTCTCGCCGACAATGTTGACAAGAGTCTGCTGAAGAAAGCCGGAGTGGAAGTGGCCATGGACTTTCAGTTGCTCAACGAGGTCTACACCAGCGACTCCTATGTCAAGACAATGAAGTGGATACTGAGCATTGTGGCTTTCATCATTCTCTTCACGTCGGTGATGAACTATCTGCTCATCGTTGTGGGCAACATGGTGGGTCGCAGTCGCGAAATGGCCGTCAGGAAATGCTACGGTGCTGGACCGCGCAGCATCTATGGCCTCATCTTCAAGGAGGCCTCAGCCGATGTTGGCTTGTCGGTGGTGCTCGCGGCGTTGCTCGTGTTCCTCTGCAAGGGCACAATAGAGGAATTCCTCTCCGCTCCCGTGGCTGCGCTGGTTTTCAACCGTGGGGCGTGGATTCTCGTGGTAGTGGTCATTGCGGTGCTGCTTGTGGCTGGCATTGTTCCGGCGTGGCTCTACAACCGCACGCCAGTAACAGTGGCGTTCCGAGGCTACAACGAGAACAGGCACCGCTGGAAGTTGGGCCTGCTTGCAGCCGAGTTTGCAGTGGTGGGCTTGATGCTGTCGCTGTTGTGGGTGATAAGCAGTCAATACAACAAGATGATGAACGTCAATACTGGCTACGACTTCAGCGATGTGGCCGTGGTGAACATACAGGGCGTTGATGGCACTCAGCGGCAGCAGTGCCTAAACGAACTTGGCAAGTTGCCTGAGGTCAAGGAGGTGAGTTCGGCCCTGCATCTGCCCATTGAGGGATGGTATGGGGCTGGCAACAACGTGTCGCTGCCAGGCGAGGACAAAGAACTGTTCAACGCCGAGGACTTCTATCAGGTGGGCGACAACTTCTTCCATCTCTTGGGCATACGCATCGTCGACGGCTCGTTCTTCACCGACCGCTCCGACTCCTCGCGCCAGGTGATGGTGGACGAGAACTTCGCCCGCAAGCTGCGCACCACAGCCCACTGGAAAGGCAGCGTCGTTGGCCGGCGGATATGGGTGAGTGAGCACTGCGCGACGGCAAGCCAGACGATTACCATCGTCGGCGTGTTCAACAACATACAGCTGGGCGGCGTGAACCACTCGCCCGAAGCGGTGATAGAACGCCCCACCATGATATTCTACTCTAAGTTGCCGCAAATGACGCTCATGCTGAAACTCAAGCAGCTTACGCCCGAGACGATGAACAACATCAGAAAGAAGGTGGAGCGCATGTTCCCTGGCAAGCAGGTCAGTGTGCTGAGCTACGCCACCGAATATGAGAACCAGTACATATCGCAACTGAACTTCCGCAACGGCATACTTGCGGGCGGACTGGTGGTACTCATAATAGCACTGTTCGGCCTCGTGGGCTACACGAGCGACGAGGTGCAGCGGCGCAGCAAGGAGATAGCCATACGAAAGGTGAACGGGGCAAGGGTGGCCGAAATAATGCGGCTCTTCCTCGTCGACATCATCAAGATAGCCGTGCCAAGCATAATTGTCGGCTGCGTGGGCGCGTGGCTCATAGCGGCACGGTGGCTGCAGAACTTCACAGTGAGAATCGACCTTTCGGTGTGGCCGTTCCTCATGGTTACGCTGGCCATACTGCTCATCATCAGCATCTCGGTGGTTATCAACTGCTGGCGGGTGGCCAACAGCAATCCCGTGAAATATCTCAAAGACGAATAAAAAACATTAAGACAAACAACAATATGATTAAAGTACAAGATCTCAGCAAGGTGTTCCGCACTGAAGAGGTGGAAACCATTGCATTGGACAAAGTGAGCTTCGAAGTGGGCGACGGTGAGTTTGTGGCCATAATGGGGCCTTCGGGCTGTGGCAAGTCGACGCTGCTCAACATTCTCGGTCTTCTCGACAATCCCACGGGCGGACAGTATTGGCTCGGCGACAAGGAAGTGGCCAGCTTGAAGGAGAATGAGCGCACCGCCCTGCGTAAGGGCAAGATTGGCTTCGTTTTCCAGAGCTTCAATCTGATAGACGAGTTGAACGTGGAGGAGAACATCGAGTTGCCGCTCACCTACCTCGGCATTCCCAAGGCGGAGCGGCGGCAGCGTGTGCAGGAGGTGATGAAGCGCATGGCCATCGGCCACCGCGCCAAGCACTTTCCCCATCAGCTCTCTGGCGGTCAGCAGCAGCGCGTGGCCATAGCCCGTGCCGTGGTGTTCCATCCGCAACTCATCCTCGCCGACGAGCCCACTGGCAACCTCGACTCGAAGAATGGTGCCGAGGTGATGCGTCTGCTCACCGAGCTCAACCAGGACGGCACCACCATCGTTATGGTTACCCACAACGAGCACGACGCACAGATAGCCCACCGCATCATCAATCTCTTCGATGGAAGGATAGTCTGAGCCAGTTAATGCCTTGAGGGTGTATCAAAATGAGGGTTCCGACCTCATTTTGGTACACCCTCAGAATTGCATGGAGAATAAACAGGCCATCTGTTTTGCCAATTGGTTTTTTATTCCTACTTTTGCAAACTGTTGATTAAATGGAATATTGATGATTGGATGTAACATTACAGGCGGCTTGGGCAACCAGTTCTTCAGGTATGCCTTTGCCCGAAAACTGCAGGAGGACAGGCGTGCCGTGGGCTTGGACGACGAATTGGTGATCAGTGGCTACGGTGTCGACCAGCACGGATCAAGTGGCAATCTCTTCAGTTTCAACCTTCCGCCCCACCGTCGTGTCGATGTCAAGCGATTGGTTATGGAGTTTGGCTCGTTGCGGCAGAGGATGCTCTATTCCGCCTTTGCGCTCAACCGTCGGGCTAACCTGTTGCACAGCAACCAGAAGGAGAGATTGCTGAGGCTGATGGGCAGGGCCGGCATCATCATATCAGAAAATCCTGACAACGAGACCCTCTACTTGCCAAAGGCAGAGGTGAGTCGTGTGTTTGCCCACGGCAGCTTCGAGAATGCACGCTACTTTGCTGGCATCGAGGACAAGCTGCGGGCAGAAATTACCCCCCCAATCACCATTAGAATACAATAAGCGACTCTACGACATCATCACCCACAGCAACAGCGTTTTCCTTGGCGTCAGGCGTGGTGACTTCTTGCAAGGCGACAACCGCAGAATATTCTACGTTTGCGACCTCAGCTATTATCAGAGAGCAGTGGAATATATGCAAGCCCACGTGGCTGATCCTGTGTTCATCGTGTTTTCCAACGACCTGCAATGGGTAAGGGAAAACTTGAAAATCGACGGCAAGGTATACTATGAGTCTGGCCACGACCCAGTGTGGGAGACTTTCCGCTTGATGTACAGTTGTAAGCACTTCATCATCTCCAACAGCACCCTGCATTGGTGGGCGCAGTTCCGGTCGGATAATCACGACAAGATTGTTGTGGCTCCTGACCACTGGTACAACGACCCCGGCTGGCTCAACCACCTCATGTTACCTTACTTCGTGAAGATGAAGGTTGGAAATTAAGGCTCTTCCGACATTTGTGATAATAGCAATTGATGAGGCCGGAGGCCTCTTACCTTGCGATGAGCTCTCCGGGCTCAATGTCTTCGTGTTGCTCCAAAATGTCGGAAGAGCCGAAATTAAGAGTTTAAGCTGAAAAAATCCACAGTCAACCTATCATAGGAGCATGATTTATCATGCCCGCAATGATGCTTAAGGAACGGGCATGATAAATTATGCCCCTACGATAGGATTCTCTCGTTTGGGCGTTTTTGGATGCGCTTACTTTAAACTTTAAACTTTAAACTTATTTATCCTTCTTCCCGAACAAAGAGAAGTGGACGTAGCGTTTGGGATGCTGCTTCAGGTTGACAACGAGCGAGTCGGCGTCGCGCATGGTGTTGTTCAGGTTGACGTAGAGCTGCTTGTCGTTCATCAGCAATCCAAGCGAACCCTCGGTTGAGTTCAGCTTGTTTGTGGTCTCCTCCAGGTTGGCCAGCACTGTGTTCACCTTGTTCATCGTAGTGGCCAAGTCCAATTCACTCATCTTGCCATTGGCGGTGGTGGCCAGCGTGTTGGCGTTGTCGAGCAGTGTTGAGGCTTTGCCCGCCAGCTGCGGCACTTTGCCGTTCAGGCTTGCCATGAGCTTGTTCAGCTCCTTTGTGCTCACGGTCAGGTCGGCTGTGGCCGTCTGTATGTTGTGGAGCGAGGCCGCTATGGCCGGGTCGGCCAGCAGACCGTTGAGCGACGATAGTATGGAGTCGATCTTTGGCAGCATCACTTCTATCTGCGGCATCAGCTCGCCCACCTTGGCCAAAGCCCCCTTGGCGGTTTCTCCTTCGAGAGTGCCGCCTGGCTCAACGCGCTCGCGGGGATTGTTGGCCAGCAGCAAGTCCACCTTGACGTTGCCCATCAGGTCGGAGCTAATCTCTGCCGTGGAGCCTTTCGGAATCCTCATGCTGTGGTCGATGTTGGCGTTTACGGTAACGTTGCCCGCCTTGTCGTAGTCGTAGTCGATCGACGAGATGGAACCTATCTTGTAGCCGTCGGCGTAGATGGGTGTGTTGACCGACAGTCCGCTCACGTCGCTGAACAGGATTTTATAGGTTGAGTCGTTGGAGAAAATGTTGACTCCCTTCAGAAATTTCAGTCCGAAGAAGAGCAGGACTATGGCCACAATGGCCACGACAGCAATTTTTATCTCTTCTGAAAAGCCTTTCATGATGTTGTTGTTCTATTTCCGTTTGGCAGCCACGAATTCCTTTATGGCCGCATTGATGTTCATTTTCTGGTTGTTCTTGAACGCCACGACGAAGCATTGCGGAAAGTCAGTGTCGAGCTCCTTGCGCAGTCGGTTCATGGCGTTGTAGTCAGTCGATTCGCCGATGGTGTATTTCACCAGTCCACTCTCCTCATAGTAGCTGTAGTCGGTGCGGCCCTTGAATTGCGATGCCGCCTTGGGCAGCTTGCTGTTGGCGCAGAATATCTGCACTTTGAATACAGGCCCATCGGCCTTTGTTGCCTCCGGCTTGCTTTCTTTCGGCTTCGCCTTCTCTGGCTCTTGGGCTGTGGGGCGATTCCGCTTGCCTGTGGTAACGGTTGGCGCATCGGCAGCTGGTGGTATCAGTCGGCCTGTCTTGAGCGCCGGCTCGTCCTTTGGCGCTATGTAGGGAGCCGCTGTGCCTTGGCCGTATTGGTTCTTGTATTTTCTGAACGCCTCGCCTATTCCCTTTGCCATCATCGCTATGCCTTGCTCAGAGTTGAGGTAGGCCTCCTCCTCCGACGAAGTGATGAAGCCGAGCTCTATCAGGCAGCCGGGCATGGTTGTCTCGCGCAGCACGAGGAAGCCGGCCTGGTGGACACCCTTGTCGGGACGGTTGGCCGTGTTGCACACCGACTTCTGTATCATCCGGGCCAGCTCCACACTCTTCTCCATGTTGGCGCTCTGCACAAACTCGAACATGATGTAGCTCTCGGAGCTCTTGGGGTCGAAGCCTTGGTAAGTCTGCTGGTAGTCTTTCTCCATCGAGATTACCGAGTTCTCACGCATGGCCACGTCGAGGTTGTCCTTGGCGCGGTGCATACCGAGAGTGTAGGTCTCAAATCCGCGTGCCACCTTGCCATTTGGCAGGGAGTTGGTGTGAACCGAGAGGAAGAGGTCGGCGTTGTTGCGGTTTGCTATGTTGGCACGCTCGTTTAGCGGCACAAACACGTCGGTCTTTCGCGTGTAGATGATTTTCACGTCGGGACAGGTTTGCTGTATATAGTCGCCGAGGGCCAACGCCACATTCAGGTTGATGTTTTTCTCCTTCGAGTTGGCTCCAATGGCGCCAGCGTCGTGGCCGCCATGGCCAGCGTCGATGACCACGGTGAACTGCTTGGCCTCAACCCTGATGGCAGCAATCGACGCCAGTAGAACAACCATAAAGACGAGAAATCTCTTCATTGCTTGCTATTATGAGTGCAAAGATAGCGAAAAACCCTGAAATCAGCCGCCTCAGTTACGATTTATTAAGTGTAAATGTACTCCAGCCCCCTTGGTGTCAACGCTTATGGGGGGTGAAAGCTTGGTTACCGTCAGGTCCAACGCCTCTATCCTCGGCCAAAGGGCGAACATTTCCTCGGCTATGCTATAAGCCAGATGCTCAAGCAGCAGGGTGGGGCGGAGGGCCACTTCCCTCACAAGATAGGCCACGTCGGCATAGTTGAGGGTGTCGCTGACGTTGTCCGACACCATCGCCTCGCTCACGTCGTACTTGGCCGTGAGCGAGATCTTAATGTCGTTGCCCACCATGCGCTCCTGTTCGGCCACACCGATGGGGGCGTGGACGAGCAGGTCGCTGATGAATATGCTTGACGATTGTAGCTGCATAACATTATTATATTATTCAGGTACCGCAGTTTGACTTCCCAATTGCAGGGGCCGGCCTTGTGCCGGCCCACAAAAAATGTTCGACAACTTAAAAAAAGAGGTTAGTACATTATCTTTGGGCCGGCACAAGGCCGGTCCCTGCAATTGGAGGATACTGAAATATTATTTATCCGCAGCGGCTCGCCCCGCAGTTGGTGCATATCAGGCATCCCTCCTGATAGACGAGCGACTCATGGCCGCAGACGGGGCAAATTTGGCCTTTGGCCTTAGTGCCGTTGGTAACATATTTCTTCAATGCACGCTCCACGCCGTTCTTCCATGTGTTGATGCTCTCGTCTTTCAGCTGTAGCGAACTGACGAGCTTTATCACGTGGTCGATGGGCATACGGTAGCGCAGCACGCCGGAGATGAGCTTGGCGTAGTTCCAGTATTCGGGGTTGAACTTCTCGCTCAGACCCTCCACTGTGGTCTTGTAGCCGCGCTTGTTCTCAAACTGGAAGTCGTAGCGGTGGCTGCCGTCGGCGTTGGTCTGCTTGATGATCTTGCCCTTGGTAACGGTCTTGGGCAGCACTATTCCCTCCTCGTCGTCTTGCAGACCTGTGAAGATCTCGTAGGGATAGCCGTCGAGCAAACCCACAAAGGCCACCCACTTCTCCTTGTTGTTCTGGAAGCGTACCACGTCGCACTCCAGTTCCTTCGGCCTGACCTCCTGCACGAGCGGACGTAACTGCACTGGAGCTGTTACTGGCTCTGGCGCTTCCTCTGCGGGGTTCTTCTTCTCCTTTTTCTTTGTGCTGATGAGCACACCCGAGCGCGAGCCGTCGCGATAGATGGTGCAACCCTTGCAACCGCTGCGCCATGCCTCGACGTAGAGCCGGTTGACCAGTTCCTCGTCGACATCGCTTGGCAGATTGACGGTTACTGATATGCTGTGGTCAACCCATTTTTGGATGGCTCCCTGCATCTTGACTTTCATCAGCCAGTCCACGTCGTTGGCCGTGGCCTTGTAGTAGGGCGATTGGGCCACGAGCTGGTCGATTTCCTCCTGAGTGTATTTCTTTGTGGTGTCGATGCCGTTTATCCTCATCCAGTCGAGGAAACGCTTGTGATAGACGATGTACTCCTCGAAGCTGTCGCCCGTGTCATCCACATAATCGACGTGGGAGTCCGGGTCGTTGGGGTTCACCTTGCGCCGACGCTTGTAGACGGGCATGAACACAGGCTCTATGCCCGATGTGGTCTGCGTCATGAGCGATGTGGTGCCAGTGGGCGCAATCGTGAGCAGGGCAATGTTGCGCCGTCCATGGGCCACCATGTCGGCGTAGAGCTGCGGGTCGGCCTCCTTTATGCGCAGTATGAAGGGGTTGGCCTCCTCGCGCTTGCTGTCGTAGATGCTGAAGGCTCCACGCTCCTGGGCCATCTCCACCGACGAGCGGTAGGCGCAGAGGGCCAGCGTCTTGTGAACCTCGACGCTGAAGTTGGTGGCTTCCTGCGTGCCGTAGCGCAGGCCCATGGCGGCTATCATGTCGCCCTCGGCTGTTATGCCGAGACCGGTGCGGCGGCCCTTGCCGCTCTTGTCCTTTATTTTCTCCCAGAGGTGCAACTCGGTGTGCTTCACCTCGTCGCTCTGCGGGTCGCTCTTCACCTTGGCTATGATTTGGTCTATCTTTTCCAGTTCCAAGTCGACGATGTCGTCCATTATCCTCTCAGCCTTACCGACGTGCTCGCGGAACAGGTCGAAGTTGAAGCGAGCCTCAGGGGTGAACGGGTTTTCCACGTAGCTGTAGAGGTTGACGCACAGCAAGCGGCAACTGTCGTAGGGGCAGAGTGGAATCTCGCCACACGGGTTTGTGCTGACGGTGCGGAAGCCGAGGTCGGCATAGCAGTCGGGTATGCTCTCGCGCAGTATGGTGTCCCAGAACAGCACGCCCGGCTCGGCGCTCTTCCATGCGTTGTGAACGATTTTGCGCCACAGCTTGCGGGCCGATATTTCCTTGGTTACCAATGGGTTGTCGCTGTCGACCGGGAACTGCTGCGTGTAGGGCTGGTCGGCCTCTGCGGCTTGCATGAACTCGTCGCTGATTCTTACGCTCACGTTGGCTCCGGTTATCTTGCCCTCCTCAGTCTTGGCGTCGATGAATGCCTCTGCGTCGGGGTGCTTTATGCTCACCGAGAGCATCAACGCGCCGCGCCGCCCGTCCTGGGCCACCTCGCGGGTGGAGTTGCTGTAGCGTTCCATGAACGGCACCAGCCCGGTCGATGTCAGTGCCGAGTTGTGCACGGGAGACCCCTTCGGGCGCAGTTGGCTCAAGTCGTGGCCGACGCCGCCGCGCCGTTTCATCAGTTGCACCTGCTCCTCGTCAATCTTCATCACGGCCCCGTAGCTGTCGGCATCGCCGTCGAGACCTATCACGAAGCAGTTGCTAAGGCTGGCCACCTGGTTGTTGTTGCCGATGCCGGCCATCGGACTGCCCGCGGGTACAAGATAGCGGAAGTGGTCGAGCAGACTGAAAACCTCCTCGGCGGTCATCGGATTGGGGTATTTCCGCTCTATCCTCGCCACCTCGCGGGCTATGCGCCAGTGCATGTCGGTGGGCGAAAGTTCGTAGATGTGGCCCGCGCTGTCCTTCATGGCGTATTTGCTCACCCACACCTTGGCCGCCAGCTCGTCGCCGTCGAAATACTTTATTGAGGCCTCGTTGGCCTCGTCGAATGTGTATGTCTTTGTTTCCATTGGTATAAAATATTCGAAAAACGATTGCGAAATTAATAATAGTTTTCCAAAATAGAAAACTTTTCGCTAACTTTGCTCGATTAAATTTTCAAAAACATGGAGATAAAGAACCGAAAGACCATCCGCAAATACAAGAAAGAGCCTGTGCCAGAGCAGCTTATCAGCCGTCTGCTCGGCGAGGCGGAGCATACTCCCACCATGGGCAACTTGCAACTGTACTCTGTTGTGGTTACCACGAACGACGAAATAAAAAGGCAACTGCTGCCCGCCCACTTCGGCCAGCCCATGATAACCGACGCGGCGGCTGTGCTGACGTTTTGCGCCGACTTCAACCGCACTACGCTTTGGGCCAACAACCGCAATGCCGACCCTGGCTACGACAACTTCCTGAGCTTCATCAACGCCGCCACCGACGCTCTGCTCTATTGCCAATCGTTCTGCAACTTGGCCGAGCAAGAGGGGCTTGGCACCTGTTTCCTCGGCACCACCGTCTATCAGCCACAAGAGATAATCCGCATTCTCCACCTGCCACACCTCACTATGCCAGTGGCCACCATCACCGTAGGCTGGCCAGATGAGAATCCACCGCTGCAAGACCGTCTGCCAGTGGAGGCCGTGGTGCATAGTGAGCAATATCACGACTACACCCCCGCCGACATCGACCGCTACTATGGTGAGAAAGAGTCGCTGCCAGAGAACAAGCACTTCGTCGAGATCAACCACAAGCAGACCCTCGCGCAGGTGTTCACCGACTGCCGCTACACCCGAAAGGACAACGAGGCCATGAGCCGGACGCTCATCGAGGCTCTGAGGCAGCAGGGATTCCTCTAAACTTCCATTTGCAGTGGCCGTGCCCTGTGCCGGCCATAATTAATGTTCGACCTATTATAATAGGAAAGTGCATTGTTTTATGGCTGGCACAGGGCACGGCCACTGCAAAAGGATGACGTGTTGGCCTTGGCTAATCACCTCATTGTCATCATCAAAAGTAGGTATTTTCATCCCACGGCCTTTGTCGGAAACGAATTTGGCAGTACATTTGCAGCATAATTATCGTATGTATTTACTATAAAACAGCTGAAATCATGAAAAGGATAGTATTGATTCGTCATGGAGAGAGCCAGTGGAACATGGAAAACCGCTTCACCGGCTGGACAAATGTGGACTTGACCGAGAAAGGCAAGAAAGAAGCCTACGACGCGGGACTGCTGCTGAAGAAGAGCGGCTTCCACTTCGACATCGCCTACACGTCGTATCTGAAGAGAGCCGTGAAGACGCTGAACAACGTGCTCGACGCTATGGACGAGGACTGGATTCCCGTGGAGAAGACGTGGCGACTGAACGAGAAGCACTACGGCATGCTGCAGGGACTGAACAAGGCCGAGACAGCCGCGAAATATGGCGACGAGCAGGTGCACGTGTGGCGGCGCAGCTTCGACGTGGCTCCCCACGAACTGCCGGAAGACGGCACGGGCAGCGCATTCGGCGACCCGCGCTATGCGCTTGTGCCTGAGGAGTATCTGCCCAAGACGGAAAGCCTGAAGGATGCCATCGCCCGTGTGATGCCGTATTGGGAGTGTGTGATATTCCCGAAGCTGAAGGAGGTGGACAACATCGTTGTGGCTGCCCACGGCAACAGCCTCCGCGGCATTGTGAAGCACTTGAAGAACATCAGCGACGCCGACATTTCGTCGCTCAACATACCGACGGCAACGCCCTACGTCTTTGAGTTCGACGACCAGCTCAACCTTGTGCGCGACTACTACCTTGGCGACCCCGAGGAGATAAAGCGCAAGCAGCAAGCCGTGGCCAACCAGGGTAAGGCCAAGCAGTAGACATTGACAAATCGAGTGAAGCCCCCTTGCCGTAGCGACCAATGGATTGGCGCAGTGGCAAGGGGCTTTCCGTGTATGTGGAGTGGTGCTTTGCGAGTTCGAAACAAGCCGTTTCATCATCCTGCCTCAGCTGTTTCACATTTCTGTCTCAGCTGAGGCAGAAAAGTGAAACAGCTGAGGCAGAAAAGTGGAACAGCTGAGGCACGATTGTAAAAGAGGCTCTTTCGGTGCGTGCAAGCGGCTCTTTCATCAATTTATACATAGACAGTATCCACTTGTAGTGGCCGCCCTTGTGGCGGCCATAAAGCAATGTCGCAACCGCTTGAAAAAGAGGTCGAACATTAATAATGGCCGCCACAAGGGACGGCCACTACAAGTGGATTATTCTTTCGACCGATTGGGGATTATGTACACCTTCATAGAGGCAAATGATGCACTGTGGCGGGCATGTATCATAATTAACCCAACTATCGCAAATGTATTCCTTATGCAGGGTGCGGCCCTTGTGGCCGTCCGCATCCAGCAATAGGGAGAACTTCTGTGAAACGGAGAATATAGTCCGGCTCTGTAGCTTGCGGACGGCCACAAAGTCCACACCCTGCAAGAGGTACATCCACCTTGCAAAATATGATGCACCCTCCTACGCAGAATTAACGGTTGTCAGTATTCAATTATTCCGGCTTCGAGCCACTTCTGTGCCATCTCCTTGCAGTCGGCGAGGGCTGTGTCGTGGCTGACGTCGTATTCCTCGGTGAGCATGTCGGCCAGGTCGTCGGGCGTGAAGTGGCGGCCGTCGGCGATGCGCTCCCACAGATAGGCAGCCGACTCGTTCATGCTGATTATCTTGGTGAAGTCGATGTTCTCCATGCCTTCGCCCACGAGTATCTTCTCATTTGCGATGGTGCGCAGACGGAATCCTTTTCTTGCTTTCATCGTTTCAGTTTTTCTTCTTGTTAGATATTAACCCCATCTTCAACAACACGCGATAGACGAAGAGCAGATAGCGGCGGATGGGGTAGAGGCGAGTCCAAAAGAAGCTATACACTTTCCACTTTCTGCCATCAGTGCGGTCCATCGTCTTGCGGCCCTTGCGGTAGAAGCCGATGGCCTTGGCCTTGACGTCGGCGAGGCTGCAATGTTCGACGCTGCGGTTGCCGTCGCCGAGGAGGATAACGTTGTCGCCGCTGATGCCGACGATGCGGTGGAGCACATAGCGGTGGTCGGTGGTCAGGGCGAGCACGGCGTCGCCCACCTTCACATTGTCGGGCTTGGCCAGCACCCCCACGTCGCGGCCGTCCTCAAGGAAGGGGCGCATGGAGTAGCCGTTGAGCACGAGCGATACGGTGTGGCCCTGCTCCACGTAGTCGATCAGCTGCGGCATCAGCTCGTAGTTGCTCACCTTCAGAGTGGCTTTGCTATTGTCTTGCTGCATAATAAGGCTGATTCTTTGTCGGGCAGACAGTGCAGGATGTATGATGGTGCGGTCTCAATGAGTTTGCCGATGGTGCCGCAGGTGTTGTTGTAGACGTCCTTGTCCCATATCATCGACGAGCAAGCCGGCAGCAGCGAGGCGAAAGCCTGGGCCGTCGAGAGCTTCTCAATGGAGTTGGCTGTAGCCCGGTCGATGCGTGTTACCGCGCCGATGGGAGCTTTCTGGTTGCGGTAGCAGGGAGTCTTGCCGCTCCACGGACTGCCGTAGATGTAGGCTCGTCCTTGCTCGATGCGTATTATTGGGTTGTCGTCGTTGAGCAGGTCGCAGTCGGGGATGTGGCGCAGCCACATCGACACCTGTGTGCTCTTGCCAGTGCCGCTTGAGGCAATGAACGGATAGCCCACGCCGCGGTGGCGCACCGTGGAGGCGTGGACGAGCAATGTCTGATGAAACGACGAGGCAAACGAGAAGGCAAACATGAGCACAGTGTCGAGGCCGAAGCGTCGGCTGACGCGGCCACCCTTCAGTGCGCATTGGCAGTGGGAAAACTGTTTGTCGCTGATGAGCAGGGCGCATTCGCGGTCGCGCAGGTCCTTGACGATGTACTGGTAGCCGCCGTTGGCAAGATGGTCGACCACCACCTGGCCGTTGCCAGTGTCGAACGACTTGATGCGCGTGCGCTGGTTCTTGTCCACGGGTGGCGTGGTGTCGTCGATGGTGAGGGTGAATAGGGTGGGGGAAGACGCTTCGGCCACTCTGAAAGGCTGAAAATTGGGCAGAAGCAATGCGTCGCGGTTCTGCTCATTGCGGAACCGCAGCGTCAGGGCATGGCCGCCGACAATGAAATAATGATTGGTGTAGGCTGTCGCGGATGCCATCTACTTGCCTGATACTAAGATGGTGGCTTCCTCGGGCTTGATGGCGTTGAAAGCGAAGTCAGAAGCTTCGAGCTGGCGCACGAAGTAGCGGTTCTTGGCTTTCTTGCCTGTGTATTTGTCCTTTACTTTCTGAAACTTCTTCTCTATCTTTTTGCGGTCGGTGGAGAAGAATGTTATGCACGTGGGATTGGCCACGCCACGGCCACGCATGTAGTAGCGCAGCTGGTTGCTGTACTCGGCGCGGCCGGCGAGGAAGCCGTTTTTGGAGTCGACCCACGCGCTGTCAACCTGCTGTATGGGCGTAAAATAGACTGTGGAATCGTTGAACGAGGCGGAGAGGCCAAACATGTAGACCACCTTCTGCACATCTTTTGCTTCCACAGCAATCGTCGTTGCCATCATCGTGGCAATGGCTATTATCCTAAATATTCTCATTCTTCTTTATAGTTGTTTTCCTTTTGTTGTGCTCTCAGCCGAGGTAGCCGCGTAGCAGCTTGTTTTTAGAGTTGTATCTCAGCTGGCGTATGGCTTTTTCCTTTATCTGGCGGACACGCTCGCGGGTAAGGTTGTACTTCATGCCAATCTCCTCGAGCGTCATCTCCGGCTGGCCTATCCCGAAGTAGGCCTCCACCACCTCGCGGTCCTTGCTGTTCAGCGTGGAGAGGATGCGCTTCACCTCGTCGCGCAGACTCTCGCTCACCAAGTCCTTGTCAGCGTCGGGAGCGTTGCCGTTGGGTATGATGTCGAGTAGGCTGTTGCCGTCATCGTCGTTGCCCAGTGTCGCGTCCATAGATATGTGTCGCGTGTTGCCCTTTATGGCGTCGTGTATCTTGTCGAGCGGAATGTCCACCACGTCGGCTATCTCAGTCAGGCTCGGATGGCGCTCGTTCTCCTGCTCAAACTTCGATATGGCCTTGTTCACCTTGTTGAGCGAGCCCACCTGGTTGAGTGGCAACCTGATCAGGCGGCTCTGCTCGGCTATGGCCTGAAGTATGCTCTGGCGTATCCACCACACGGCGTAGGAGATGAACTTGAAGCCGCGCGTCTCGTCGAACTTCTGAGCGGCCTTGATCAGCCCCACATTGCCCTCGTTGATCAGGTCGGGCAGCGACAGTCCCTGATTCTGGTACTGCTTGGCCACGCTGACCACGAAACGGAGGTTGGCCCGGGTGAGTTTCTCCAATGCCTTCTCATCACCTTTTCTGATCTGCTGGGCCAGCCTGACCTCCTCGTCGGCGCTGAGCAGTTCCTCGCGGCCTATCTCTTGAAGGTATCTTTCGAGCGAAACGCTCTGCCGGTTTGTGATCGACTTGGTGATTTTCAGTTGTCTCATAAGTATTGTAGATGTCTTAAGGTTGGTTGCAAATTTACGAATTTCGTTTCAGTTGGGCAAATTTTTACACTAAAAACTCGCCCACGTGTGGCAAAGAGGGCGGTTTTAGCCCGCTATCTTCTTGCTCACGCGGCCATTGAACCCGATGCGCAGCTCCACGAGATAGCTTGTGCTCTCGTCGGGGATGCCGAGAATGGCGGTGTAGTAGACGGCGTCGTTGTCGATGTGGTCGTAGAGGATGTCGCTCAGCACTGCCTCCTGCATGAACGACTGTGGCACCAGCTTGCGGAACTCCTGCTTGTGGAAGTTGCGGGAGAACAGGCGTGTGGCGCCGCGGTAGATGGTTATGTTGATAGAATTGTCCCAGTAGGCGTTGTCGACTTCCACGCCCTCGTCGTTGTAGGTCTGCTTCACCACCTTGTGGTGGCCGGGGTTCACTTGTGTGTAGAGGTGGTAGTTGAACACGCCGTTGTTGACTACGGTGTCGCGCTTGATTTTCTGGTTCAGGTTGATCACCACGGCCTTGCCCGTGCCGAACTGGGCCTCAAAGTCTTGCTCGTTGGTCTTCACGAGCTTCACCTCGTCGCCAGTGGAGTTGATGAAGATGAGCAGATGCTCGGCCTGCTTCACAATCTTGTATTTCACCACACGCTGGTTATGCATGTAGAGGGTGTCGGCGTTGATCCAGAAGTGGGCTGGCAGCGACGTGCTGTCGGGATAGAAAATCGTGTCGCCCACGGCCTTCCACACTGGTGTCTGCGCATCCTCATCAATCCAGAGGCCTTGCAGCATCTGCTTGGCGGCGGAGTCCTCCTCCACAGCCTTGGCCTCCGGCTTGCGGTGGCAGGCGGCAACCGCAAGCGACAGAGCTATCAATATGGTGAGATGGGATAGGCGCATAGTGGTTATTCAAACACCTCGGCGTCCTTCAGATAAGGGGCTTTCAAGTCTTTGTCCGATGTCAACACGTCGTTGTGGTCGATGGGCCACTCTATTCCCACAGTGGGGTCGTCCCAGCGGATGCCGGCCTCATGGGCAGGAGCATACACGTTGTCGACTTTATAGGTGAAGATGGCCTCGCTGGACAGCACAAGAAAACCATGGGCGAAGCCGCGCGGAATGAAGAACTGCCGCTTGTTGTCCTCGCTCAGTTCCACCATGACATACTTGCCGAACGTGGGCGAACTCTTGCGGATGTCAACCGCCACGTCGAGCACACGGCCACGTATCACCCTGACGAGCTTGGCCTGGGAGTATTCGCCCTTCTGATAGTGCAACCCGCGCAGCACGCCATAGCTCGACTTGCTCTCGTTGTCCTGGATGAACTCCACGTGGTGGCCGATGTGGCTGTCGAAGTCGGCTTGCTTCCAAGCCTCGAAGAAGTAGCCGCGCTTGTCGTTGAACACTTTTGGCTCCAGTATCCACACGCCCTTGATTTCAGTTTCAGTGTATGTCATTTCTGTGTAACGTATTTATTATCTTTGCAAAGGTAATGAAAATTAACGTAGCCGAGAAACTTTTATCCATATTTTATGCGCATGGCGATTTTTTATTACTTTTTATTTGCCATTGTGGGGCAAAAAATGTAATTTTGCAAACGATGGATTTGACAAGACACATTGAAATACTTTTGCTGAGCAACGATTGCGTGGTTGTGCCGGGACTGGGGGCTTTTCTGACCCATTATGTGCCGGCGCGATATGACGACATCGACGGCTCGTTCATTCCGCCAATGCGCACAGTGGGGTTCAACCAGCGCATCCAGGAGAGCGACATGCTGCTGGCGCAGTCGTATGTTGAGGCTTTCGACATCAGCTACCCCGAGGCAGTGCGCCGCGTGGAGGACGATGTTGAGGCATTGCGCCGCCAGTTGGAGGAAAAGGGACAGTACCAGATGCACGGCATAGGCACTCTGAGCCTTAACGCCGACGGCAACGTGGAGTTTGAACCCACCGAGGCTGGCATCATCACGCCAAGCCTCTACGGATTAGGCAGCTTCCAGATGGAGCGTTTGGACTTTGTGCAGAAATCGACCGAGGAGCACCACGTCAACTGGCGTACTGTCGCGTCGGTGGGACGCTATGTGGCAGCTGCGGCCATTGCCGTGGTGGCGTTCTTGTTTATCCCCTCCCCAACCAACGACGGGTTCCGTCAGCCAGCGCATATCTCGCAGAGTTCTGTCATCCCATCGGTCTTGCCAAGCCATATTAACATTGCAGCAAAAACAACGAAACTCACAGTTGCGCCCAAATCTGCCGCCACAAAGGCAGCCAAGGCGAAGGCGAAACCTGCCGAGGCAAAGGTTGTGGAACAGCCAAAGCCTTTCACGATAGTGCTTGCGAGCCGCATCACTCGCAAGAATGGCAAAGAGATGGTGGAAAGGTTGCAAAAGGAAGGAATGAGAGGAGTACGCCTTCACATTGGCGCGGCCAACGTGAAAGTGGTGGATGGTGCTTTTGCCACAAGGCAGGAGGCCGTCGACAGCCTGAACAAATTGGTTCAGGACAAGCGTTTCGCCGATTCCTGGGTTATGGAAATTAAGGGATGAAGTCAGTCAGATGCCCCAAATGCGACCGTTTCGTCTCGTTTGATGAGACGAAATATGCCCCTGGCAGCAAACTCATATTTGTTTGCCCCAACTGTGGCAAGCAGTTTGCCATACGAATAGGTGTGTCGAGGCTTCGCCAGTCGAAACGCGACATTAGCCCTGATGCTGACGCGGCGGGCAAGAACTACGGCCAGCTTGTGGTGATAGAGAATGTTTTTCACTACAAGCAGGTTCTGCCCCTACGCCTTGGCGACAACGTGATAGGCCGCTATCAGAAGGGCAACGACATCAATTGCCCCATAGAGACAGTAGACCCCAGCGTCGACATGACCCATTGCGTCGTCAACGTCAGCTACGACAAGAACCACCAGTTGAAGTATGTGCTGCGCGACGGCCCCAGCAACACTGGCACTTTTGTCAGCAACGAGTTGCTTGGCGACCGTGAGCGGCGCGTCATCACCGATGGCCAATTGTTCACCATCGGTGCCACAAGCATAATCCTCAAGACAGCGGACAGCAAGGAATAGAATCTAATAGTACCTATAGTCCCAATAGTTTCTATAGTAACTATAGGTACTATTAAGTACTATTAGTACTATAAACACCCCCTATATAACCGCAGAAAAGGCGCACCAGTCTGTCGGTACGCCTTTTCTGTTAATAATATATGCTGACTATTGAAGAATACTACTGTGCCACAGAGGTTGAGTCGCTGACCACCGGCTCGTCCTCTTCGGCGGTGATGCTGGTCTGCGGGTGGTCGCTGAGCGGGTCGAACACACCCATGCCTCCGAAGCGGCTCTGCCAGTTAGTGGTCTGCACCACGCCAGGGTTGTTCTCCTGGTCGCCTTCCTGCAAGCCCATCAGATAGAGCTTCGGATCCCATGTGGGAGTCGCGTCAATCTCACTGTTGTATTCCATGGTTGACACGTCCTTGCGCTGCAGGTTCTGCAAGTAGAACTGGGCCAGTGCCTGAACCTTTCTGTTGGCGAACGTCATGGTCGACGTGCCGTCCTCTTCCTCCACGATTGTGGCAGTCATGTCCTCGGTCAGGTCGAGTGCTGCTGGCTTGGTGAGCTTCTTGATGGTGAACGGGTCGACGTCGGAACTCTGGGCTCCTGTGTAGATGTTTGGGTCGATGTACATTTCAATCTTGTGCAGCACCTTGTTCTTGAGCGGTTCCACGCCGAGATAGGTGCAGGTGTTGCCACCCCAACCTGTCAGAGCGTAGTTTTGACCGAGTGCGCTCTGTCCCTCGCCGCCGTCGAAGAGCATCCAGCGCATGCAGTCGTCGAAGCGCTTGCCCTCGTAGGCCAGCTCTATCTTGCGCTCGTAGAGGATGGCCTCAAACATCTTGGCTTGGTCGTTTTGTATGGCCGGGTCGAGGCCGTAGTTGTTTTCGGCTGAGAGGCCCACGCGCTTGCGTATCTGGGTAAGGATGTCCCAAGCCTCGCTGAGCCTGTTCACGCCGCAGGCCGCCTCGGCCAGATTGAGCAGCACCTCGGTGTAGCGTATGGCAAGCAGTGGCTGGCCGTTCATCTTGAATCCGCCGTCGGTCTGGAAGTTGTAGAGAGCCTTCTCGCCAAGTATCAGGTCCTGCGACTTCTTCTTCACGTAGACGCCCTTGCCGCTTGTGCCCAGCAGGTCGGTATAGTAGCCGGTCCTGTTTTGTATCTGTGCGGTAGCCGCATCAGTATACCATGCTATGTTCCACAGCTCGTAGTCGTTGCCGCTGAGGTAGGGGCACTGGTCGGCACGGTCAGAGCCGATGGTTCCAGAGAACTCCCACTTGATGCCAGGGAAGGCGAACGTGCGATAGAAGCGCGGGTCGCGGTTGAGGAAGAACAGCTTTTTGTTGTAGTTGTACTGGCCTGCCTCAGTGGGGCGCTTGCCGTCGGCCATGGGGAAATCGTCCACCATCTCGGCTGAAGGCTCTATGCCGCCGCCGCCATCGGCGTTGCTCGGGCGGATGCTCTGCTCCCAGCAGTTGTAGAGGTCGTTCTCGCCTTCCACATTATTACATATAGCCATGTAGACGGCCTCAGAGTTCAGCGTCTCGCCACCCATCATGTTGCACCATATTTTGGCCCAGTTGCTGGCGTTGGTGCCCGGGTCGTCGGCATACGAGAGGCCGAAGTGGCCCTCTTGCAGTTTCTCTATGGCCAGTTTGTTCAGGGCGTAGGCGGTGTCCCAGCGTGCCACATCGTTTGCGCGGTTGAACACGGGGCTTGCATAGTAGTTGGCCACAATGCCGGCCATGGCGTAGGCGCAGCCAGAGGTGATGCGGCCCCAATCGTTGGCTTCCTCCTCCCACCGTGTGGGCAGGATGCGGCCGGCATACTCCAGGTCGTCGAGTATGAAGCGAACGGTCTCGGCGGTGGAGCGGCGTGGCACGGCCAGCGAGTCGCGGTCACCCATGAGGGTTGACTGCAGCCCCGGAATGAGAGGCACGCCGCCGAAACGCTTGAACAGGCGGTAGTAGCGCGTGGCGCGGAAGAACCGGGCCTGAGCCTCCACCTCGTGCTTCTGGTTGTCGAGCAGGTTGGAGTTTTCGGTCTCGTTGACGCGCACTATCACGTCGGTGCACTCGCGCATCTTCTTCCACGGGCTCTCGTTGATGCCGAAGTAGAAGTACTTGTGGATGGTGGAGTTGTCCCATGTGTTGCCAGGATTGGTGTAGACTCCATAGTCTGGAAACTCGTCGGTGTTGTTCGACCACAGGTCGGGCAGTCCCACGGGCCAGAAGTCGGGCGGGCAGTTGTCCACTTGGCGATTGCCACTGGTGTTGGCTCCCTTGTAGTATGGCAGCGACCGCTGGTAGATGTAGTTCAGGCGCAGCTTCACAGCGCTCCAGTCGCCGTAGACAAGGTCGGGGCCGAAGCTGCCGTAAGGCTGTTTCTCAGCCAAGAAGTCGTCGCTGCAGCTGCAGAGCACGCCCAGACCCACGGCCACGACTCCAAACACATTCTTGTATAATTGCTTTCTGATGTTCATTTCTGTTTGTGATTTAAGGTGTTAGAACGAAACTTTAAGTCCGAATGTTATCTTGCGCACCTGCGGATAGGCTCCGTAGGTTCCTGCGAAGTTGTTCCAGTAGTGGCCTGGTATGCCGTTGTAGAAGCTGAGCAGGTTTTGGGCTGTCATGTTGAAGCGCACGCTGCTCAGTCCGAGTTTGTGGACCCACGACTGCGGCAAGTTGTAGGCTATCGAGAGGTTGCGCAGATACACCTCCGTGGCCGGCATCTTCCAGAACGTTGATGCCACGCTGTTGACCGACGAATAACGTATGTTTGGCCAGCGCCCGTCGCGGTTGGCTGTGGCCACCACGTTGCCCGACGCGTCGAGCACGTCGTCGTAGACATACATGTCTTTCCACATTACGGATATGTTCTGCTTCTCCATGTCAGAGAAGCTCTCGCCGCGCAGCGAGCTTGGCACGAGAGTGTAGGCTCCCCACTCAGCCTGGAATGTGGCTTGGAGCGAGAACGACTTGTAGACGAAGTTCAGGCTCATGTTCATGTGGTAGGGGTTGTTCTCGCGGTGCGAGATTTGCACCAGGTCGACGTTGCTGTCGATCACGCCGTCGGGGGCGGTGTAGTTGCCGTTCTCGTCCTTCGGGCCGCGTATGTCCTCATAGATGAGCATGCCCGGCTCCACCTCGTCCTGAGTCTTGCCGAGATAGCTGGTGATGTTGTACTTCTTGAAGTACTCCTCTATCTCCTGATAGCTGCGGAACATGCCGATGCAGCTCAGTCCCCACAGGCCGCGGTCGGAGCGCTTGCCCTTCACCTTGTCGTCGAACTGCGGGTCCTCGGCCCAGCTCGTCTCCAGCACCTTGTTGTCGTCGTAGCCTGTGCCGAGGCGCACCGACCAGTAGAGGTCCTTGTTCACCCTCTGGCGCCAGCCCACGATGGCCTCGAAGCCCCACGAGTTCATCTCGCCGAAGTTCTCAGGCGCGGCATAGATGCCGACGGTGCCCGGCAGCACGTGGGCCGAGGGGTAGTCGAACATCTCGCGTCCCCAGTCGTAGTAGCCGTCGAAGGTGAACTCCAGCCGGCCTCCGAGCATGCGCATGTCGATGCCGAAGTTGCTCTTGTAGTTCTTGTCCCAGCGCAGGTTGGGGTTGGTGCCCGACTTCTCAGGCAGCTGGAACGAGCGGGCCGACTGCTGTGCGGCGTTGGTGCCGAAGATGGCGCCACCATACTCGTTGTAGCTGTAGAGCTGCAGCCAGCGCCAAGCCTGCACGTTGTCGCGGCCCATCAGTCCGAACGAGGCGCGCAGCTTCAGGAAGTCTATCTTGGTGGCCTTCTTGGGAAACCACTTCTCGTCGCTTATGATCCAGCCCGCCGACACACCGGGGAAGAAGCCCCAGTAGTTCTTGGGCGAG
Organism: uncultured Prevotella sp.; assembly: GCA_964602785.1. GTDB lineage: Bacteria > Bacteroidota > Bacteroidia > Bacteroidales > Bacteroidaceae > Prevotella. The sequence continues at coordinate 53,888 of CAZRSL010000004.1, forward strand.
AACTTTGTGGAGGCCTGCGAGCGCATGAGGAACTCGAAGAGGTACTTGTCGGCGTAGTTGTAGTTGAGGCGGCCGATGTAGGCCAGGCTGCCGCCCTCGGTGCGGTTCCACTCCACGGTCTTCTCGGAGTCGTCGCTGAGCGATGTCGACTGGCCGTCGGTGAACGACAGCGGGTGGGTGCCGCGGGCTGTAACGTACTCGCTCCAGTTCTCGCTCTTCTCTATCGAGAACGTGCCGCTGACGTTGTGCTTGCCGAACTTGCGGTTGTAGAGGAACATCAGGTTCATCTGGTAGCTGTCGCTGCGCGTCATCTCGCGGCTGATGTACGAGTTTTGGCCGTCGTTGAGTATGCGCTGCTCGAAGTTCTCGAAGTCGGTGTAGTGGAAGCCCTCAAGGGTTGTCTCGTCGTAGTCCACCAGCGGGTCGTTGTCGATGATGGCGTTAGGGTCGGTTATGTAGAGGTGGTGGCCCGAGCCGCCGCGGTTCTTCACACGGTAGACGATGTTCTCCATGCGGATGCGGTTGAGCTTGTCGTTGTTGATGCTCTTCGAGTAGGTGAAGCGCACGCGCAAGCCCTTCAATGGCTTGATCCAGCTGAAGTCGTGCTCCAGTTGGCCTTGCAGCGTCAGCGAGTTGGTGGAGCGCTTCTGGTCGTTTTGCGAGCGGTAGAGCGACTGGTAATTGTAGTAGTTGTTGAACGACGGGTCGTTCTTCATGCCCGAGTGGTAGATGGGGTAGTCGCCGATCTGGTCGGGCACGTAGGGCGGGTTCTTCAGCATGTATTCGTAGTCCTCTTGCGAGCCTGAGCCGCCTGACGAGGCCATGTGGGAGTCCTTGTCGGCATAGTCGCCGCTCACGGTCAGCGCCGCCGTTGTCCACTTGCCGATCTTGGCGTTCACACCGGCGCGGTAGTTCCAGCGGTCGTAGTCGAGCTTGCCGATGTTGCCGTCCTGCGTGTAGTAGCTGACGCTGGTGAAGTAGGTGGCTCTCTCGGTGCCGCCGTTCATGTTGATGCTGTGGCGCTGGGTCAGTGCCGACGACCAGTAGCGGTCGAGCAGATTGTAGTTGGTGTTCTTCATCTGCTCAAGCTCGTCGGCCTGGAAGAGGCCGAGCCTGCGGTCGAGGCTCGACGACACCTCGCGGCCCGATGTCGGCGCCGCTGCCGCGGCGTTGTAGATGCGCCCGTAGTCGTAGCCGCTGAGCATGTCGGCGTGCTTGATGGCGTCGGTCCAGCCTATCTGGTTGCCGTAGCTGATGCGGGGCTTGCCCGACTTGCCTCGCTTGGTCTTCACGAGGATCACGCCGTAGGCGCCGTAGGCTCCATAGACGGCGGCGGAGGCGTCCTTCAGAATGCTGATGCTCTCCACCTCGTCGATGTCGAGGTCGTTGAAAGCGTCCTCTGTGCTGATGAAGTCGTCGATCACGTAGAGAGGGGCTGGGTTGGCGTCGCCACCGATGGCCTGTCCGCCTTCGTCGGTTCCCGTCGGCACCATGGCCACGGCGTCCTTGGCCTGGCGGATGGTGATGGTGGCGTTCTCACCCGGACGGCCTGTGCTCGGCATGTCGACGTGGAGTGATGGCGACAGGCCCACGAGAGCCTCCGAGAGGTTGCTCACGCTGAGGTCTTGCAGCTCCTCGGCGTCGAACACTTCCACGGCGCCCGTGACGTCGCGCTTCTTCATCGTGCCGTAGCCCACCACAACCACGTCGTCGAGGTTGTTGGCGTCGGGCTCAAGGCGCAGCGTCTGGCCGTCTTTCAGTTTTCCGGCTGTGAGCGACTTGTAGCCGATGTAGGTGATCACCACCTTGTCGGTGGGCTTCAGGCTGAGCGAGAAGTTGCCGTCGAGGTCGGTTACCGCCCCTATCGACTTGCTGCCCTGTATGCGCACCGAAGCGCCTATCACGGGGTCGCCGTTCTCGTCCACCACGGTGCACTTTATAGTCCTTGCGCCCTGGGCCTGTGCGGCCACGTTGGGCGTCTGCTCGGCCATGGCTGGCATGCCGCAGCATAGACAGAGGGCGGCAGCCAGAAGGCATGACTTATATCTTGTTTTCATCAATTGAATGTTCGTTTTGGGTTATACTGTAGTATTGCTTTTAATAGGTTTGCTCGGGCAACCAGCGCTCGTCGCCACCACGGTTGGTCAGTATCTCATACTCGCCCGGGGTGAAGTTGATGCCGCCGTTGGGCTGCGTCAGGTCGAGCTCCTGCGTTGGGCTGCCAAGGAACTGCGGGTCGTAGAGCGAGGCGAATGGAGCGCCACCGTCATCCTTGTAGGCGGCGTCGCTCTTGCCGTTGTCGGTGGCGTGGAGCGACCAAAGGAAGTTGAATGAGTAGGACTTGCTGCCCTCCGATATACGCCGTCCGGCCTGGTAGACATCGTAGAAGATGCAGTGGTCGATGTTGAGGGTCCTGTTGTTGGGCGAGATGTTGTTCACCCACTTCTGCCCAGAGTAGTTCTTGCTGAACGTGCAGTGGCTGAAGCTCCAGTTCTGGCTGCTGTAGTAGCTGGTGGTGTTGCCGTACACCTTCTCGGGGTTGCTGTTTGACGCGCTGATGTTGAAACGGATGAAGTAGGCCTTGCTGTTGTCTTGTACATTATAAATAGTGCTGTTGTTGATGTTGAGGTTCTTTATGCCTCGGCCGGCGTTCTCAAGGCAGAGGAACGGCGTGCTGTAGGTGGCGTTGTTGATCTGGCAGATGCAGTCGGTGATGGTCAAGTGCCACCAGGCCACGCCCGTGCCATTGTCGTGGATGAAGGCTCGGGGTATGTTCTTAAACCAGCAGTGGGCGAAGTATAGGGGGTCTTCCACTGCCACCACGCCCTTGATCAGGCTGCCGTTGCGCATATAGCCGCGGTTCTGGCTGAGCAGGTAGTCGGGGCAGACGCTGTCGGGCGACATATAGAAGAATGAAGTGGCCTGCGATTCGGTCAAGTCGAACTTGATATATTTCAACTTGAATGTGGTGTAGCTGGCAAACGAGCCTTTTTCCACCATGCGCACCGTCGGCCAGTGTATCTTGTCGCCACGGAACGTGAGCTTCTGGCCAAGGAAGTCGATCTGGCCGCTCATCGTGTACTCGCCGTTGGGTTCCAGATCGATGGCCACCTCCTGTGTGGAGTCGCCCTCGATCGGGTGCTCGGTCAGGTACTGGTAGATGTCGCTGCCGCTCGGGATGGTGGCGACGGAGCGTACAAGTGTAGTGTAGTCATATTCTTGCGCTTCGGGGGCATCCGTGTTCGATAGTTGCTCGTCGCCAAGAGTACGAATACTGAATTTATACTTTGAATCTTCAGTGACTGATGCTTTCATGGTTGTACCATCAACAACATATTTGTCATAGTTGTCAACAACTTTGGGTGAATCTGGGTCATCAACATTTATGAAAGATACCTCGTACCCTTTAGCTCCCATAATCAATTCCCATGATATAGTGACTTCTGTATCATCGGTACTTTTCCCAAAAGAAATGTTTTTTGGGTTTTCTAATTGTGTGTTACTTACCCCTACATCAAATCCATTTGGAGAATCATATCCGATGGCACACGCCCCACATAAAGTGAGCGTAGCTACTCCTATTAGCATACTGCTAATTAAGAATTTCTTTTTTTGCATAGGCATTTTAGGTGAATTTGTTTAAAGTTCTTAATTTTATGATGCAAAATTAAAATAAAAACACATATAGGAGGTGGATTTTTAAAGCAAGCAGGTGGATAAATTGCATTTTGGTAAAATAATCTGTCATTTCCGCTTTTTTTTTCCACATATCGAATGATATTTAAAAGTAATTTTGCGATGTTAAATATAAATACCACAATTATGAGACTTACACTACCATCAATTCTGATTATTTTCAGTTTTTTGTCATTTTCCTGCACTGATGTTAATGAAAACGAATACGGCACTGACAAGCAAATTATTAATAATGCCATTCAGGAGGGCTACTCTAATTTGGGGGAAATCCCTATGTCTGCTATTGCGAAAATGGGAAAAGAAGAGATTGATGCATGGAAACAGTTAGGTAAAAAGATGTATGTTAATTACTCTTTTCTGGACTCGGCTTTTTACAAAGACAACAAGACGACAATTTTGAGAGATCTAATGCACCATTATAACACCATTTTGAAAAATCGAGACGAACCTTCTTATTTTTCATTTTGTATGATGAGTCATAGAAAAACTGCGAGAATAGCAAGGAAGATAAAAAGAGGAGTTGAAACGGATCCGTATGTTAAGGGAAAATATGAGGGTTATTGTACTTTATGGGGTGGATCAGGCGGAGAGTTGATAGCATACGCTACAGCAAAGTATTCTGATGAAAATCACTTACTTGAATGGGGGCATGAAGTTATGACAAAACCATCAAAGTATACTACATATATCGGCTCGGAGAATGCTAATATTGATTCTAAAGCTAAAGCCGTTGAAGTTCAATGTATTGGTAGATTCTGTGCAGGCTATGATGGTTTTGATTATTCCTATTACATTGAAGTTAACGTTACAAACACCATTTATTTGGCGAAAATCGACTAAACAAATTAAAGGCACAGCTACGTAATCAATAATATTATCAAGCCAATAACTTAATAGCTTATGTCTACAAATCCAAATGTATATAGACACTTTTTAAAAGTCATATATATTGTTTTCATATTTCTTATGCCAAAAACCATGGTGTATGGAGACACCAAGAATAACCCGGCAGACTTTCATGTTGTACTTGAATATTACAAGGGTGATTCTCTTAAATGCAAAGCGGCGAGATTCTTAATAGACAACATTACCACCAAGTTTTCATATAATAATGATGAGACGGAGACTATTTTAAAAAACACCCGAGAGTTTCTTGTATCTCATGTAAACGAGAAGTCTAAAGTCTACAGGGATTATTTTGATGTGAATGCGCTATTCTCTGGGGAACTGACAGACAATGACAAGAAATACGATAATAACGTCGTAACCCCTAAGTATCTTATCAAGCAAATAGAAGATGCTTTCGCCACACGCGACAAACCTTGGACAGCAAACATCAGCTTTGATTTGTTTTGCAATTATGTGTTGCCATATCGTATAGGTAATGAGCCATTGAGCGACTGGCGAAGTGCATACAAAGCCCGAAGTCAGCATTTGACGGACAAGTTCGAGAATGTGCAGAGCAACAAATATTATAAGCTCGGACTGTGCCACCAGTTTGTGGAGGATAGCCCTCTCTCGCTTTATATTCCCAAGGGCGAGATGGTTGAATATCCTTTAGATATGCTGCCAATGCTCCATTTGGGCAATTGCAAGACGATAGCCTATTATAATGTTGCTCTGCTGCGCTCTGCTGGCATATCGGCAACTGTAGATTATGTTCCCCAGTGGGGGAACAGATCCATGGGTCATTCTTGGGGTGTGGTCTTTATGGACGACAGTACAACTTTGACTTTTGGCAGGGGCGAATCACTTGGGGAACATTTCAATGGCAGACCAGACAAGAAGATGCCAAAGGTGTTCAGACAAACGTTTTTGGACAACAAAGTCATGCTTGATATAATGAGCGAGGCCAAGGAGACTATCCCTGACTTGTTCAGGACAACTAACATTATGGATGTGACTTCATCATACACGAGCACTTCCGATGTTGAAGTAAGGCTGTACAACAAGCCGGAAGTTTTGGACAGGAAGTGGTTTTTCTTGTCGGTATTTGACAATGAAGACTGGGTGCCAGTTTGGTTTGGAGAAAACGAGGACGGGAGGGTCAAATTCTCTTCTATGGGGCGCGGCATTGTTTATATGCCTTGCTATTATGACGCAGATGGATACATGAAAGCTGCCGCCAACCCGTTTATACTAAATGAAGATGGGACTGTGGACGTGATTGCCCCCCAAATAAACAATCTGAAATCTGCGGATTTAGCAAGAAAATATCCCAAGTCGCCAAACGAAAAGAACAACAAATACAATCTGCTTGGAGGCGTTTTTTTACTTTCCAATGATAGAGACTTCAAAGACTCAATCGTTGCAGGAAGTATCGACTCTTTTGGAGAAGAGTGCTATTGCTCCATCCCCGTTAAAACGAAAAAGACATTTAGGTATGTGAAATACAAAGTCCCATCAGACCGCTCATCGAAAACTGCAGAGATAACACTTTATGACAAGGACGGCAAAAGGACCGTCATATCAAGCAAATGGAAAGCCACAGCCTCCAAAGATATTGTGCGCCTGATAGATGGCAACGTTCTTACATCTTGCAACATGACACGTATAAATGGCAGGTCTGCTGTCATTGAGTTAGAAGAGCCAACTGCACTATCCGAGATTAGGGTTATGCCCTTAAATGACGGGAACTATATAGAAGAAGGAGATTCTTATTCGTTGTTTTATTGGAATAATAACGACTGGGTAAGAGCTGACCGTAAAACAGCCACCCAGATGGGACATATACAAATGAAGAATATACCAGATAATGCACTTTTGCTTCTGCACGACGAGACAAAAGGCACGGAGGAAAGATTATTCATTCTAAATAATGGGCAACAACTTTTTTATTAACTTTTAATTATTACATCATGAAAAAAATCATTATTTATTGCTACACTCTCTTAGCCTGTATTTTCTTTTCTTGTACAGGTGAAGATGCTAACGAGATTAGAAATGGCGCAGAGCAATCCCCTGTTTCTAAAGACCTTGTAAACAAGGAGATAGTTCAATCTTCTTCTTTCTAAAAAGCTATGATAAAGAAAGATGCCAAAATCTACCCAATAGCTAAAAGCTCCATCCGTCTTTATGGATACCAAACAATTTCTTATCATGGAGAAGACAGTGTTTTTGTCAACAAACTTTGGAAGTATTATAAGGATGAAATTGACAAACTTGGTCATTTCTTTGTTATGGATGGGAAAGTGAGGATTTATTTCCCCCTTAAAAATGCAATTGTGAGGTGTGATGGGGAAACTCTTTACTGCGACAGTTTGGGTTGTCTGAAAGCAAATGTGTCAGATCTGTTGTCTATTAAGATAAAAGGCCGTCAAAAGACCACAAACACTCTTTTGACTAATTTTACAAGCCGCATAAAACCGGTTAAGGCTATTAAAGAATCTAATATGGTTATTTTCAACTTGGGAGAAAAGGAATTTTGCTGTAAACAAAAGCAGAGCATTAAGAGGAGAAAAGTGAGTTCAGAAAGCGACAATGCGATTTCATGCGTTAAGAACCATAACGGTGTTAATTGTACAACTGCTTTCGATTGTTATCAAGGAAGATGCACAGTAAAGTACGACAGATGTATGGACTATAATGGATTTGGGTCAGACTGTTCTGGAAGCAAGTTATATTTTGTGGGGAGTGATTGCTCTGTTGCTATGGCAAATGGGCATTGTTGGAATGAAATAATGGAATAAAAAATGAATATTGTTATGAATATTTTTTTTATTGGACTTGTTGTCTGCTTGTTGGGCCTTGCATATTATACATTACCTACGCAACTTGTCGGCGATAAAAACGAATATGTGAAGTGGGCTTTTCTTGCTTTAAGTGTCTGGTGGATATTGTGTATATTGTATTCTATATGCGGGATGGGGCCTTCTTGGCCAAGCGTTAAAGAATTCGAAGCCATCACATTGCTGCCTTGTTTGGCGATCGTGCACCAGGTGTTCCCTTTTAAAAAGGTAAAACGAAATAGAACAGTATCGTTTCTTCTTTGGGGAGCGGTAATCATATCATTGCTTATAATTGCCATAACATGGATTTTAGTCCAGTTTAGCAACATGTAATAACAACGGACAATAATGGCAAAGGCTATTTCTGTTTTGTTAAACATTATGTTTAATCTGATTCTTGTAATAATGGTGCTCCTCAGCATTTTTGCGGAAACACCATTATTACATGATTCACAGATTACGCCCAAACGACTGTATGTCATTGGTTGCATTGGTTTAGCAGGAATTGTTTATGGATTCAGCATGTTGTCACGCTCCGAAGTAACCATTAATAGTCGACTATTCATATTAAACATTGTTTTTTTATGCTCTATACAGGCTGCTTACGGTCTGATTAACCATTATTCCGACCCAGTGACTGGAAAGACCATATCCATGGGTAGTTTTGACAATGTGGCTGGGTTTACCTCCTGTCTCTGCTTTACTTTCCCTTTTATGCTGCTATGCCTGTCCAAGAAGAAAGTTATTGCATTAGCCATTGGCTTGCTGTGCTTTTCGCTTGCTGTGGCAGCCCTAATAATAAGCAAATATAGAACCGCTTGGGTATGCACATTTTCAGTTCTTCTTATCTTCGCATTCAGACAGATTAAAGACAAGCTTAAATCATTCCCAGTAAAAGCTCTCATTGTAGGCGTTGGCTTGTTTATGGTTTGTATGATACCTTTTGGCAAAGCCATTGTTAATCAATATCCAGATTCTGTTAAAGGCAGGATATTGATATGGAAAGTATCGTCAGAGATGGTGAGGGACTGCCCTTTGACAGGGCATGGGCATAATGCGATGAGGCGAGAGTATATGAATTATCAAATGAATTTCTTCAAAAGAGACTATAATTCTAAATTTGCTTACCTTGCCCAAGATGTCAGGCATCCATTCAATGAATATGTCAACATCCTTGTCTCATACGGTATTTGTGGTTTGTTAGGTGTAATGGCTTTCTTTGTTGCTGTCTTTTGCCTATACCGCAAAAACAATTGTGCAGAATCTTTTGCGGCTTTTTCTTCAATCTTGGCTGTCGCACTCTTCTCCATTACATCTTATCCTTTATTCTATCCATATACATATTTGATTTTAGCTTTTGATGCCGTCGTTCTGGTGAAAAATGCAAACAACAAGTTGCCTTGTCCGCTGCGAAGAGCCACTATTGCGACTGGCTTTGTCTTGATAGGAATATCATCTTTTCTCTTGGTGCACACACTAAGCACATTGCAAGCAGAAAGAGAGTGGCGCAAGTTGTCAGAGGAGCGAGAGCTTTATAACAGCGAGTCGGCTATGGATGGCTACTCGAGATTGATGGGGCAACTGAACGACAATCCATATTTCCTTTATAACTATGCCGCCGAACTGTATTGGTCAAAGAAATACGCCTCATCATTAAGAACAGCCAATATGTGCAGAGATTTGTTGTCGAGTTATGATTTGTCCATGTTGTTGGGTGCTGTTTATGTTGAATTAGGCAAGTTAGACAATGGATTAGCTTACTATTCGGAGGCCCATTACATGTGTCCAAATAAGTTTGAGCCATTAAGACAGATGATGTCCATTTACAATAAAATGAATAATCGCAGTAGTGCCATTAAGACAGCAAGACAAATTCTGGCGATGAAAGTAAAAATACCCTCGTCAGAGACTAAATCAATAAAAGAAGAAGCATATAATATAATCAATATGAAATAAAAATAACGTATTTATTAATCTTTAAAAACTAAGAAAAATGCAAAGAAAGCTTTATTACTTAGCCTGCTCTATGTTGCTATTGATTAGCTATGGATGCTCTGGCGACTATTCCGAAGAGATGCCTGAAACGGCAAAAGCCGTTAAGGATGCAGCACCAGTCTTAAAGGGTTATTCAGAAGTAGGAGTAATCCCTCCATCCGCCTTGGCTAAAATGACACCTGAAGAAGCAGATTCTTGGAGAAAACTGGGATCGAAGATGTACGTTAATTATTCCTTTTTAGACTCCACTTTCTATGTAAATGGCAAGCAGGATATTCTAAAGGATTTGATGTGTTATTATAATGATGTGCTAAAGTATAAATCTGAACCTTCATATCTTTCTTTCTGTGCATTAAAAAAGGATAATCGTATGGTAGGCAAGATAAAAAGGAGATTGTCATTTGGCATAGAAGACGAAGCAGCTGGATCTTATGTAGGTGAAGAAGAATTATGGAGTGAAAGTTCGTATAACTTAGAGCTATGGTTCTCTTGTTCGGTATTATATGCAGACTCAAGACATGCCATACAGTATTCGAATGAAGAGTTAACCACTAAACCCGATGGATTAACAAGTCATTCTGGTCAGTTGAATCATAATCTTCATGAAGCATCTAAAACAGTATCTGTAAGTTATGTGGGGTTCTTCTTCTACAATAAAGGCCAAATTCATAAGGACTATCATATCAATGTTTCAAAAACAGTTCAATTATATAAAGTAGTATGAAACAAATAATTCTTTTAATATCATTCATATTTTTTGCCACTTGTATTTATGCTTCTGACAACGCTAAGGACTCCATCCCCTCATGGGCTGAGCCTTACCTCACCCAGCACCAGAAGGATTTTCTGACCGAGCTGACGTCGAAGTACGCCTCCATTAGTTGGAGCGCTCTGCAAGACATTATCTCCGACAAGGACCTTCGCGACAAGTATCTGAATAGTTTGGAAGAGGATTATAAGTCGGGCGAACTGAAGACAGACAAGAGCCAAAGCCTTATGACGCTTCAAGTGAAGCACCGCTTCAAGCCATTGGCGACATACGACGACTGCAAGTATGCCACATTAATAATATACAAGCCATACACCCGCGACGACTTGAATGTGTGGCTCGACATCGCATACAAGAAGAGCGGCAACGACATAATGCTGCTAAGCTACAGCATTCGTTTCAACGGTATGTGCGCCCCTGGGGCCACGTTCACCCAATTTGATGATAAAGCGGTCCAGCTTCAGGAGTTTGGCGACCATCTTGATGGCGTGCTCTATGGCATGTTGAGCTTCAAAGACTCCAAACTTGACTTGATAGAGATTAAGGTGCTCAGGTCGTTCCGCATAGAGAAGGCTGACCTTTGAGAGGATGGTTGTAGATGTGAGCGGCTATCCAGATAGTCTGAAAACTCTGCCGTAGTCGTGCATCAATTGCGAGTCACGTGTGTTCCAATTGCGATAAATATGTACTCCAATTGAAAGTAACCCCAACTCCGATTCTTTCGCAACGTTCTGCACGTGTGGAAATATTGTTTGACACGTGTGAAAATAAGATTCGACACGTGTGAAAACTTTGTTCGACACGTGCAGCAAACTGCGGGGAAGCCTCTTTTGCATTGGGAGAATACTTGCACTGAGGCGAAGCCGGGACTCAGTTGGCATAATGCAGGAATAAGTTTGAGAGGCATGTTTTAGTTCTTTTCTTATGCTATGCAACTTGCTGACTGTCAGTGTAGAATACGTTGTAAGTGGTTCTTTTCTCTTCTTTGCGGATATTGATATGATTTTAAATGTTAAGCCCTGTTTGGATGCTTCATCAAACACAGTGTTCGTCCTCGTGGCGACCACTACACTGGCAGAAAACAAGGCCAGAAGGCTTGTATTATGCAGCCGACAGGTAGGACTATGCGGCAAGATGCCGCACCACCTCCTAACACTATCTATTAAGGTTTAAAGTCTTAGTATTCCTTTGGTTCAATCTTTCCTGTGAGCACGGCGTATGCGTTTTCGGCAAGAGCCTTCATCTCGTCTTCGCCAGGATAGGCCACCACAGGCGCTATCCATTCAAGGCGTTTGCGCAGCAGACTGACCACGCGCTTGCTGTAGGCCATGCCGCCAGTCAGGATGATGGCATCGACCTTGCCCTCCAGCACCGCGCCCTCGGCCGCTATCCATTTGGCTGTGTGGTAGGCCATGCCCTCCACAAGCTTCAGGGCTTTCAGCTCGCCCTGTTCTATCATCTGCTCTATGCGCACCATATCGTTGGTGCCGAGATATGCCCTCAGCCCGGCCTCGCCGCTTATGATTCTGATCAGCTCATCCTCGGTCTTGCCGCTGTGGAAGCACAGTTTTATCACCTCGTCGACAGGCAGACTGCCCGCCCTTTGTGGCGAGAACGGTCCCTCGCCGTCGAGTGCGTTGTTGGTGTCGATGGCGCGGCCATGGTGGTGGGCGGCTATTGAGATGCCTCCTCCAAGGTGGCATATTATCAGGTTGAGAGCTTCGTAGGTGGTGCCATGCTCAGTGGCGTAGCGTCGGGCTATGGCTCTCTGGTTGAGCGCGTGCCAGAGGCTGGAGCGGCGTATGCCCGGCATGCCAGTCAAGCGAGCCTCGTCGCAGAGCTCGTCAACGACTCCAGGGTCGGCAATGTAGCATTTGCAGCCTGGGATGATGGTGGCGATGTCATGGGCGATGCGGCATCCGAGGTCGCAGGGGTGCTTGTGGGTGGCGTTGATGGAGTCTTTTATCATCTTCAGACTGACGTTGTAGACGCCGCCCTCAAGCGGCTTGGCCAGTCCGCCTCGGCCTATCACAGCATCGAAGTCAAATGCGATTTTGTTTTCAAGCAGAGTGCTCACGATAATCTGCTGGCGGAACGGCAGCTGCTCCTCAAGCGTGTTGTAGTTTGACAGTTCCTCCGGTGAGTGGGTGATGTTGAGTTCCAGTTTGGCCATCAGGTCGTGGAACACGGCAATCTTGGTGGACGTGGAGCCCGGATTGATTACGAGTATCTTTTTCATTGGTTGTATTGTCTTAGAGCTGAAAGCAATTCTTGGTTCTCGCCCCGCGCCCCGATGGTGATGCGGAGGCAGTTGTGACAGAGGCTGACGTTGCTGCGGTTGCGCACGATGATGCCTTGATGGACGAGGTAGGAGTAGATGGAGGGCGCGTCGGTCATCCGGGCGAGGAAGAAGTTGGCGTCGGTGGGGAAGACCTCCTTGCATATAGGCAACAGGCGGAACGCGCTCATCATCATCTCGCGCTCTTGCAGCAGCATACGCACCCACTGTCCCACTTGGAACGGGTCTTTCAGAGCCTCAAGGGCTTGCCGCTGGGTGAGCAGGTTGACGTTGTAGGGGTACTTCACCTTGTTGAACAGGTCGATGATGGGCTTTTGCGCGAATGCCATGCCAAGACGGATGGCGGCGCAGCCCCACGCCTTGCTCATAGTGTTGAGCACGATGAGGTTCGGCCTCTGTGTCGCCAAGGTTCGGAAGGGCCGTTGCGAGGAGAAGTCGGCGTAGGCCTCGTCGACCACCACAATGCCGTCGAAACTGTCGATGACGCGTTGCACCTCGTCAGGGTTGATGTTGTTGCCAGTGGGATTGTTTGGCGAGCAGATCCATATCAGCTTTGTGTTGGAATCGGTGGCGGCGAGCAAACGGTCGGCGGTGGTCTGGAAGTGGTCGTCGAGCAGCACTGGGCGGTACTCCACATTGTTGATGTCGGCAGCGACGCGATACATGCCGTAGGTGGGCTCTATGGCCACCACGTTGTCGATGCCCGGTCGGCAGAACACACGGTAGCACAGGTCGATGGCCTCGTCGGAACCGTTGCCGAGGAAGATGCAATCCACTGGCACGCCTTTCAGCTTGGCCATCTTCGCTTTCAGTTCGCGCTGAAGCGGGTCTGGGTAGCGGTTGAGTGGCCGGTTGTAGGGATTCTCGTTGGCGTCGAGGAATACGTGAGCCTCATGTCCCGAATACTCATCGCGGGCTGATGAGTAGGGCGCAAGGCTCAGTATGTTGGGGCGTACAAGTTCTGTGAGTGTTCTCATTTGTTGTTCTCAATTTGTTCCATTCGCAGTCGCATGGCGTTGGCGTGGCCATGAAGCCGCTCGTTTTCAGCCATGCACACCACGGCGGGGCCTATTGCGCTGATGCCTTGGGGCGTGATGTGCTGGAACGTGATTTTGCGCATGTAGCTGTCGAGGTTGACGCCGTTGTAGGCGTGGGCGTAGCCGTGTGTTGGCAGCGTGTGGTTGGTGCCGCTGGCATAGTCGCCCGCGCTCTCGCAAGCATAGGCTCCGAGAAAAACGCTGCCCGCATTGACCACCCTCTGTGCCAGCGCTTCGCAGTCGGCGGTGGCAAGTATCAGATGTTCAGGCGCATAGACGTTGGCCAATTCTATAGCCTCGTCGGTGGAGCCGACAAGCACGAGCTTGGAGTTCTGCAGTGCGGCCTCTGCAATGTCGTGTCGCGGCAGCTGGGGCAGTTGCTTCGCTATCTCCTGCTCAACCTTTTGTAGCATCGGTTCGCTGTCGGTGATGAGCAGCACCTGCGAGTCGCGCCCGTGCTCAGCCTGTGAGAGCAAGTCGGCAGCCACAAATGCTGGGTTGGCCTCAGCGTCAGCTACCACGCAGACCTCCGACGGCCCCGCCGGCATGTCGATGGCCACGTCGTGGATGCTGACGAGCTGCTTGGCCGCCATTACGTACTGGTTGCCAGGGCCGAAGATTTTGTACACCTTGGGCACGCTCTTGGTGCCGTAGGCCATGGCGCCGATGGCCTGAACGCCACCGATGCGGAACACACGGCTGACACCGGCCACGTGGGCTGCGGCGAGGATGGCGGGGCTGATGCTGCCGTCTGGCGCGGGCGGCGTGCAGAGCACTATGTCGGGGCAACCCGCTATCTTGGCCGGTGTGGCCAACATGAGCACGGTGGAGAAGAGCGGCGCAGTGCCGCCGGGTATGTAGAGTCCCACGCGCTGAATGGGCACGCTGCGCTGCCAGCAGGTTACGCCCGGCGACGTTTCCACCCGTGGCGCGTCGTGTCGCTGCGCCTCGTGGAATTTAGCTATGTTGTGGTGGGCCAGCAGTAGGGCGTCGCGCAGGTCGGCGGGTGTATGCTGCCACGCTTGCTCTATCTCGTCGGGGCTGACGGCGAGCTGTCGGAGTTCGGCATGGTCGAATTTCAGCTCGAAGCGTCGGACGGCCTCGTCGCCATTCTGCCTGACGTCGGCAAGGATGGCCGACACTGTCGAGCTGAGCTCAGACTGGTCTTTCTCTGGTCTGACGGTTATCTCGGCCCATTGGTCGCATGTCGGGTGAATGTATTTCTTCATATCTGACAATTATTAACTGTAGGGGCATGATTTATCATGCCCGGAATGCTACATTTTTGCCTTTGGCGGGCATGATGAATCATGCCCCTACGCGTTGTGTGCATATCATCAAGATGTTGCATTTATAGTATCATCTTCTCAATCGGCGACACCAGAATGCCCTGTGCGCCGAGTTCTTTCAGCTTGCCTATTATCTCCCAGAAGCGTCGCTCGTCGAGCACGGTGTGGATGGAGCACCAGTCGGGGTCGGCAAGGGGTATCACCGTGGGGCTCTTGATGCCCGGCAGAACGCTCGTAATCTCCTTGAGCCTGGCTTTAGGGGCGTTCATCATCACGTATTTCTTGTCGTGGGCCGAGCGCACAGCCTCGAAGCGGAAGAGCATCTCGTTGAGCGTCTGCCGCTTCTCGTCGTTGATGCCGCGGTTGGCAATGAGCACGGCCTCGCTCCGCATCACTACCTCAACCTCGCGCAGGTTGTTGCTGACAAGCGTGGAGCCAGAGCTGACGATGTCGAAGATGCCGTCGGCCAGTCCGATGCCCGGGCTGATTTCCACCGAGCCGTTGATGACGTGGATGTCGGCCTTGATGCCATGGTCGGCCATATAGCGGCTGAGTATGTTGGGGTAGCTCGTGGCTATCTTGCGGCCATTGAACCACTCAAGCCCCGTGTAGTTCTCAGTCTTTGGTATGGCCAGACTGAGGCGGCACTTGCTGAAGCCGAGGCGGCTGACGACTTCGGCGTCCTCGCCTCGTTCGGCAAACTCGTTCTCGCCCACAATGCCTATGTCGGCCACGCCGCCAGCCACACTCTGTGGTATGTCGTCGTCGCGAAGATATAGTATTTCAAGGGGGAAGTTGGCGGCCTTGACGAGCAGCGTGCGCTTGCTCTGCGGCACCTTTATGTCGGCTTCGGCGAGAAGCCCCATCGTGTCTTCATAGAGGCGTCCTTTCGACTGGACAGCTATTCTCAACATTATGCTAATTACTTAACTGATCTATTACAATTTTGCAAAATTAACGTTTTTGGCTTAAAATCCCAAAGGTGTGGCTCAAAAAAGTGAAAATGTTTGAGTAATTTTGCCCACGTCTATGCAGCATTCGCCATTTATACATATTATAATAATGTCAGTCCTTGTCATCGTGGCCACCTCTTGCGGCCAACGGCAGAGGCAGACAACACCTTGGGGAACCACCGTCGGCGACGACGACACGGCCACTGTGCAGAGCGGCGGCATACCCACACTGGAGGACATAGAGGACAATGGCGAGATGATAATGCTGACCGTGAGCGGCCCCGACACCTACTACGACTACCACGGCCATGGAATGGGCTTGCAATATATGCTGCTGGAACGCTTCGCCCGTGGCATCGGCGTTACGCTGAGGGTGGAGGAGTGCCGCGACACAGCAGAGATGGTGAGGCGGCTCAACGACGGCGAGGCCGACATTGTGGCCTTGCCCATGCCCCGCGACATGAGGCTCAGCGACAAGGTGAGGTTCTGTGGGGCGAGCACAGGCGGCGGTCAATGGATTGTGGCCCGGAGCAACAATGAGCTGGCCGACACACTCGACCATTGGTTCCGTCCCGAGATGATAGCCGAGGCACGGCAGCGCATCAACTTCATCCTGAGCGCGGCCAGCGTGCAACGCCACGTCTATGCACCAGTGCTAAACAGGGCGCAGGGCCTGATCTCGCGCTACGACGACATATTCCGCCGAGGGGCACAGGCCGCGCGTGTGGATTGGCGGCTCGTGGCGGCGCAGAGCTATCAGGAGAGCTGCTTCGATCCCAACGCCAAATCGTGGGCTGGGGCGCGTGGTCTGATGCAGATAATGCCGCAGACAGCCATCGACCTGGGCATATCGCCATCGCAGTTGACCGACCCCGAGGTGAATGTGATGGGTGGCACGCGCTATCTGGCACAATTGGGGCAACGGTTCAGCGACGTGCCGAACAACGAGGAACGGCTCAATTTCGCGCTGGCAAGCTACAACGGTGGCTACAACCACATACGCGACGCCATGGCCTTGGCACGCAAGTATGGGCGCAACCAGTACAGCTGGCGCGACGTGGTCTACTTCGTGGTGGGCTTGCAGTCGCCCAGATATTACAACGACCCCGTGGTGCGCTATGGCTACATGCGTGGCAGTGAGACAGCCGACTACGTGGACCGCGTGCGCCAGCGCTACGACAGCTACCGCGGCGTGTCGTCGGGTGGCAGCTATGGCTTTGGCATCGGTTCGGCCATGCAGACGCCTCACCGCTCGCGGCATGGCAACAAGTACAGGTAGAGTTAATGTTGAATGTTGAATTTTGAATTATGAATTATTCCAATGAATAATGTTGAATATGTTGAATGATAAATGATGGATTATTCTAATTAATAATTGATGAATAAATTGAAGGGGGCAGGTTAAGTACTGTGCCGCCTTGAATCGCAAAGGTTTACGTTTATTTCACATACTTTTTTGACCACCGTATCGGAATAATGAGTATCTTTGCATCTGTAAACGAAAAAACAATAATCACTATTCAAATCATGGCACAACTAAAAGCTTTGAACAAGCACACGGCTCCAAAGAGCGTGATGCCCGAAAGAATCATTCAGTTTGGTGAGGGCAACTTCCTCCGCGCATTTGTTGACTGGATCATCTACAACATGGACCAGAAGACCAACTTCAACTCCAGCGTTGTTATTGTCCAGCCTCTGGCAAAGGGAATGGTGGACTGGCTCAATGGCCAGGACTGCCTTTATCATGTCAACCTGCAGGGCAAGGAGAACGGCCAGCCCGTCAACACCTTGACTCGCATTGATGTGGTCAGCCGCGCGCTCAATCCATATTCGCAGAATCAGGCTTTCATGGCTTTGGCCGAGCAGCCTGAGATGCGCTTTATCATCTCAAACACCACCGAGGCCGGCATCGCTTTCGACCCTGAGTGCAAGTTCACCGACAAGCCAGCCTCAAGCTATCCTGGCAAGCTCGTGCAGCTGCTCTTCCACCGCTACCAGTGGTTCAACGGCGACCCGACCAAGGGCATGATCCTTATGCCTTGTGAGCTCATCTTCCTCAATGGCCACCATCTGAAGGAGTGCATCTACCAGTACATTGAGCTTTGGAAAGACGATATGGGCAAGGACTATGAGGGCTTCAAGGAGTGGTTCACCAAGTACTGCTACGTGTGCTCCACGCTCGTCGACCGCATTGTGCCGGGCTTCCCACGCGACACCATCAACGAGATACGCGAGAAGATAGGCTATAAGGACGACCTCGTGGTGAAAGCCGAGAGCTTCCACCTCTGGGTGATTGAGAAGGCCGAGAACATGACGATAGAGCAGATGAAGGAGGAGTTCCCCGCCGAGAAGGCTGGTCTGCACGTGCTCATCACCGACGACGAGAAACCGTATCATGCCCGCAAGGTTACACTGCTCAATGGCCCACACACAGTGCTTTCACCTGTGGCCTACCTGAGCGGCGTCAACATCGTGCGCGACGCTTGCGAGCACCCGGTGATTGGCAAGTACATCCACAAGGTGCAGTTCGATGAGCTGATGCAGACGCTCGACCTGCCGATGGAGGAGCTTGAGAAGTTTGCCAGCGACGTGCTGGAGCGCTTCGAGAACCCGTTTGTCGACCATCAGGTTACGAGCATCATGCTCAACAGCTTCCCGAAGTATGAGACACGCGACCTGCCCGGCGTGAAAATCTACTTGAAGCGCAAGGGCGAGCTGCCGCAGGGCCTCGTGTTCGGTCTGGCTGCCATCATCACTTACTACAAGGGTGGCACACGTGCCGACGGTGCTGAGATTAAGCCCAACGACGACCAGAAGATCATGGACAAGCTGACAGAACTTTGGGCCACCGGCGACACGCAGAAGATAGCCGAGGGCGTGCTGGGCTTCGACTATGTTTGGCATGAGGACTTGAACAAGACCGTGCCAGGACTCACAGAACTCGTGAAGAAAGACCTCGATCTGATACAGGAGAAGGGTATGCTCGAGGCTGTGAAGACCATTCTCTAAAGATAGTCTTACCTTAATAATAACAGGCATCCCGTCGCCACAGCAGGTGATTGGGATGCCTTTTTGCTTTCATCATTAAAATTGAAATGAAACGACTGCCTTTCTTGCTTGCCCTCGCAGTGCTCGTCGTGGCCTCGGCCTACAAATGGCCCGACGACGGGATGCACCGCTACAACACTGACTTCACCATTGGTAAGACCGATTTCATCGACACCATTCCCGTGATTTTCAGTGGCAACCAGATTTATGTGCCAGTTTATATCGACGGCAAGCGGCACCTGTTCAATTTCGACACGGGCTCGTCGCAGGGAATGGCATATAAGGGAACGGGCATCGGCTACACTGAGCCATTGGGCAAGATACAGTCGAAGGACGCAAATGGACGTGTCGACACCATTCCCGTCGTCGGCTTCCCTGAGATGCGACTTGGCTCTGCCAAGGGTTTGGCGATAAGGGGGTATGTTGGCTCACAGGTGGCGAGGCCAGGCAAGCACTACTTCTACGACGGCGTGATAGGCTTCGACCTGATAAACAAGGGATTGACAGTGAAGGTTGACACCCGCGCCAGCCAGATGATAATAACCGACCGCCGTGACATGTTCACTGCCGACCGTCGACTGAAAATGAAATATAAGTTGCAACGGTGGACACCCTATCTCACTTCTGTGCCATTCCTCTCGGTCAAGGTGCCTACGCTGTTCGACACGGGGCTGAGCGACTTCTACGTAATCAACAAAGGCGTGTTCGACAAGTACCGTGTGAAGGATCCGCGGGTGCCGATGATGGTGGAGGAGTCCACCTACGGCAGCACCACCGTGGGCGTGTATGGGGCGGAGAAGAGCGGGCTGATGTTCTACATCAAGTTCCCCACAATCAGAGTTGGCGATGCCACGTTCATCTCCGTGCATGGCTACACCACCCAAGGAGACACCAAGCTTGGCGGGGCATTGCTCGCCTATGGCACGTTGGTCGTTGACGGGCGGAAGAAGACGATGTGGTTCTGCCCATACGACGGCAACCCGACGACGGCGATAAACAACGAGATGAAAGACATAGCATTGACCGACCTCGACGGCCAAGTGGTAGTTACCACAATCCGACACCGCAGCGACCTCTATCGCAATGGCCTCCGCGAGGGCGACATTATATTGAAGGTGAACGGCAACGCTGTCAGCTCTTCAGCTGAATTATCTCTACAGAAAGGCACAATAATAATAGCCCACGACAGCCGCGGCTTCAACAAGGAGGTTGAGCTCTAATCCCTTGCCACGGCTGTCGTGAGCTTTCGGTCTTTTATCGCATAATCATGATAAATTGCTAAAGCACTTCCCATTGCAGTGGCCGTGCCTTGTGCCAATCCTTATAGATGTTCGACATATTTTATCAGATGTTGGGACATTGCTTTAGGGCCGGCACAAGGCACGGCCCCTGCAATGGGAGAGTATATTAGCAGCGTCTTGAGAATAAAGTTTGTTAATCCCAATAACTTCAGACTTTCAACTTCCAACTTCATACTTTCAACTTCCAACTTTAAACTTTAAACTTTCAACTCCTCAGATAATATATTGCGAGGAGATGCTCTCGTTGTTCACCACGCGGCGGATGGTCTCAGCAAACATGTCGGCCACCGACAGCTGCACCACCTTGTCGCACCGCTTGGAGTAGGGGATGGAGTCGGTGAAGACTATCTGCGTCAAGGCCGAGTTCTGCACGCGTTCACTGGCCGGTCCCGACATCACGCAGTGGCTCGCACATGCCATCACGCTCTTGGCTCCAGCCCCCTTCATTATGTCGGCGGCCTTGGTTATGGTGCCGGCGGTGTCGACCATGTCGTCGACAATCACCACGTTCTTGTCTCTCACGTCGCCGATTATCTGCATGCTTTCCACCACATTGGCGCGGGCGCGGGTCTTGTTGCACAGCACCAGTGGGCAGCCCAGATATTTAGCGTAGGTGTTGGCGCGCTTTGAGCCGCCCACGTCTGGCGACGCTATCACCAAGTCTTTCAGGTGGAGCGACTGCAAGTAGGGCAGAATCACGCCGCTGGCATAGAGGTGGTCGACGGGCACGTTGAAGAAGCCTTGTATCTGGTCAGCGTGCAAGTCCATGGTAATGAGCCTGTCGATGCCAGCCACGCTGAGCAAGTCGGCCACAAGCTTGGCGCCGATGCTGACGCGCGGCTTGTCCTTGCGGTCTTGCCGGGCCCAGCCGAAGTATGGCACCACTGCTATGATGTGGCTTGCCGATGCCCTCTTGGCGGCATCGATCATGAGCAAAAGTTCCATGAGATTGTCGGAGTTGGGAAACGTGCTCTGCACCAGAAACACGTCTTTGCCTCGGATGGAGTCCTCAAACGACACGGCAAACTCCCCGTCGGAGAATTTGGTAACCACCAGATTGCCTAACGGACAATCCAGACTTTTGCAGATTTTCTCTGCCAGGTATCTCGTGGCAGTGCCCGAGAACACCATAAAAGTAGAGTTGTTGCTACTCATTGTTCCAATGGATTATAATGTTTTGTTTGGTTTCATCGTTTTCCGCGGCCTTCATCCCACGGCTTTCCTCAGTTTCTCAAAATAGCTTATCACCTCGCGGTAGTCGGTCTGGCTGTGTATGTCAAACCGGTTCCACAGGTCGCTGCACACTACCACGCCGCCGAAGCCGAGGTCGCGTGCTTGGCTGATTGTCTGCATGGTTACTCCTCCCAGAGCATAGACTTTCTTGTCGATGAGTCCGTGGCGAGAGGCCTCTTTCAGTTCGCTGTCAGTGGCTTCGCCACGGCGCAAGAACACGAAGTTCGACTTCCGTTTCAGCTCCTTCAGCCTCGCCAGCCCAGTGCAGGTGCGCCCCAGTTTGCCGCGGTAGCCCTGTGGCACTTCCATATCTGGGTCGTCGATGTGGATGCCGCCGAGGTCGTATTCGTTTTTAAGATAATAGTGGTCGTGCACATAGATCGACCTGTAGGAATCTTCGGGCAGCAGCGTCAGTAGCCGTTCGGCATACATGGGCGAACTGCCCGGCTTGTTGATGTGCAGGCATTCCAGACCTGTGTCGAACAGGGCTGCGAGTATTTTGTCTTCTTCCACGAAAAACGTGGATTTGGTCATTACTACCAGCTTCATCTTGTCTGAATTACGTTGCAAATGTATGAAATTTCTGTGAAACGGGCAATTATATCAGCGGAAAAAGCTAACTTTGCAACTATATTTTTCCATTTATCTGATGAAAGTATCACGCATCGACTACCATGAGTTGACTCGCCCATGCTATGTGGTGGAGGAGAGCCGCCTCGTGGCCAACCTTGAACTGATTAGCGACGTGGCCCGCCGCGCTGGCGTCAGCATAATTCTCGCTTTCAAGGCTTACGCCCTTTGGCGCACCTTCCCTTTGTTGCGCCGCTACATAACCGCCACCACCGCAAGCTCACTCTATGAGGCCACACTCGCGGCAGAGGAGTTCGGCAGTCCAGCCCACACTTTCTCGCCAGCCTACACCGACTACGAGATTGAGCCGATAGCCCAGCGGTCGAGCCACCTCATCTTCAACTCTTGGAGTCAGTATGAACGGTATCACACTGCAGCCCTCAAAGCCAACCCCAACGTCAGTTTGGGCATAAGGGTGAACCCCGAATACTCTGAGGTGGAGACAATGCTCTACAATCCCTGTGCTCCGGGCACACGCTTTGGCATCTTGGCCGCCGACATGCCCGACCGTCTGCCCGCCGACATCGACGGCCTGCATTGCCACTGCCACTGCGAGAGCGGCGCCGACGTGTTTGAGCGCACGCTGAGCCACATTGAGGCGAAGTTCGGTCCGTGGCTCCACCAAGCCAAGTGGGTGAACTTCGGAGGCGGCCACCTTATCACGCGCGAGGATTACGACATCGATTTGCTTGTCCGTCTGCTGCGGTCGTTCCGCCAGCGTTATCCTAATTTGCAGGTGATACTTGAGCCTGGCAGCGCATTTGGATGGCACACGGGCCCGCTCGTGAGCCAAGTGGTCGACGTGGTGGAGAACCATGGCATCAGGACGGCCATTGTTAACATCAGCTTCACATGCCATCTACCCGACTGCCTCGAAATGCCATACTATCCCGACATCCGCTTCGCTACACACTTGGGCACTGACGACAGCCTCGCCCATCAGCCCCACACCTACCGCATAGGCGGTTGCTCCTGCTTGAGCGGCGACTTCATGGGCTGCTGGCAGTTCGACCATGAGTTGCAGGTGGGCGAGAATATCATTTTTGAGGACATGAACCACTATACCACCGTGAAGACCACCATGTTCAACGGAATCAGCCATCCTTCCATAGCCTTGCTACACGACGACGGAGAACTGGAGCTGCTGCGCCGCTTCAGCTACGCCGACTATCGCGACCGCATGGATTGAGCCAACCATAGCATTGTCTTTTGTTCCAAATTCCGTATGGCAGTCTCTGGCTTCATCGCCTCGGCTAAAGTCAAGCCCTCGCTCACTGCCACAGCGTCGGCAAATCCAGCTTGCAGCAGTCGGTCGAGGTTTCTTATGCCACCAGACAAAAGCAGTGCCGGCACACCGTGGCGCATGCAATGTCCCAGCACGGTGGCGGGCAGCTTGCCCATCAGTGTCTGCTCGTCGGAGGATCCCTCACCCGTTATCACAAGCCGCGCCTCGTCAAGTTTGCTGTCGAACCCACACTCACGTAGCATTATTTCTGCCCCCGACTCCCTCTTGGCACCGAGGAACTGCATGAATGCGTAGCCCAAGCCACCGGCTGCTCCTGAGCCCGGTTGTGCGCTTGCGTCGCGCCCATAGTGGCGGGCTGCGGCATGGGCAAAGGTGGCGGCCCTACGTTCCAATAGCGCCACCATCTCGGGCGTTGCCCCCTTTTGTGGAGCGAACACTGCCGCCGCGCCGTTGACTCCAAGGAGAGGATTGCGCACATCAGTGCCAATGGTGAATTGCAGTTGGTCGAGACCCGCTATTTCGTCGAGGTGCTTGCCTTGGGCCAGACGGTCAGTCATGGCTTGCAGCATCCCTATGCCAGCGTCGCTCGTGGCTGTGCCGCCCAATCCCACCAGAAACCTGCGGCAGCCGCGCTTTATCGCGTCGGCCACCATTTCGCCCACACCGTAGCTTGTGGCTCTGAGCGGGTTGAGCTGTTCCGGCTCTATCATCGCTATGCCCACTGTCTGGGCCACTTCTATTATCGCCGTCTGCCCGTCTATAATATAATGTGCCTTTATCGGGCGCATCAGTGCGTCGTGGGCATAAATCTCAATTGGCTCTTCATGCAGATTGACGGCGAAAGCGTCGGTCCATCCCTCGCCTCCGTCGCTCACCTCCACCACAATCGGTCGAAGTCCTGCCCGCGCCACTCCCTCAGCCACAGCTTGATTGGCTTGCCGTTGGCTGAGGCAACCCTTGTAGCTGTCCATAGCTATCACCACGTTGCTTTCAGTCATCTTTTCCATATCGACGGTAAAATTACACAATAATTGCCAAAAATCAATGGCCAAAACACATAAATTGCAGATGTTTCAAACTGTAAGTTGGTAAATTTGCAATGCAAAAACCAAACTATATAAAAACGCATTTATGACCAGACTGAAGCTTAGCCTCTTGGCTGCCCTCTTCCTCTTCGTTTCCACTTTGGCCTCTGCCGGCACCATCGACCGCCGTGCAGTGATAAGCCGAAACAATCCACACGTAACCCAGATAGACAGTTTGCAGTCGCTCACAGTAGGCAACGGCCACTTTGCTATGACCGTTGACGCTACCGGGCTGCAGACTTTCCCCGAGCTTTACTCCAAAGGCGTGCCCCTCGGCACCATGAGCGACTGGGGGTGGCACAGTTTCGCCAACCCCAACCACTATGTGCCTGCCGACGCTCTTGAGGCCAAGGACTTCGGCCGTGGCCACAAGGAGCTATATTCGGCTCAGTTCAAGGCTCCCGGCCGCCAGCACGACGCCTCGGAATGGTTGCGCAAGAACCCTCACCGCCTCCACCTCGGCACTGTGGGGCTCGACCTGAAGAATTCGTCGGAGGTGAAAGACATCAACACCGGGCTCGATATGTGGAACGGCGTGGTCAACAGCACCTTCAACTACGGCAAGGACAACTACCGCGTTTCCACCCTCTGCTCGCCCTCTGCTGCCAAGATAGCCTCGCGCGTGGAGTCGTCGGCCCGACCGAGGGTCGTTGTGCGCTTCGCCTATCCCACCGGTGGCCACTCCGACGATGCTTGCGACTGGACAAAGGACAAGTTGCACAGCACAACCATTGTCAGCCAGTCGGCCAACAGCGCACTGCTGCGCCGCACCATCGACCAGACGGTGTATTATGTCCGTGTGAGTTGGGCTGGCAACGCCTCACTAAAGCAGACTGGGCGCAACCGACTGATTCTCACTTCGAAAGGCAACTTGCTTGACTTCAGCGTGGAGTTTGCCGAGAACGAGGTGGCCGAGACTCCAACTGACTTCGATGGTGCAAAGGCGGAGGCAAACCGATACTGGCACAACTACTGGCAGACTGGTGCGATAGTCGACTTCAGCCGTGTGGCCGACCCGAGGGCTCGCGAGTTGGAGCGGCGCGTGGTGCTCTCGCAGTATCTGCTGGCAGTCAACGATGGCGGCGACACACCACCGCAAGAGACGGGACTGACCTACAACAGCTGGTTTGGCAAGTTCCATCTGGAGATGATATGGTGGCATCAGGCGCAGTTCGCCCTTTGGGGGCACCCCGAGATGCTCGACCGCAGCCTCTCGTGGTACAAGAAAGTGGAGCCGATAGCACGAGAGATAGCACAGCGACAGGGCTTCGAGGGTGTCAGGTGGATGAAGATGACCGACCCGTCGGGGCAGGAGGCTCCGTCGAACGTGGGTTCATATCTTATCTGGCAGCAGCCGCATTTGATCTATTTGGCTGAGGCGCTCTACCGCACCAACCCCGGCCGCAAGTATATCGACAAATATGCCGACCTTGTGGAACAGACGGCTGAGTTCATGGGCTCGTTCGCTGAATACGACAAAGCCCACGACCGCTACGTGCTGCGAGGCTGCATACCGGCACAGGAGACGCTGAAGGCTGCCACGACCATCAATCCGCCCTACGAACTGAGCTACTGGCACTATGCGCTCCAGGTGGCCAACGAGTGGCGCGAGCGTCAGGGCAAACCGCGCAACGCCCATTGGGACGACATCGTGGCCAAGCTCTCGCCCCTGGCTTTCAACTCCGACAGCCTCTATCTGGCGGCGGAGAGCGCAACCGACACCTATACCGACCTGAAGATGACGAGCGACCACCCGGCTCTGCTTGGCGCCCTCGGCGTGCTTCCAGACTGCCGCCTCGTCAACCACAGCGTGATGAACCGCACCCTCGACTGGATACTGAAAAACTGGAACTGGCCCACGTCGTGGGGATGGGACTTCCCGATGACCGCCATGGCAGCCGCCCGCCTCGATCGGACAGATGATGCCGTCAACGCCCTGCTCATGCCAATGCAGAAGAACACCTACCTGCTCAACGGCCACAACTATCAGGACGACCGGCTGCGTCTCTATCTGCCTGGCAACGGCGGGCTGCTCACAGCTGTGGCCATGATGTGCGCCGGGTGGGATGGCCACACGGGCACCAACCCCGGCTTCCCCGACGATTGGGACGTGAGATGGGAGGGTCTCGTGCCGATGCAATAATAGTTTACAACTCGTTTGAAGTCAATGAAATAGTAGGGGCATGATAAATCATGCCCCTACGGCTTTGAGACGTTGCATCGACATAGCTAACCCTGCATTATTCACAAACAGCATCCACTTGTAGTGGCCGCCCTTGTGGCGGCCATTATTAATGTTCGACCTTTTTAAAAAAGGAAAGGACATTGTTTTATGGCCGCCACAAGGGCGGCCACTACAAGTGGACTTCGTCTACATTGATTTGAAATGCAGTTTAAAGTTTCTTTATTTCCTTTGCCGGTTCAACAATAATCAGTATCTTTGCCCAGTAACAAAGGAGGCAAATATGAATATGGATTATCAGCGTTTTACGCGAAACCTTGACGACAAGTATGGGTGGAACGACCCATTCCTGACTTCCAGAACCCTGTCGCAACCCGACAGCGTAAGCGACAGCAACAAGAAAGGCCACCGTCGTGGCTCTGTCTCGCCTGTGCTGCATGGGAAATAGAGAAGCGATTAATCGGCTAATATGCTGTAAAAAATGGAGGCAGACATCAAGCCTGCCTCCATGAAATCTTTTTAGGTCGGTTCTAAAAATTATGTCGAGCTGGATTTTGAGTTTGTGCGAGTAG
>CAZRSL010000005.1:0-48944 GCA_964602785.1 uncultured Prevotella sp.
AATCTACTCGCACAAACTCAAAATCCAGCTCGACATAATTTTTAGAACCGACCTATAATGCTTTTTCCTTATTAAATTAGCCCAAACATTAATAATGGCCGCCACAAGGGCGGCCACTGCAATTGGAAGATCATTGTCTTGGCCTGTGAAGAATACAGGCTGACTATTGATTTGATTCGAAAGGTTGGTTATATCAGCCTCTTGCGCCTCAGTATCCACCAGCTGACGGCTGTGACGCAGAACGAGATGATGAGGGCGACGAGAAATCCGAAGTGTGACGTCTCCATGCCGTTGATGAGGTTCATGCCGAAGAGGCTGGAGATGAGCGTAGGGAACATGAGCATCAGGCTTATCGAAGTGAGGGTTCGCATGGTGGTGTTCATGTTGTTGTTGATGATGCTGGAGTAGGTGTCCATGGTCGACTCCAGGATGTCGGAGTATATGCTTGTGGTCTCGCGCGCCTGGCTCATCTCGATGTTGACGTCCTCGATCAGGTCGGCGTCGAGTTCGTCTATCTGCAGCTTGAACTTCAGCTTGGCCAGCAGGTTCTCGTTGCCGCGGATGGAAGTGATGAAGTAGGTGAGCGAGTCTTGCAGCCGGCTCAGTGCTATGAGGCTCTCGTTGTTTATCTCCTTGTCGAGGTTGCGTTTGGCCTTCTCCACAATGGCGTTGATCTGCTTCAGCCGCTTCAGGTACCACACGGCCGAGGAGAGGAAGAGGCGGAAGATCATGTCGACATAGTCGGTGAAGCCCACTCCCCGCTTCTGCTGGTAGCTGACGAAGTCGATCATCATGTTGGTCTCGAAGTTGCACACTGTTATCGTTACGTCGCGCTTGTGGATAATGCCGAGGGGCACTGTGGTGTATGGCGTGCGCGAGCGCACCTCCTTGACGTAGGGTATGCGCAGGATGATGAGCATCCATCCGTCGTCGTACTCATAGCGTGCGCGCTCGTCGGCGTCGCTGATGTCGGAGAGGAAGTAGTCGGGTATCTTGTAGTTTGTCTCGAGTTCCTGCTGGTCTTCTTCTGTGGGGCATGTAACCTGAATCCAGCAGTTGGGCTGCCACTCGTCGATGGCGGTCAGGTTGCCGTTGATGTTCCAGTATTTTCTCATCGCTAAATCTCCTCGTTTTTCAGGAAACGCAAGTTGGCTTCCGTGAGGGATTCAGCTCTGCTGTCTTATCCCTCACGCACGTAACTGTTGTTTTCCGCGTGATAGTCGTCCATATAAAT
This sequence comes from uncultured Prevotella sp., assembly GCA_964602785.1. Lineage (GTDB taxonomy): Bacteria > Bacteroidota > Bacteroidia > Bacteroidales > Bacteroidaceae > Prevotella. The sequence goes on from CAZRSL010000005.1 coordinate 1,235, forward strand.
TGATAAGATGGTTTGTTATTCGGGTGCAAAGTTATGAAAAATAATTGATACAATAAAGCATTGAAGGATTGAAAACTTTGCCAAGTGGCAATTTTTTCAATCCTTCAACGTCATTGCAGTCTCAATTGTCAGTTCTTTTCGGGTATTTCCTCAAGAGTCTTGACGAGCAAGTCCCAGAAAGGCTGCGCCGTGTCAATCTTGAACCGCTCGCTTGTGGTGTGGGGCGAGAGCAGCGTCGGCCCCATGCTCACCACGTCGAGGTTGGGATATTTGCCCAGTATCACCGAGCACTCCAGTCCGGCGTGGTCGGCTTGCACTGTGGCCTCCTGGCCGTTCTGCTCCTTGTAGATGCGCTTCAGCAGGTTCAGAATCTCGCTGTCTGGGTTGGGGTCCCAGCCGCCGTAGCTTCCGCTGAACTCCGTCTTCATGCCGGCCATGTTGAAGCAGCTTTGCAGCTGCTGTGCTATCACCTCCTTCATGTCCTCGCGGCTGGAGCGTGCCAGTATCTGGAGTGTGGCCTTGCCGCCCTCGATGTCGATGATGGCCAGGTTGCTCGATGTCTCCACCACCTCTGGATAGGTGGGAATCATGCGCAGCACGCCGTTGTGGCAGGCCAGTATGGCGTCCACCAGGTTGTCCTGGATTTCCTGCGGAGTTATGGTGGCGGGCTTCTCGGTGTCCTCCACGAAGAACTCCACGCCCTTCTCTATCGTGTGGTATTCGTCCTCTATCAGCTGGCGCTGCTTCTCCACCATCTCTTTCAGTGGCTCCACCTTGTCGGCGGGCAGGGAGAGCACCACCTCAGCCTTAAACGGAATGGCGTTGCGCATGTTGCCGCCGTGCCACGTTGCGAGGCGTGCGCCCAGCTCGGTTATGGCTTTGGCCACGAGGCGTGCCATCTCCTTGTTGGCGTTGGCCCGGCCCTCGTTTATCTCCAGTCCGGAGTGGCCACCGCGCAGCCCCTTCAGCGTAACCTTGACGGCAGCCTCCTCGGGGTTCTCCACCTCCTTGTATTCCAAAGTGGCGGTGATGTCGAGGCCGCCGGCCGATCCAATCACGAACTTGCCCCACAGCTCGGAGTCGAGGTTGATGAGTATGTCGCTGTGCAGCTCGCCAGTTGGCAGGTCGTTGGCTCCATACATGCCTGTTTCCTCGTCGCGGGTGATGAGAGCCTCTATCGGGCCGTGCTTCAGGTCGTCGCTCTCCATTATGCCCATTATCGCGGCCACGCCGATGCCGTCGTCCGACCCGAGCGTGGTGCCGCGTGCGTGAATCCATCCGTCCTCAATGTAAGTCTCTATCGGGTCGGACTCGAAGTTGTGGGTGCTCTCTGGTGTCTTCTGCGGCACCATGTCCATGTGGGCCTGCAGCAGCACGGTCTTGCGGTTCTCAAATCCCGGTGTGGCGGGCTTGCGCATCACGATGTTGCCGGCGGGGTCCTTGAAGGCCTCAACGCCTTTCTCCTTGGCGAAGTCGAGCAGGAACTGCTGCACTTTCTCTAAGTGGCCCGACGGGCGCGGCACCTGTGTCAGTGCGTCGAAGTTGCGGAAGATGGCTTCCGGCTTTAGGTTTTTAATTTCTCCCATGGTCTTTGGTGTTTTATATAATAGTTATTGTATGTTTGTATTCTCTGTTTTTGCTGGTCTCACCATGCGCTTTGTAAACGCCAGAGCCATCCATCCGTATATGCCCAGCACGACAACAAACAATGTCTGCACCGTGTGGACTATCAGCGCGAAGTTGAGCGCGTTGGCCGTGGCCACTCCGTTGAGCACCAGCATCGTCTTCACGGCGAAGTGCCAAGGCCCGGCACCGTTTGGCGTGGGCACGAGCACGGCTATGTTGCCCACGAGGAAGCACATCAGGGCACATACTACGCCGAGGTTGGCAGTGAAGCCGAAGCAGAAGAACGTCAGGTAGAAGTGGAGGAAGTAGCACACCCAGATGGCGAGGCTGTAGCAAAGGTAGAGCCAGGGATGGCTCACGTGGCGCAGCGAGGCTATGCCCTGCAGGAGTCCGTGCAGCGTGTCGGCCACCCGGTCGTAGACGCTCACTTGCCGTAGCAGCACCACAATGAGCGCGATGGCCGCCGCGGCGCATATAAGGCACACTATCCAGCCCGTGGGTGTGAAGGCTCCTATGATGTCGCCAATGCGTGTGCCGGTGCGGGCGAAGAAAGAGCGGATCAGAGGCAGTTGCGACAGAAACACGCCCACTGTGATCAACATTATTATAATGGTGTCGACGGTGCGCTCTGTTACCACCGTGCCCAAGGCCCTTGCAAAGCCCACTCCGTCGTATCGTTTCAGCACTCCGCAGCGGGCGAACTCGCCCGAGCGCGGGATGATGAGGCTCAGCGCGTAGGACACGAAGATGGAGTAGACCGACACGCGGTTTCGCGTGTGCTCGCCGATGGGGTCGAGAGCCAGCTTCCACCGCCATCCCCTGAAGGCTTGGGCCAGCAGGCCGAATGGCAATGACAGCAGCATCCACGTCCAGTCCATGCCGCCATAGGCCACCCGCTCCAGGCTCTTGAAGTCGAAACCACGATACATCCAATACAGTATCGCTCCGCCAAGCACGAGGGGCATGGCGATTTTCAATGCTGTCTGGATTGTCTTTCTGCGTTCCATTTATTTGCAAAGTTAAGGCAAAAAATGCTGAAAGCAAAATAATTTTCCTAACTTTGCATCATAATAAGACTTATTTATGAAATCAGTAAGACCGAAGAAGAACCTTGGCCAGCATTTCCTGACCGACCTCGACATAGCGCGACGCATCGCCGACACGGTCGACGCGGCCCCAGGTCTGCCCATACTCGAGGTGGGTCCTGGCATGGGCGTGCTCACGCAGTATCTGATAGGCAAAGGCCGCGAGCTGAAGGTGGTGGAGATCGACGGCGAGTCGGTGGCCTACCTCAGACAGCGGTTCCAGATGATGCAGAGCGACATACTGGGCGAGGACTTCCTTCGCATGGACCTCTCGCAGGTGTTCCAGGGCCGGCAGTTCGTGCTCACGGGCAACTACCCCTACGACATCTCGTCGCAGATATTCTTCAAGATGCTCGACAACAAGGACCTGATTCCCTGCTGCACAGGCATGATACAGCGCGAGGTGGCACAGCGCATGGCAGCGCGGCCTGGCACTAAGGCCTACGGCATACTGTCGGTGCTGATGCAGGCGTGGTACGACGTGGAATACCTTTTCACCGTCGACGAAAACGTGTTTAACCCTCCTCCGAAGGTGAAGAGCGCGGTGATAAGGCTGACGCGCAACTCGGTGACCGACCTCGGATGCAACCCGCGGCTCTTCCGTCGGGTGGTTAAGACGGTGTTCAACCAGCGGCGGAAGATGCTGCGCGTCAGTTTGAAGCAGCTACTCGGCAGCAATCTCCCCTCCACAGGCCTGTTCCTGAGCGGCATGATGACCCTGCGGCCAGAGCAACTGTCGATAGCGCAATTCGTCGAACTGACCAACGCTGTGGAGGAAAAATTGCCTTAAAGGCGAAAAAATGACACCAAAAATTGTGGCAATCGAAAATAATGCCTAAATTTGTGCATCTGAAAACAACAATTAAAACCTATTGATATATGTTAGACGTAAAAGCAACACTGAAAGGGGCCGAAGACAGAATGAAGAAGTCGGCCAAGTTTCTTGAAGACGAGCTGGCACGCATCCGCGCCGGCCGTGCCAACGTGGCAATACTCGACGGTGTGCGCGTGAACTCATACGGTCAGAAAGTGCCACTCAACCAGGTGGCCACCGTCAGCGTGCCCGACGCCCGCACCATCACCATCCGCCCGTGGGACCGCAAGACCATCGGCGCGATAGAGAAGGGCATCATGGACTCCAACGTTGGCATCACGCCCGAGAACAACGGCGAGGTGATTCGCCTGGCCATTCCGCAGCCCACTGAGCAGAGGCGCAAGGAACTGGTGAAGCAGTGCAACAAGATAGGCGAGCGCACCAAAGTGGAGGTGCGCAACGTGCGCTCCGACATCAAGGACAAGCTGAAGAAGGCCATTAAGGACGGTCTCTCGGAGGACAACGAGAAAGACGCCGAGGCCGAACTGCAGAAAGTGCACGACCGCTACATCAAGGAGATCGACACTCTGCTGCAGAACAAGCAGAAAGAGATAATGACCGTATAGATGCTCAGCGGCCAAGTAGTCAGAAGCACCGGCAGCTGGTACACCGTCCGCACGGATGGTGGCCAGCTGGTGGAGTGCAAGATCAAGGGCAACTTCCGCCTGCGCGGCATCCGCTCCACCAATCCCGTTGCCGTGGGCGACCGCGTAAGCATTGAGACCAACCAGGAGGGCACGGCTTTCATCACTGCAATTGCCGACCGCCGCAACTACATCATACGCAAGTCGCCCAACCTCTCGAAGCAAAGCCACATCCTGGCGGCCAACGTCGACCAGGCTTTGCTCGTTGTTACCATTTCCCATCCCGAGACTTCCACCACCTTTATCGACCGCTTCCTCGCTGGGGCCGAGGCCTACAGCGTGCCGGTGGTTATTGTAATCAACAAGGTTGACCTGCTCAGCGCCGACGAGTTGCGCTACGAGCAGTTGCTCAAGGCCCTGTATGAGAATATTGGCTACACTTGTGTGGAAACGTGCGCCAAGGAGGGCGACGACCTGCGCGCCAAATTGTCGCCGTTGTTGCAAGGCAAGTTGACGCTGCTGAGTGGCAACAGTGGGGTGGGCAAGTCGACCATCATCAACCAGCTTGTGCCCGATGCCCGTCTGCGCACAGCCGAGATTAGCGACGCCCACGACACTGGCATGCACACCACCACCTTCAGCGAGATGGTCGACCTGCCCTGTGGCGGCAGCGTGATCGACACGCCTGGCATTAAGGGCTTCGGCACTTTTGACATCGAGCGCAGTGAGCTGACAAGCTACTTCCGCGAGATTTTCAAGTGGAGCAAGCATTGCCGCTTCAGCGACTGCACCCACACCCACGAGCCAGGATGCGCCGTGCGTAAGGCTGTGGCCGACCACTACATAGCCGAGAGCCGCTACAACTCCTACCTCTCGATGCTCGACGACAAGGACGAGAGCAAATATCGGGAGGCGTTCTGAGCTTCTTTGGACACACTTTGAAGCCTGTATCTACCACTTGTAGGGGGACTGTAGATAGGGGATAGGACTGGCTCTCAAACAATGTAATGTCCTTTTCAACCTATTCTTAGACAGTATCCACTTGTAGTGGCCGTCCCTTGTGGCGGCCATTATTAATGTTCGACCTATTAAAATAGGAAAGGACATTGTTTTATGGCCGCCACAAGGAACGGCCACTACAAGTGGATAAATGGACACACAACGACTTGCGGAACTTGAAAATCAGTAATTATTATTGAAAAGCAATTCAGGCTAAGCATTACCGCCAACCGAGAGAGCATAAAGAAATCCGGCACCTCGCAGCTATTGCCGCGGGATGCCGGATTTGTATTCTACTCAAATTTTCTGAATTTTCTAATTTTGCTTTTGGGTTATTTGCCCATGGCGATGTCGTTGTTCACCTTGTATGCCATTGCCACGGAAGCAAGCACGACTGCCACTGAAATAATAATTGCCATCATAATTTGTTTCCTTTCTTTCTTTGTGAGACCGCTCGCTCGCGGCCTCGGGTTTACAATCTTTTTTATCCTTTATTCTCTCAAATCGATTGCAAAGTTAATGCTTGTGTGCGTACACAGCAAGAGTTTCGGCCATATTTTCACTCATTTTGGCTGTTTTTTGACCTTGGTCAAAATGTGGCAGTGGGGCAGAGGGGTGGCAGATTTGCTCTGGCAGAAGTGGCGGAAAAGGGCTCTGCAAACGGCGGAGCATCTCTGGTAGAATGCTATACCCATCAATCAACACACGGTTTGCAGGGACATGATATATCCATAGATTTAAAATCAAGATAATTGAAATGTCCACTTGTAGTGACCGTCCCTTGTGGCGGCCATAAAGCAATGTCCCAACCGCTTTAAAAAAGGTCGAACATTAATAATGGCCGCCACAAGGGACGGCCACTACAAGTGTATCCTGTCTATGAATAATGCAGGTGAGAATGTTACATCAGTTGTGGATATAATAATGTATAGCTACGCTCCCTCGCGGAAGAAGTCGAGGACCTCACGTATTTGCTCGTCGGTGGCGGTCTGGTTGATGCGTATCTCACCCACGTCGGCAAGCAGAGTGAAGTTGATGCCCGCCGAGGTGTTCTTCTTGTCGTGGCGCATCAGCTGAATCAGCTGGTCGTAGTCGTCGCACGTGATGGGCAGCGTGCCATAGTTGTCGCGTATGAATCTGACAGTCTGGCGCATTTTGTCAGTGGGGAACCCCATCAGCGTTGTCGACAGGTAGAGCTCCGCTATCAGTCCGAAGGCCACGGCGTAGCCATGCAGAATGGGCTTGCGCCGCGCCGCCCAGCTCTCGAAGGCGTGGCCGAATGTGTGGCCCAGGTTGAGAGCCTTGCGCAGTCCGCCCTCCCGAGGGTCGGCCTCCACTATTCGCTCCTTCACGCCGACGCTCTTCTTGAGCATGTCGGCCAGCCAACGCAGGTTGGGGTGGATGGCGTCGAGGCCAAGCAACTGCGCCCAGTGGCTCTCTTGGTCGAGCAAGCCGTGCTTCAGCATCTCGGCGAAGCCGCTGAGGATGTTCTCGTGGTCGAGGGTGCTGAGAAAACTGGTGTCGAGCAGCACAAAGCGTGAGTCGCTGAACACGCCCACCTCGTTTTTCAGCCCGTTGAAGTTGATGCCAGTCTTTCCGCCCACGCTTGCGTCAACCATTGCGAGCAGCGTTGTGGGCACGTTGATGAAGTCGATGCCCCGCTTGAAGGTGGCGGCGGCAAATCCGCCCAGGTCGGTAACCATCCCTCCGCCGAGGTTGACCAGCAGCGAGTGGCGTGTGGCTCCGCCGTCGCTCAGTTCCTTCCACACGTGGGTGAGCGAGTCCACGTCCTTGTGGGTGTCGCCGTTTGGTATTGTGATGAGCCTTGCGTTCCTGAGCACCATGAAGTCGGCCAGCCTGGGCCAGCACAACCGGGTGGTGTTGGTGTCGGCCAGTACGAATATGCTTTCGTGCTCACACTCCGATATGGCCTGTGTGAGGTCGGTTTCAAGCTTGTGGGTAAAAATAACTCTCTGTTCCATAACTCTAAGCGATAATCAACAATTCCACCGCAAAAATAACAAATTGCCCATTAACGAGCTAAATATTGCCCATATTTTAACTAAATTTGTGCCTTGAAGACGGTTCGTTGGTTTGCTGATATGGCTTCCTTGCGGGTGTAGGACACGTGTCGCAAACGTTTCCCATACGTGTCAAACAACATTTTCACACGTGTCAAACAACATTTTCACACGTGTCGCAAACCGCAAGACCGCCTCTCTCTTGACGGCGAATGGCCGCAGTTGTGTTAAAATTCGGTTAAATCAGCGGTTTTGCCACTACCCTGCAAGGTTCTTTGTAGTTTAAAAACGCCAAATTGTCTAAACCCTGTCTTTGTTTGCTTAAACATCATTAACTTTGCACCGTCAAAAAATACAGAAATCAAAAAGCAAAACCAACAGCATAATGAGAAAACTCCTACTACTGCTCTTCCTTTTAAACGGAGCGTTGGCCTCGGCCCAGCACACCATCAGCGGCAAAATAACCGACGGCGACACGGGTGAAGGCATGCCCGAGGCCACCGTGCAGCTGCTCAAGACCGACTCCTCGTTTGTCGTGGGAGCGCTGAGCGACATGCAGGGCAACTACCGGCTGAAGAGCGTGGCCGACGGACGGTATATAGTGAAAATCACATCCGTGGGCTACAAGGCTCTGACAAGGGCGGTGACCGTCAGGGGCAAGGACGTGGCCATGCCCAAGTTGACCATGAAATCCGACGCCATCATGCTGCAAGGCACTACTGTGACAGGCCAGGCCGCCAAGGTGGTGCTCAAGGAGGACACCTTCGTCTACAACACGTCGGCCTACCGTCTGCCCGAGGGCTCGGTGGCCGAGGACTTGGTGAAGAAGATACCTGGAGCCGAGGTTAGCGACGACGGAACAATAACCGTCAACGGCAAGCAAATCAAGAAGATACTCGTCGACGGCAAGGAGTTTATGACTGGCGACACCAAGACGGCCATGAAGAACCTGCCCACATCCATTATAGAAAAGGTGCAGGCCTACGACAAACAGAGCGACCTGGCCCGCGTGTCGGGCATCGACGACGGCGAGGAGGAGGCCGTGCTCGACTTCGGCATAAAGAAAGGCATGAACAAAGGCTTCTTCGGCGACGCCGACGTCTCCATCGGCACCCATTCGCGCTATTCCGAGAAGCTCATGGCGGCCTACTACAACGACAAGTTCCGTATCATGGGCTTCGGCAATGCCAACAACGTCAACGACCGCGGATTTGGCGGTGGCGGCGGCCGGGGCTGGTTCGGCGGCATGAATGGACTGAACCAGCAGAAGATGGCGGGTGTGAATATGAACTACGAGAAGAAGGACAAGCTGCAGTGGGACCTCTCGGCCCGCTGGAACCACTCCGACGGCGACACGCGCACCAAACGGTCGACCGAGAATTTCGTCTCCACCACTGGCTCGTTCTCCAACTCGCTCTCGCAAAACTACTCCCGAAGCAACTCATGGGACTTCCGCACACGAGTGGAGTGGCAGCCCGACTCCATGACCAACGTGATGCTCCGTGCCAGCGGCGAGCTCTCGAAGACCGACGGGCTCACTTCGTCTAACTCTGCCAGCTTCAACAGCGACCCGTACGACGTTACCGACGACCCATTGTCTGACGAGGCGATAGCCGAGATGGCCGCCGACAGCATGATGGTGAACACCAACCGCAACACAACCATATCCTACAGCGACTCGAAGAGCGTGAACGCCACGCTGCAACTGAACCGCAAGCTGAACCGCACGGGACGCAACGTAACGGTGCGCGCCGGCGTGAACTGGGGCGACGGAGCTTCTGAGAGCCTGTCGATGCGCGACGTCCACCTCTACCAGATACTCAATCAGATGGGCCTCGACTCCACCTATCAGACCAACCGCTACAACACGGCTCCGACGAAGAAGTGGGGCTACACCCTCAGGGCCACCTACAGCGAGCCGATAGCCACGAAGACCTATCTGCAACTGAGCTACCAGCTGAAGTACAGCCAGAACACCAGCGACCGCTCAACCTACGACTTCTCCAACCTGGGCGAGGGCTACTTCAACTCCATCACCCCGCAATACCGCGACTGGCAGAGCTACATCTCTATGTTGCAGAACCCGATAGAGGATTACCTCGACGACGACCTGAGCCGGTACTCCAAATACCAGAACTGGACGCAGGACATACAGCTCATGTTCCGCATGAACCGCGAGAAGTTCCGCCTGAACGCCGGCATAATGCTGCAGCCGCAGCGGTCGCACTACATCCAGGACTACCAGGGCGTGCACGTCGACACCACGCGCACCGTGTTCAACTGGAGTCCGACGCTCGACTTCCGCTACCGCTTCAGCAAGGTGAGCAACCTGCGCGTCAACTACCGTGGCACCACCACCCAGCCCAGCATGACCCAGCTGCTCGACATCACCGACGACAGCGACCCGCTCAACATCTCGCGGGGCAACCCGGGGCTGAAGCCGTCGTTCACGAGCAACTTCCGCCTGTTCTACAACAACTACGTGCAGTCGCACCAGCGTTCGGTGATGACATTCCTCAACTTCCAGACCACGCGCAACTCCATCAGCAACAAGGTAACCTACAACGAGTTGACAGGCGGACGCACCACGCGCCCCGAGAACATCAACGGCAACTGGAGCGCCAATGGGGCGTTCATGTTCAACACCAGCATCGACTCGGCGGGAGTGTGGAACGTCAACACCTTCACCAACCTGGGCTACAACCACTATGTGGCCTACCTGAGCCTGGACCGCCAGAGCGACTCGGAGAAGAACGTGACGAAGAACATGACCGTGGGCGAACGCCTCTCGGCAAGCTACCGCAACAGCTGGTTAGAGCTGGAACTGAACGGCTCGGTCAACTACCAGCACTCGCGCAACCAACTGCAGAAGTCGTCGAACCTCGACACTTGGCAGTATGCCTACGGCGGTAGCGTCAACATCACGCTGCCGTGGAACATGACGCTGAACACCGACTTGAGCAACCAGAGCCGCCGAGGCTACAACGACGCGGCAATGAACACCAACGAGCTGATATGGAATGCCCAAATATCGCAGAGCTTCCTGCGCGGCAACAAGCTGAGCGTCATGGTGCAGTTCTACGACATTCTCCACCAGCAGAGCAACATCAGCCGCAGCATATCGGCCATGATGCGCAGCGACTCGGAGTATAACAACATCAACAGCTACGCCATGCTTCACGTAACCTATCGCTTCAGCCTCTTTGGTGGCAAGGCGGCACGCCAGCAGATGGGGCCGGGCGGCAGAGACGGTGGCCCTGGCGGGCCGCCTCCTGGTGGCGGTCGTCGCGGAGGCGGTGGCGGTCCAGGTGGGCCTCCTCCAAGGTTCTAAGATTCATCCTCCCATTGCAGAGGCCAATAAATAATATGTGTATCCGCAATCACCCAAACGTAGGGGCATGATTCATCATGTCCGCTATGTGCAATTGCCGCCTCTGACGGGCATGATAAATCATGCCGCTACAGGGAGAGCCGCTTGTTTGGATGATTGCGGATGTTCATTATAAATAAAGCGGGGCAAACTCAATCCAATGAGTTTGCCCCGCTTGTTGTTCCGTCAGTGTGGATGTCTATTCCGACCAGTCGAAGCCCTCATCGTCATCGTCGAAGCCGAACATGGCAGGCTCTACAAAAGCGTCCATCTGCCGGCGGTCCTTCTTTGTCGGGCGGCCAGTGCCACGGGCGCGGTCGACAAAGCCACTTATGCGGCTCATCTCCAGCAGCTCGTACTGGTCTTTTCGGGTTACATTCTCGTATATCTCGGGCAGCAGCTTCGCCCCCACGCGCTGCTCTATTGCCTTTAGCACCTTGAAGGAATAGGTGATTGGCGGCTTGCGCACGTCCACCACGTCGCCCTCCTTGATGGTGTGCGACGGCTTCACGTTCACTCCGCCCACCGTCACTCTGCCGTTCTTGCAAGCCGAGGCGGCTATGCTGCGCGTCTTGAAAATGCGCGCGGCCCAGAGCCATTTGTCTATTCGTGCTGTGTTACTCATTTTGCTTGCGCTGTTTGCCAAGTTTGTTGTATTGGTTCATTGTCTCGTCGATGCCCTGAAGCACGAAACTCTTGATTATCTCCACAGCCACGTCGATGGTGGGTTGCAGCGTGCGCAGCTCATCCTCACTGTATCGACCTAAAACCCAGTCGATTTGGCCGCCGCGAGGATAGTCGTTGCCGATGCCGAGGCGCAGCCGCGCGAAATCCTGGCCAATGAGCTGGATGATGTGGCCAAGTCCGTTGTGGCCGCCGTTTGAGCCGTTGGCCTTCAAGCGGAACTCGCCAAGTGGCAGAGCCACGTCGTCCGACACCACGAGCAGCCGCTTCTGGTCGATGTTCTCCTTCTGCAGCCAGTATCTCACGGCGTTGCCAGAGAGGTTCATGAATGTGGTCGGCTTCAGCAGTATCACCTTGCGCCCCTTGATTGAGGTTGAGGCGACATAGCCGTAACGCTTGTCGTCGAAAACAATATTGGACGCCCTTGCGAAGGCGTCCAATACCATATAGCCAGTGTTGTGGCGGGTTCCGGCGTATTCATCGCCCGGGTTGCCCAAGCCACAGATAAGATATTTGTCCATCAGGCTGTCGTTGCTGATTACTCGGCTGCCGGTGCTGCTGCGTCGGCTGCGCCCTCCTCAGTCTCCTCAGTGGTGGTGGCGGTCGAAGCCTGGCGTGTCATCTTCACCGAGCATACCACAACTTCCTTGCCAGTGGCAATCTCCAGACCCTCGAACGAGAGCTCGCCCACCTTGATGCTCTTGCCAAGGCGCAGGGCGGTAACGTCGATGTCGAGGTGCTCCGGTATGTTCTGATAGGGGGCGGTAACGTTGATCTTGCGGATGGAGAGGTTCATGCGGCCGCCGTCGCGCACACCCTGGGCCAGACCCACGAGCTTCACGGGCACGCCGATGGTGATGGGCTTTTGGTCGTTCACCTCGTAGAAGTCGACGTGGAGCAGCGCGTCGGTAACGGGGTGGAACTGCAGCTCCTTCAGTATTGCGGTGTGGCTTTCGCCGTCGATGATCAGGTTGACAACATAGATGTGGGGAGTGTAGACCAGCTTGCGCAGCTCGCTCATTGGCGATGCGAATGCCATGGCCACAGGCTTGCCGTTCTCCTTAGCCTCGCCATAGAGGTTGCAAGGCACCATGCCCTCCTTGCGCAGGGCTTTCGAAGCTTTCTTTCCAAGGTCTGTGCGCTTCTGACCTGTAACGTTAATCTCTTTCATAATTGTGTTACTCTAAATTAAGTTGTTGTTTTCTTTTTGCCTTAATTCACCATCACACGTGAGTGCTTAGCCTTTAAAGCGGTGCAAAGTTACTATCTTTTTGCGTGTTGTGCAACTCTAATCATAAAAAAACTTGTTTTTCTGCGTTTTTCTTGCGGATAAGAGATAATTTATCTACATTTGCAAAAGCATTTAAAATCACATACGGCAATATCAATGATAAACAGAGAACTGATACGGACAAAAATAGTGCAGTTGACATACGCCTACTATCAGAATGGCAACCGAAACATAGAGACCGCTGAGAAAGAACTGCTGTTCAGCTTGTCGAGGGCTTACCATCTTTACAATTATCTGTTGGAGTTGATAGTTGCCATAACGCAGGAGGAGCGGCGGCGCGTCGACGTGGCCACGGCCAAGGCTATCCGCGAGGGCGGCGAGGCACCCTCGCAGCGGTTCGCGTTCAACAAGTTCGCCGTTCAGGTGGAGGAGAACAAGGAGCTGCAGGCCTTCGTCTTGGGTCAGAAGTTCGCGTGGAGCGACGACATCGACTCGGTGCGCAAGCTGTGTGACCAGATTGAGGCCAGCTCAATATATAAGGAATACATGGCAGGCCCTGAGCCCGACTACGACACCGACCGCGAGCTGTGGCGCCGCATCTACCGCACGCTGATACAGGAGAACGACGACCTCGACGCCGTGCTCGAGGACAAGAGCATCTACTGGAACGACGACAAGGAAATCGTCGACACATTTGTGCTGAAGACCATAAAGCGGTTCGACCCAAAGGCCGGAGCCAACCAGCCACTCTTGCCCGAATACAAGGACGAGGAGGACCGCATGTTTGCCCGCAAGCTCTTCCGCGCCACGATACTCAACGCCGACACCTATCAGCGCTACATGAGCGACACCTCGCGCAACTGGGACTTCTCGCGCCTGGCCTACATGGATGTGGTGATCATGCAGATAGCCATAGCCGAGATGCTCAACTTCCCCAACATCCCCGTCAGCGTAACAATCAACGAGTATGTCGACCTTGCCAAGATCTACAGCACGCCGAAGAGCGGGGCCTACATCAACGGCATGCTCGACGCGATAGCCCGCCACCTCAAGGCGCAAGGGCTGCTGCTGAAGCCTATGGCCGACCGCACCCGCCGGCGCGAGCAGCCACAGCAGGCTGACAGCGAGGAACTGCGTCCCATCGACGAGGACGACCCCGAGAACGAAGACGACCCGAACATAAAAGAAACATTAAAATAAAACATTATCATTAAATGACACTTTCAATTTTATTGGCCGCGGCAGCCCAGCAACAAGGACAGGGCGGTGGCAGCGGCATGGGCTTCCTGATAATGATGATAGCCATCTTCGCTATCATGTGGTTGTTCATGATCCGTCCTCAGCAGAAGAAACAAAAGGAAACTCGTAAATTCCAGAACGCGCTCCAGCAGGGCACCAACGTCGTAACGGGCGGTGGCATCTATGGAGTGGTGAAGCGCGTCGACCCCGCTGGCGGGAAAATCGACATAGAGATAGCCCGTGGCGTGGTGATCACAGTCGACAAGGGCTACGTGTTCCCCGACGCTCAGGCCTCGCAGCAAGCGCAGCCGGCCAAGTAGACCCAATCTTTAGGCGATGCTGAGGCGTATCCTTGGGCGCATCTGGCGCATGGTCAGGAACTTCCTGCTGATGATGTTCAACAGGGAGTTTCTGATTTTTTTGTTCTTCTTGGCCTTGAGTGGGGCCTTCTGGCTCATGCTCACGCTCAACGAGAACTACGAGCGCGAGCTGTCGGCGCCCGTGGTGATAACCAATGTGCCACGCAACGCCATCATCACCGGCACCAGCACCGACACGGTGAAGTTCACGGTCCGCGACAAGGGCTATGTGATTGCGGCCTACGTCTATGGCAACGCCGTCAGGCAGATAGCGGTCGACTTCGCCGCCTCTTCCCACACCGACGGCACTGGCACCGTAAGCTATGCCGAACTGGTGCGCAAGGTCTCGTCGCAGATCTACAAGTCGTCGAAACTCGTGTCGGTGAAGCCCTCCTCCATCTCTTTCACATATAATTATGGTCAGCACAGGCAGTTGCCCGTGCGCATACTCGGTTCCGTCAAGGCGGCCAGCAGCTATTATCTCTCCGAGGCCCGCTTCTCGCCGGAGACGGTAACGGTGTATGGCTCGAAGCATCTGCTCGACAGCCTTCGCTTCGTCTACACCGAGCGGCTCAACATCAGCAACATCACCGACACCACGAGGCTTGAGGTGGCGTTGCGTACGATAAGCGGAGCCAAGATCGTGCCCGCGAAGGTGTCGCTGACACTCTACCCCGACGTGCTCATTGAGTGCCCGGTCGATGTGCAAATCACCGCCGTCAACATGCCTGAGGGGAAGGTGCTGCGCACGTTCCCACAGCATATCACTGTGATGGCGGTGTGCGGCTCAAGCCAAGTCAGGCATCTGAGGCGCAAAGGCAGTGGCAGCGACTTCCTCGTGGTGGCCGACTACAACGACATCATGCGCAACCCGTCGGACAAGTGCAAACTCTCGTTGAGCCGGGTGCCAAGCTACGTGAAGAGCGCACGGCTCGAGACGTCGGCTGTTGACTATCTGATAGAGCAATGAGAACGGTCATAACTGGCGGAATAGGCAGCGGCAAGAGCTACGTCTGCCGGCTGTTGGAGCGGCGGGGCATCAGCATCTACGATTGCGATGCGGCGGCCAAGCGGCTCATGGCCACATCGGACGAGCTGCAGCAGAAGTTGTGCCGGCTCGTGGGCGACGACGTCTATAAGGACGGGCGGCTGCAGAAGGCCGTGCTGGCCAAGTTTCTGCTCGCTTCCGAGGCCAACAAGCAAGCCGTCAACGACGTGGTGCATCCAGCCGTGGCCGACGACTTCGACCGTTCCGGGCTCAAATGGATGGAGAGCGCCATCTACTTCGAGTCGGGTTTCTTCCGCCGCGTGAGCATGGACTTGGTGGTCTGTGTGGCTGCGCCCGACGAAGTGAGGATAGAGCGGATTATGCAGCGCGACCACCTGAGCCGGCAGAAGGCCAAGGAGTGGGTCGACAAGCAGATGCCGCAGGACGAGATCCTCACCCTGAGCGACGTGCGCATCATCAACGATGGCCGCACCGAGCTGGAGCCGCAGATTGACGAGCTGCTGCAACGGATTGACAACAATTCACTTCAATAATCAGAAAACATCAAAAACACATCAAAACATTATGGAAACAATACTTTCTATAGCTGGTCGCCCTGGACTCTACAAGCTGGTGAGCCGCGGCCGGGCCAACCTGATAGTCGAGGCTCTCGACGACACCCACAAGCGTCAGCCGGCATTCGCGTCCGACAAGGTTACGAGCTTGGCCGACATTGCCATGTACACCGAGGCTGAGGATGTGCCACTGGCCGACGTGCTCGACAATGTGGCCAAGCACGAGGGCGGCAAGCCCTGCTCGCTCAACTGGCGCAAGGCTTCGGCCAAAGAGCTGCAGACGTTCTTCGCCGAGGTGCTGCCCGACTTCGACCGCGACCGCGTTCACAACAGCGACATCAAGAAACTGCTGCAGTGGTACGACATTCTTGTCAAGGCGGGCTTCAGCGACTTCAAGACCACGCTGAAACCCACTGAGGGCGACAATGTGGACGACCGCGCCGACGAACCTGAGGCCGAAGTCGCCGAGTAGCCCATGCTGGTCGACATTGTTGTCATCGTTGTTGGCATAGCCGTGGTTCTGTTGGGGGCCAACTGGCTCACCGACGGGGCTGTGGCCGTGGCCACGCGGCTCGGTGTGTCGCAGCTCGTGGTGGGACTGACGGTTGTCGCCATGGGCACGTCGATGCCGGAGTTCTTCTCCAGCCTGATGTCGGCGTTGCAGGGTCAGCCGGGCATGGCCATCGGCAATGTTGTGGGCAGCAACATCTTCAACACGCTGCTCATCGTGGGCGCGGCGGCCATGGTGGCTCCGATTGCCATTCAGACCGTTTCGCTGCGACGCGACATGCCCTTTGCGCTCATCTCGTCGATGCTGCTTGTGGTTCTCTCGATGGATGGAACAATAAGCCGTCTTGACGCGGTGGTGATGCTCGTCCTGTTTGCGGTCTATATGTTCTTCACACTCCACGACGCCAAAAGCAATACCGCTGAGGCCGACTCTGGCGCGAAACAGCAGAAGCTGATGCGCCCCACAGTGGCTTGCTTGGCCATAGTGGGCGGACTGGCATGCCTCATCGTGGGCAGCACGCTCTTCGTCGGCCACGCGTCAAGGCTTGCCACGGTGCTCGGCATATCGCCGGCGGTGGTGGGACTGACCGTTGTGGCCATGGGCACGTCGCTCCCGGAACTTGCCACGAGCGTTACGGCGGCCCGAAAGGGCAACAGCGGCATAGCCATAGGCAACGTGCTGGGCAGCAACGTGTTCAACATTCTGCTCATCCTCGGCGTAACGGGCGCGGTAACCCCGCTCCACACCATCGGCATAACAATGGCCGACATGGCCACGATGGCCGGTTCGGTGGCGTTGCTGTGGCTCTTCAGCTACACCAAGCAGCGCGTCGACCGCTGGGAGGGCGCTGTGCTCACCGCTGCGTTTGTGGCCTATATGGCGTGGCTATTATATAATGTATAAGAGAGATTTGACATGAAAAGGATTATTCTTGTGGTCGGCATGACTCTGAGCCTTACCACGGCTGTGGCTCAGACCGAGGCCGACTTCGCCCCGTACGCCCAGCGTTGGGATGCCAACGAGGCTCAGCTCAAGGCGTTGATGGTGGAATACGACAGTCTGACCAAAGCCGTGAAGGACACGGCGCAGCTCCATCGGCAAGTCCTGGCTTTAGAGCAAAAGGGCAACAACCTGATGGACAGCCGTATGGCCCTGTTCTGGGAGATATTCGACAAGTTCAAGCAGACCAAATTTCCCGCACGGTATGTCGAGAGCGTGATGTGGTACTTGAACTACGACGAGCTCGCCAAGGTGGCCGACCCTTCCACTGGCTTCTACTACGAGAAGGAGATGGGAATGGTTCATCGCCGTTTCCAAGCGTTGGCTCTCCGCAAGCCTGGCACGCTGGTGAAAGAACTCACGATGGCCAACCTCGACGGCAAGACGGTCCGTCTGACCGACTATGTGGGCCACGGCAAGTATGTACTCGTCGATTTCTGGGCCAGTTGGTGCGGCCCTTGCCGCCAGGAGATGCCCAACGTGGTGGCGGCCTACCGCAAATATGGCAGCGAGAAGTTCGAGATAGTGGGCGTCAGTTTCGACAGCAAGGCTGAGGCATGGCACGCGGCGGTGAAGAGCCTTGGCATGACGTGGCCCCAGATGTCCGACCTGAAAGGTTGGAAGAGTGCCGGTGCTTCTGTCTATGGCATTCAGAGCATTCCGGCAAGCGTACTCTTCGACCCCGAGGGCAAGGTCATCGACCTCGATTTGCGTGGCGAACAGCTGCAGCAGAGACTTGCCGAGTTGCTGGGGAAATAATTGCGGCAGCAGCTTTGCCTGTTGCTGACGCAGCAATCATTTTACCCCTAAATCGGTCATTTATACATAGACAGACACTTGTAGTGGCCGCCCTTGTGGCGGCCATAAAACAATGTCGCAACCGCTTAAAAAAGAGGTCGAACATTAATAATGGCCGCCACAAGGGACGGCCACTACAAGTGGACATTTCATTAACAGGGACTAATACCGGCTAATGACCGATTTGGGTTAAAGTGGGCTAAGAATGCTAATCGCCATTTCTCGTAGCCGCGGAACGCTTGTCCTACGGTCTGAAAGTGCCTCTTTCATCAACGTGCCTCAGCTATTTCACTTTTCTGCCTCAGCTGTTTCACTTTTCTGTCTCAGCTGTGGTAGATAAGTGAAACAGCTGAGGCACGATTGTAAAAGTGCCACTTTCAGAAAGCGTATATGCCTTCGCCATATAGTCGGAACTGTCCTGTCGCCTTGTCTTGGTAGTTCTTCCTCATTCCATAGTGGCATTGTGCCAGTGGAAAAGACATTTCCTACATGTTTTATTGGTTTTTCTCGGATGTCGGTTTCATTTTTTCGCAATCGCGACATGGTTGTTACATTTTGTTACCATTGGTTGTTTTATATTGCGAAATAACCTTACAAAACTAATCGTAATAATGCAAACTTTGCAAAATGTCGGTTTGATTCGAAAAACACTCCAAAACTGACATAATGCAAAATTATATCCCTTTAAATGATGTCTTTTTGGCGTTTTTGTTTGCAATATGCCACCAAATAGTTTGTTTGTCTAACTTTTAATCTGTAAGTTTGCCTTTGTTAAACGCTATGTTTAACGTAAAAAATATTTGATAAAAATCTATTAAAAAATTTGGAGGATACATATTTTGTGAATACCTTTGCACCGTGAAAACAAAAAACAACAAGCAAAACAACTAAGCAATTATGAAAAAGATACTTTTTATGGTCATGGCAGTGATGGTTTCCACCGCCACATTTGCCCGCAAAGGGGCAGTTGTCTACTCTGTCTCTAACGACACTATCTTCTACAACCACGAGATGAAGGCCGTGGCCAATGGCAACGACGCCAGCTACTACCGCATTCTTGCCAAGGAGGACTTCAAGGGCAAGCAGCGCGACATCTTCGAGGACTACTATCTGAACGGCCAGAAGCGCTGCGAGGGTGGCTACCAGTTCATCGACCTTGCCAACGACGCCAACACGGTGCTCGACGGAACCGTGATCACCTACTATCCCAACGGCATGGAGAAGTGGCGTTGCAACTATAAGGACGGCAAGCGCAATGGCTACCTGACGCTCCAGATGCGCGACGGAAGCATCGCAGTGGTTGAGTATGTCGATGGTGAGAGCAAGTACGACTACGCCACCGTCACAAGTCCTGACGGCAACATCCAGAAGCGCTCGCTCGGCAGCCTGAAGCAACTTCTTTAATCCCCAAATATTACACGAGAAAAACAAAGCCGGAACCCCTGAGGCAGCGATGCCATGAGGGTTCCGGCTGTTTTTTGCGCCATTGCTTTTATTAGGTTCGATGCAGAGACCGTGTAGGTAGGGCTATGGCCGGGCCTTATTAATGTTCGACCTATTAAAAAGAGGTAATTACATTGTTTTAGGGCCGGCACAAGGCACGGCCCCTGCAAGTGGACAATGTATAAGCGTAATCTATGAATAATGCAGGTTAAGAACTCATGTTTCTGAAGTAACGCAGTGTCCTGTTAGTAAATACAATTCTACACGTAGGGGCATGATTTATCATGCCCGCCATTGGCAAAATTGCAGTGTTTCGGGCATGATAAATCATGCCCCTACGGTTCCGCAGCCTTTGGCTTTCAATAGATTATGTACATCCGAAACTTGAAATTAAGAAATGTCGATGGCAATGTTTGTGGGCCGACACATGGCATGACCACTGCATTGAGCTGGTGTCAAGTTACGAATTGCCCATTTTATAGCCCAAGCCCTTAAGCCACTCCGCTATAGCATCCACTCTGACAGTCCAGTCGCCCAGCCTCAGTGCTGTCTCACGGTTACGGTCGACCAGTGGTTGGTAGTCGTAGATGTGTTGTAGCATCATCAAAATCTTGGCCATGTATGTCTCGTTGGCATTGTCGTTCAAAGGTATTTCGACAACGGGGTTGTATCCCACGAGGCTTACAAGTTCTTGTGGCGCATGTCCCACCATGACCACTCGCGATAGCATGCACTCCCAGTAACGTTGCGTCAGCGTCTCTATGCCTTGCGCCATCTCTGGCTGGGTGTCGTTGCGGGTCAATGCAATGGTTATTTTGGAATCGGAGAGCGCGTCTATCAGCTGTTGTCGTGTCTGGAGCGCACCCGTCTCGTTGTGACTGCTCAACACCTTTGCCCTGTTGCTTAAAACACTTGAGTCGATGACCCTGCTGCATCTGCCAAATTCCAAATAATCTGTCTGCCGATCAGCAAGTTTCTTACCAGACTTATAAAGATTGGTTTCAATGCCTTCTGTAACTGTCAGGACATTCAAGTTTGGAATGCACGCTTTCATCAGCTCCGCAGTTTGCGATGAGGTGAATATCGCCGAACGAACATGGTGGCTCCTTATCCACTTCTCCACTTTCTCAAACTTGTCAGGCCAGCAATCCCATATCATTGGGATGATTTCAGCGTAGGCATAATCGGGAAAAGCATCGAAGGGGAGGCTTGCACCTTCAACGAAGCACAAGTGAGCAACCTTACCTGATTGGCAGACAGAAGGCAGATTGACGTGATAGGCCAAGCTCTTGTAAATGCGACGAAATGGGTGGTGAGCCGCCACGCCTCCTCCCGCGTTCTCCCATGCCTTGTAAACAGCCAACTTGAAATTGCTGTTGTTCTTATAGATGAATGGCTTTACTGCCTTGACTGTCTTTCCCATATTTAAATAACCACCACAACTTATGTTATATTATAAAGTTTTCTGACATATTTTGAGCGAATGGCTATGGCCGAACCCATTAGGGCAAAAGCCACAAGCGATATATCGAATAAAAGATAGGCGATTCTGCCCTCCAATTGAAGAATGCTAAACACAAATGTTTTTGATATTGATAGAATGCTGTCAACGCCGTGTACACACAGAATTAACAGGCTTATCCTGCCTATTCGGGCTAACACTGTGGAAAGCATCATGCCGCCCAACTGCTGGCATAACAAATAAATCAACCCTGTGGTGAAGACTGCCGCCACAACGTTGAGAATCCAGCAAGGGAAGTATAGTGCATAGAAATAGACCTCACCTATCAGCATACCTACAACTACCCCAAGCAACAGAAGCAAATATGTTATAACGTTAGGCAGTTTCCGTAGCACACCATGAGCTTTCACCTCATATCCGATATGATAGAAAATCAGACCAGCCATTCCTTGAGCAAGATAGAAAGGAATAAAAAAACTTTGAACCTATATTAACAGTTAGTGTAGAAAGTATCAAAAATACCCCCCCCATTATGAATGGGTGGCGACACAATATGAGCCGCCAAACCCCATCGTAAATCATTCGACACCAAAACAAGGCAGGTAGAAACCACAAAGGCCCACTGCCGCCGTAAGAGTTGCTAATGTCGTGGGAAAACAAGAAAGATGGCAAACCGGCAAATCCAATCAGATGGGTATTGAAAGTTTCCGAATCCAAGAATAAGCAAACCAGCAGAATCGAACCACATGTTGCCGCGTATGGCAGCAGCAAGCCCCTGTATGAGCCACACAATAATTGCCTCCATGGTTTGGTGTGGTAGAAATAGCCAGAAACTAAGAAAAACAACGGCATGTGCCAAATATAAATGAACTTGTGCATGGCACTGGGTATTACACAATGTCCACAAAGCATAGCGAGAATCGCAATACCCTTCATCATGTCGAATGTGGCATCTCTTTTCTTTACTGTTCCAATTTCCATGCGACGGCCAAGGGCTTAAGCCCCATTTTAGGTAATAATACTGTGTTGACACGATAGCTGTAGCTCATTTGCCAAGCTGAGTAGGCGTACTCCTCGTCCATTTCTATTCTCCCGTTGACAAGGTTTGTGAGAACATTTGCAAGGCCACTATAGTCCTCTTGCTCAATCTTTATGCCATAGCGCCAACCGTTTGACCCAACATCAGCTCCACCTACGTCAGTGCTGATGATGTAGCAGCCCAAGGCTGCCGCTTGGCTGTAGATGTTGGCAAAGCCTTCATGGCGTGATGTGGAAAGGAGAACTCTCGCTCGAAGATAATAACAGAACATCTCGCGCATGTCGTATACCATTCCAGTGAATATGAGTTTGCCATTGTATCTCGGATTGGCAGCAAAAAACTCGTCTATGGTTTGCTGGAAACCGGAAGTGTCGTTGAGGTTGAAACTCTTCGTTATTGGTCCCACCATATATATCTTCCAATCCTTTATGTCTATCAGCGATAAAGCTTTCAGCAGCATTTCAGTGTTCTTTTGGTGGTTGCCTATCCGCCCCACGCAAACTATAGCCTTTTCCCTGTCCTTGATGTCGGGAATATTCAAGTTGAAGCTGTAGAACAACTCATCGTCCAGGCATGGATAAAAATGAAGCAAGCCAGGCCAGCGCTTCCTTTCGCAAAGCTGACGCATAATGTTGTAAGCCTCGGTGTTTGCAACTATATATGTGCTGTTGTGGAACAAATAGTCAGCGAGCTGGGATTTAATAATGGCGTTTGGCCCTCTGCCATAAACGAATCCGTTGGCATTAAGCTCCCTCGCTTGTGGGGCTTCCATGTCGCCAAAGATTACTACCCTTCCTTTTGGATTGATGTGCTTGTAAATCCAAACCGTAAGCATGTGGATGGCACTGCTACCACTGATGAAGAGCACGTCAATATCTCTGCCTTTCAATGCTATGTCCATTATCAACGTGTGAGCAGCCTTGCTTCGCGATTTAGTTATCTTGCAACCTCGGTACTCTTTAGGCACGGCGGTGGTGCCGATGTTATCAGAATAAATGTAGGTCAGCGTTCCGCCAGTTTCCTTGGCAATATAGTATGGAACAAGGAAAATGTCTTTGCTGAAATACATTTCTTGAAACTGCTCTGAGAAAGCGACAACTTTGATGTTCTTTGCCATAAGATAGTGGTTATAGTGTGTCTATGGTGTTAGCATTGGTATCCAAGCAGCTTGAGCCATTCCATCACCTGTCTCATCCAGAGTTCCCATGGAGCCATTCGTAATGCCATGGCACGGTTCCTGTCAACGAGCGACTGGTAATCACTGATATGCTCGACAATGCTCCTCACTTGCCCGTCAGCGTGCTCGCGGTCAAGCTCTACCACTGGGTTGTAGCCCATCAGGCCAGTCAGCTCCTTGGGCGCTCGTCCCAATGGCACACTGCCAGACAGCATCACCTCCCAAAATCGTTGTGTCAGCTTCTCAACGCCCTGCGCCACTTCTGGCTCGGTGTCGCAGCGGGGCAGTGTGATGACAATCTTTGAGTCGGACAGGGTGTCGGTCAGATGCTGAAAGGTGTCCAAACGCCAATTGGCATTCACACGGTTGGCATATACTATCCCTTTCACTTGGTGGTGGAAGAAGTTGCGCTTTATGCTGCCATACTCCAGCAAGTCGATGGTTCTGTCTTTAAGAGGCTGTCCTTGATGGTAAAGTGTGGTGTCTATGCCTTCTGTTACACAAAACACGTTGATGTTCTGGCATCCGTTGCGGAAGTAGTCAGCCGTTTGGACTGATGTGAAAATCACGGCGTTGATGTGGTGCTTCCTTATCCACTGTTCCACAATTGGCCATTCCTTCGGCCAGCAGTTCAAAATCATTGGTATAATCTCGTATTGCAAGGGGCTGGGAAAGGTGTCGAAGTTTAACGATGTAGGTTCCACGAAACACAGCCTTGCTTCCTTTTCGTTTTCTGCAATAGAGGGCAAATCAACCATGTTGGCCAGTCCATGAAGAGAATGGCATAAATGCAGTGTTTTGGCTGAGGCTCCGCCCATGGCTTTCCATGCCTTGTAAGCACCATATTCTTTTCTTCTATAAGGCTCAACGGCTTTAACAATCTTGCCGTTTGGCTTGATTGGCACTGCTGAAATGCTTTCGTTACCGCTTACACGTCTCATTGGAGGGTATATCATAAAGCCCGCTCCCGTAAGCTCAGTTCATTAAATGTTGGCTGGTAAATATATGAAAAAAAGCGTGGGAGACTGTACTCGTTGCTCATCCCACACTCAGAGGCTCTGGTATTGCCCTTCACAGTAGAACAAGCAACCCAGAGGCCCACGCCAGTATGTACAGACGCACATTGGCACAAGACACAAAGTCCTAATGCCAAGGTGTGGTGAATACACACTCATGGACATCTACCGTTGCATTGCTCTTGACTGTGAATGAAATTTACCAGATTTCTGAGTGTCAAGAACAAAGCGTCAAGTAAACGCCTTTATCCGTATATTTGCTCCCACATCCTCCCACTTTTGAGCCTCTGTATTGCTACAACGGCTTGAAAGGTTGCAGATTATGGAATAGCAAATGCAAAATTACAAACCTTTTCTGAATGTTGCAATTAATCGGGGAAGAAAATGCTGGTTTTTGGGTTAGACAATATATTAATAAGGTGTATTAGTGGTATGGCATTTCACAAATACACCTTAATTGTTTTTTTGACTCTTGTGGCCTACTGAAACATGGTTTTGCTGTGGAACTCGAGGAATGTGTCGCCGAAGCCGTTGAACACGTTGATGTCGACGTCGCCGTGGATTCCGCTCACACGGCCGTCAGGTGCCAGCTGCCAGAACACCAGCTTCACTTCGGGCTTGTATTCGCCGTAGCGCGCTATCCATATCGGGTAGCGGCGCATGATGTCGGGAGCCTGTGGCAGGTAGTTGTTGACAAACTGCTGGCTGGCGTAGAGTATTGGCCGTTTGCCCGTGTGATTTTCCACGATGGTGAGCCAGCGGCGCACGCGGGTGAACAGTTCGCCCACTCCTCCCATGCGCTTTATCTGGCTTGGCAGTGGTTCCAGGTCGAGCACTGGCGGAAAGTCGCCTTGCGAGAAGTGGCTCTTCTTCAGGAAGTAGTTGGCCTGTTTGGTGGCTGTGGAGTAGACGGAGAAGAAGTGGTAGGTGCCCACCTTGAAGCCATGCTTGCGGGCAGCGGCGTAGTCAGCCTTGTAGTATGGGTTGAACACGGTGGTTCCCTCGGTTGACTTTATGAAGATGAACGACACGGGGAAGTCCACTTTGCCGGCTATCTGCTTGTGGCTCTTGGAGCCAAGGTGGGTTATGCGCAGTCGGCTGAAGTCGATGGCGTAGCGTCGGCGGCCTTTCTGGTGCTGGTGCTTCGATATGTCGATGCCATAGATGCGGTCGTCGGTGTAGATGAGTTTTTCGCCTCTGTAGACGTCGTTTTTCCATTCGCCCACGCGCATTGGCTTGCTTGTTTTCACGCTGAAACCAAAGCCGTTGCGCTTGCCTCCCTCCCAGAACCCCTCGAAGTAGGTACCGTCGGTGGAGTAGTAGCGTCCCAATCCCGACGGTTGGCCGATGCTGTCGAGCTGGCCTACGTAGCTGCCGTTGCCGTCAGTAACTATGTTCTTGGCTACGGGCTTGATGAATGGATGCAGGTGTCGCAGGTTGTGTCGGGCTTGCCAGACACTCATCCTGAGGCCGATGCTGTCGGGTGTTGTGGCGGGCTGGAGCAGCTTTGCGCCTTCTGCGTAGGCCTTAACCACACTGCATGGCACCAGCCCAAGCGAGTTGTCGCGAAGATAGTACTTGGTAACCACGTTGAGGCTGAGCTTGCTCTTGGCCGTGATTTTCTTCAAAGCCGAAAGCAATGTGCCGACGGAATCTTTGTGCTGGCTTATCTGCTGGGCGTAGGCCGCAATGCGGTTGTAGCCGTAGTCGATCACGCTGTGGGAGCGCAGGTAGTAGCGCAGTTCGCGGTCTTGGTATTTCAGAATTGCAGAAATGGAGTCGAGTCTGCTGCGTTGGTCTTCCACAAAGTTGTATAAGCTATTTGCCCTCAGCTTTGGCATTCGGCTTGTGTCGGGTCTTGCCTTGGTCAGTATTCTGCTTTTCGATGTCGGCAGCAGTGCCCACCGCCTTGCCCAGTAGCCCCGTGCCGAGTCGGCCGAGCAGCTCGTGGAGTCGGGGTGGAGTGAGAACATGCCGATGGTGCCGTCGCCGTGCATGGCACCGATGTAGACGACAGGTTTGCCGTCGACGCTGAGCACGGCGCAGGTTCGGCTCTCCACCACCACCTGTGCCCTCTGCCGGCTCTTGTCGCCGAGTGGCCATGTGGCCCATGCTGCAATGGCGGCCGCCACGATGATGGCCGCGCCTATAATGATGGCTGTTCTTTTTGCCAGTTTGCTTCTTTTCATTTCAAACGGCAAAATTACAAAATCGTTTTGTAACGGGGTAATGTTTCGGCGGTATTATTCACAATAATATCCTGTAGGGGTGGACCGCTTACAGGGGCCGTGCCTTGTTCCTGTCCACAAACAATGATATTACCGCTTTTTAAAAGAGGTCGAACATTAGTCGGCACAAGGCACGGCCCCTGCAAGCAGATGAAACGAGTTTTACTACAGCTGGACTGATTATAAAGCTCAGAACATATCTCCATCGTCGATGATTTCCCTCAAAGGAGTCATCACGAAGTCGCGCTCGTGCATCAGGGGGTGGGGGATGGTCAAGTCGGGCTCTGCAATATGAATGTCGTCGTAGAGCAGGATGTCGATGTCTATCAGCCGGTCGTGGTATTGGCCGTCGTGGCTCTTCTCCCTGCGCCCCATCATCAGCTCTATGCTTTGCGTGGCCTGCAGCAGTTGGCGCGGGCTGAGCTTGGTGCTCACCTTGACGCATGCGTTGAGGAAACTGTTTTCGCTCTCAAAGCCCCAAGGCTCAGACACGTAGAAAGCTGACTGGCGCTCCACGGTGCCAATCAGCTTTCCTATATTCTCTATTGCCTTGTTAAGGTTGGCGGGCTTGTCGCCCAGGTTGGTGCCAAGACCCAAGTAGGTGGTGTGGCTGCCCATCAGTCGTCGAGGATGAGCAAGCTGTCGCCGAAGCAGCCGAACTTGTATCCGTTTTTCAGAGCCAGGTCGTAGGCTTTCATCACGAGGTCGTAGCCGCCGAACGCCGCCGTCTCCATGAGCATGATGCTGTAGGGGTGGTAGAAGTTGCAGATGAAGCTGTCGGAGAGTCCGAAGTCGTAGGGCGGAAAGATGAACTTGTTGGTCCATCCGTCGTATTCCTTCAGTAGTCCGTCGGTGCCCACGGCGGTCTCAGTGGCTTTCAGCACGCTGGCTCCGACGGCGCACACGTGGTGCCCCCGCTGTTTCGTCTCGTTCACTATGCGGCACGCCTCAGCGTCGATGGTCATCTTCTCACTTTCCATCTTGTGCTTGGTCAAGTCCTCCACCTCGATGGCATGGAAGTTGCCAAGGCCGCAGTGCAGGGTGATGAAAGCGGTGTTGATGCCCCTTATCTCGAGCCACTTCATGGTCTCGCGGCTGAAGTGGAGGCCGGTGGCTGGAGCTGTTACCGCGCCCTCGTTCTTGGCGAAGACGGTCTGGAAGTCTTCCAAGTCCTCGGGGCGGCACGGGCGGTCGGGCTTGCCGTCGGCGTCGGTGTGGTCGATGATGTAGCGTGGCAGCGGTGCCTGCCCCAGTTTGAACAGGTCGCGCTTGAACTCCTCGTGCGGGCAGTCGTATAGGAAGCGCAGCGTGCGCCCGCGGCTGGTGGTGTTGTCAATCACCTCGGCCACCATCGTGCCCGAATCGTCGAAGAACAGCTTGTTGCCTATCCTTATCTTTCGTGCCGGCTCAACGAGCACGTCCCAGAGTCGCATCTCCTCGTTGAGTTCGCGCAGCAGAAACACCTCTATCTTGGCGTCGGTTTTTTCCTTTGTGCCATAGAGGCGGGCGGGAAACACCCTGGTGTCGTTCAGTACGAAAGTGTCGCCATCGTTGAAATAGCTGAGAGCGTCGCGGAAAGTGATGTAGTCGCCCTCGACGGGCTTGCCTTTGGCGTTGTTGTGGAACATGTCGATGGTCTGCGACTTGCGGTGGAGCACCATCAGCCTCGACTCGTCGCGCCTTGTGACGCTGAAAGTCTGCTTCGAGCCGTCGCTTCTGGTTATGGTGTGCTCCGACACATGCGGATACAAGGCCACGCAACTGTTGTCCTTTGGCCAGTTTTTAAGTCCGAACTGTGATAATTTCATATTGTTCTGTTTCTCCTTTCGGGATTGTTTGATTCTTTATGTTTATGACTTGCGGATTTTCGATGTTCTGCTGGCTGAGCCACTCGCTGAAGTGGTCGAAGCTGACGCAGTCGTCCACTGTTATGCCCCCGCTGCGGGTGCGTCTCAGGCTTGTCAGGAAGGCTCCGCTGCCCAAGGCCCGGCCTATGTCGCGTGCCAAAGCCCGTATGTAGGTGCCCTTGCCGCACACCACGCGGATGCTCATTTGCATCTTGTCGGGGTCGAAGCCAGTCAGTTCTATCTCGTCAATCCTGATACGCTTGGGTTTGAGGCTGATGTCCTCGTCGTTGCGCCGGTATTTGAAGGCTCTCTTTCCACCCACTTTCACCGCGCTGTAGGTGGGTGGCACCTGGTCGATTTCGCCCTTGAACCCCCGAAGTGCCCGCTCTATCGCCTCGCGGGTGATGTGTCGGGTGGGGTAGGTGTGGTTGACGGTGTGCTCGCGGTCGTAGCTGTCGGTGGTGGCACCCAGTTGCAGCGTGGCCTCATACTCCTTGGTGTGCAGTTGCAAGGCTTCTATCTGCTTGGTGGCGCGGCCAGTGCAAAGCACCAAAACGCCTGTGGCCAGAGGGTCGAGAGTGCCGGCATGGCCTATCTTCACCCTGTAGCCGAGATGCTGGGTGAGCAGATAGCGGATGTGGGCCAAAGCCCCGAAGCTCGACATGCCGTAGGGCTTGTCGATGCCGAAGATCACTCCTTGCCTGAAGTCCATCAGTCCACCATTACGAGTGAGTGGCCGGTGGCCAGGAGCAGCAGTATTATCCCGCCCACCACGATGCGGTACCAGCCGAACAGGCGGAAACCGTACTTGGTCAGGAAGCCCACAAACCACTTCATGGCCAGCATGGCCACGACGAAGGCTAAGACGCATCCCACGATGAGCAGCATTATGTTGTGGCTCGTGGCCCATGTGGTGCCCTCGCCGAACATGTCGATCAGGTCGAGCAGCGTGGCTCCGGCCATGGTAGGCACGGCGAGGAAGAACGAGAATTCAGCTGCGTTCTTGCGCGTCAGCCGCTGCTGCATGCCTCCCACTATGGTGGCCATGCTGCGGCTCGTGCCTGGTATGACCGATAGGCACTGGAAGCAGCCTATCAGGAACGCCCTGCGGGGTGTAACCTTGTTGGCATCGGAGCCTTTGTCGAATATCTTGTCGCAGAAGAGCATGAACACGCCCCAAAGCACAAGCATGGCCGCCACCACCCAGACGCTGTCGAGCAGCCAGTCGAGCAGTCCGCTCTTCTTGGCCGCCAAGCCCACCACCACAGCTGGCAGCACGCCGATGATGAGCAGCCAATAGAAGTGCAGCTTGCTTTTCACCTCGTCGGTGTTGCGCATCTGGAAGAAGTGTTTCCAGTAGAGGCACACCACCGAGAGGATGGCTCCAAACTGGATGATGAAGGTGAAGGCGTGGACAAACGGGTCGCCCTGTTGAACGCCGAGCAGGTTCTGCACTATGATCATGTGGCCTGTCGACGAGACGGGCAGAAACTCTGTCAGTCCCTCCACTATGGCTATTATGATGGTCTGTAGCAGTGTCATCAGGCCTCAACAGTTTTGTCGTTGTTGTCTTTCGGCTTGTAGAGCACCGCGCCGATGATGGAGATGAAGCCGATGAATGTTACCACCGGGGCCACCTTGATGCGCATTGTGCTGAATATGTCGGGGTCGAACACCTTTTCGGTCGAACCCGAGCCACTCATCATGACGAATCCGATGATTACCACCACAAGTCCGACGGCGAGCAGGATGAAATTGGTCTTGCCGAAAGCGAAGTTGCGCTTGTCGGAGGGCTGAACCGACGCGCGATTCTGCTTCTTTTCGTTTTTTTGCCCGGCTTTGCCAAGCTCACGATTGTTGTTTTCCATTTATCTTGATAGTATGTTGTCTTGAATACCGATGGCTTAGATGCTGTAAAGGTCGGAGGAGTTGGCCTTGAGGAAGCGGTTGACGCTGATCAGAGAGCACAGCGTTGTGATGCAGAGGCCAAACACCAGCACCGCGCCGGCGGTTATGGCCATCACCCTCCAGTCGATCACGGTGAGGATTTCGGGCGTGTCTCGCCACAGCAGGTAGACGCCTCCGGCTAAAACGGCGATGGCTATTATGGCCGAGGCAAGCCCCAAGGTGAAGGCGTCGCGCAGGAAAGGCCGCCGGATGAAGCCCCACGGCGCACCCACAAGTTTCATGGTGTTGATGGTGAACCGGCGGGCGTAGACGTTGAGCCGCACGGTGTTGTTGATGAGCACAAAGCTGATGATGGCCAGCAGAGCCGCCAAGGCCAGCAGCACCACGCTGATTTTGCCCAGTGTGGTGTTGGTCTGCTCCACAAGGTCGCTCTTGTAGTCGATGTCGCTCACCTTCTTGAAGTTCCTCAGCCGCTTCGAGATCCAGCGGATGGAGTCGTTGTTGGCATACTCAGGTTGCAGTTGCAGCTCGATGCTGGCAGTGAACGGGTTGACACCGGCAAACTCCGTCGGGTCGGCGCCCAGTTCCTTTGTGCCCTCGCGCAGAGCCCGCTCTTTGCTTATGTAGGTCATGCCTTTTATGTAGGGCAGTTTCCTTACCTCGCCAATCAGTTGCTTCGCCTCAGGCTCGGTCATGTCCTGGCTGAGTATCATCGTAACCGTGAGGTTCTCCTTTACGTAGTTAGAGAGGTTGTGGCCTGTGAACACTGTCAGCACCACAAGGCCAAGCAATATCAGCACCATTGCCGTGCTGATGCAGAGCGTAACAGTCTGCAACACATGCCGGCTTCCGGCGCGTTTTCGTTTTCTTCCCATCAATTATTGATAAGCTATGGCGCATAGTACGCCAAATTTTGTGCAAAGTAACAAAAAAAACATGGTTCGGACAACACTTTAACAGTTTTTTATTTGTAACTTTGCATGATATGAGCACAGTTCTGTATCCTTCGCCCATCTACGGGCCTGTCCACAGCCGCCGCTTGGGCATATCGCTCGGCATAAACCTGCTGCCTGAGGACGGCAAGCGGTGCACTTTCGACTGCATCTATTGCGAGTGTGGCTACAACCGCGACCACCCCACCGCCACTGGCTACCCCACCCGTGAGGAGGTGGCGCGAGCACTGGAGGCCAAGCTGAAGGAGATGCACGAGCAGGGTGTCCGCCCCGACGTGCTGACCTTTGCCGGCAATGGCGAACCCACGCTCTCGCCGTGGTTTCCTGAGATAATCAGCGACACCGTCAGGCTGCGCGACCTCTACTGTCCCAAGGCTAAGATTTCGGTGCTTAGCAACTCCACCATGATAGTGCGGCAGGATGTGCGCGACGCGCTGATACTCGTGGACAACAACATCCTCAAGCTCGACACCGTCTGCCCCGAATACATCAGCCTGGTCGACCGCCCCACCCAGAGTTCTTACGACGTGAAGCGTATCATCGACTGCCTCAAGCTCTTCCATGGCCACGTGATAATACAAACCATGTTCATGCACGGCACCACCGACGAGGGAGAGGACGTAGGCAACACCACCGACCAATTCGTCCTGCCTTGGCTCAAGGTCGTGGCCGAGGTGGCTCCTCAAGAGGTGATGATCTACACCATCGACCGCGAGACCCCCGACCGACACTTGCTGAAGGCCAGCCACGCCGAGCTCGACGGCATACGCGACCGGGTGGTGGCCCTCGGCATACCCTGCACAGCTTCCTATTGACTTGACTTAACACGACTGAGAGATGAAACAGAAAAACATATTCAATGGCCGATATGGCCACGTCGTACTTGGCTTCATTGTCGGCGTGGGCATAGTGTTGTTTCTTGTTATTTATAATCTGCTGGCCGCCGGAGCCTCTGACGACGACCAGACCGACCAGGAGAAGACCCAAAGCAAGACCCGCGACCTCGGCCCCGACACCGCCGACATCGTGGGCGACTACTTCTTCCGCACAGGTAAGATGAAGCCCAAGGCCAAACAGGAAGACGTCGACCCCGAGCATGAGGAAACGGTGCGCCTGGAGGATGTTGCCGCCGACGCGGGCGAGGACGTGGCTTCGGAGACTTCCCATTCCGACCCGTCGCCGTCGGCTCCGTCAGCTCCGGCCCCTCAGCCATCTACCACCACGACACAGCCGAAGCCATCCTCCCAGCAACCGTCGGCGCAGCCCAAGCCGCAAACTCAGCCTAAAGCCCAAACGTCAAGGAAGCAGGACAACAAGGTGCATCCTACAATAGAAAAGCTTGAGAACTGACAAAAAATGTTGAACGACCAATTCGTCATTCAACATTCAACATTCATAATTCATCATTCCTCATTCCTCTATCGGCTCCACATATTCGCCCTCGTTGTCGGGTATTACCTTCTTGTCGCGGGTCTGTGGGTCGCGTGTGTCTATCACCTCCACGCTGTCTTTCTGTCTTTCGCCCTGCTGGTAGTATTGCCTATGACGCCGCTGCCAGTTGATTTGGTTGCGGCTGCTGAGGTTGAACATAAACCTTATCAGCATGAGCAACAGCACGATGAACGCTATGAAGAAAAACAGGAAAACTCCCAATAAGGCTCTCATTGTTTCTTTACTTTAAGGTCGAGTACTATGGATATGGCCACGTAGAGGGCTATGATGATGGCGAACCCGGTGATGTGGAACAGGGCGAGGATGGGAATGCAGACGATGAGGAACGAATACTTCACCTCGTTGCCCTTCCAGCCCCAGTGCTTAAACTTCAGTGCGAACATGGGTATCTCGCTCACCATCAGCCAGCAACTCAACGCCACACCGCCGATGAGCACCCAGAACATCACAGAGGCGTGGCTCTCAATGAAACCTTGCCCGCCCAATATGAGTGAGCCCCAGAAGAGGGCGTTGGCTGGTGTGGGCAGACCGATGAACCCCATCTTCTGCCGCTCGTCGAGGTTGAACTTGGCCAGGCGGAGAGCCGAGAACGCAGCCATGATGTAGGCGGCGAAAGGCAGATAGTCGCGCAGTGCGTCGAGGGCGTGGATTGGATAGTCCATCACGCACAGCTCGCTGAACACTATCGTGGCTGGTGCCACGCCGAAGGTTACGTCGTCGGCCAGCGAGTCGAGCTCCTTGCCAATGGGCGAGCTCACGCCGAGCAGCCGCGCCGTCATGCCGTCGAAGAAGTCGAACACCGCGCCGATTATGATCCACAGCAACGCCCACTGCACGTTGCCCGTCAGCGCAAACGCTGTGGCTATGCAACCCGAGATCAGGTTGCAGCAAGTTATGCTGTTAGGTATGTGCTTTTTCATTTCAATTTTGCTATTACTGTCAGGTCGCCAGTGGTCGACTGCCCCATCTTCACTTTCACCTCGGTGCCAATGGGCAGGAACACGTCGACGCGGCTGCCCAGCTTTATGAATCCGAGGTGCTCGTCGATGTAGCATTCCTCGTCCTCCTTGGCGTAGGTTACGATGCGGCGGGCCACGGCTCCGGCTATCTGGCGGCACAGCACGTCCACTCCGTCGGGAGTGGTTATCATCACGTCGGCGTGCTCGTTCTCGCTGCTGGCCTTGGGCAGGTAGGCGCGGTGGTAGTTGCCGGAAAAGTGCTTCACAAACTTCACCGTCCCGTCCACGGGGAACCAATTGGCGTGAACATTAAAGAGGCTCATGAATATGGATATCATAAGCCGCTTGTCGTGGAAGTATTCGTCCTCATCCACCTCTTCTATCACCACCACCTTGCCGTCGGCGGGGGCCACCACAATCTTGTCGGTGTCCTCGTCCTTGAAGTAGCGTATGGGGCAGCGGTAGAAATTGGTTACCACGCCATAGACAGCACCGGCCACCACCACGAAAATCCAGAACGGAATCTTAGTGTCGAAGGCGTGCCACAACCCGGCGGCCACAAGTGCCAGGCCGATGGCGCCATACAAGAGCTGGTTGGAACCCTCGCGGTGGATCCTTATCTTCTTTATCTTTTTTATTCTCTTGCCCATTGCAGGTAGAAGGTCTTTTCGTTAACAACTTGCAAAGGTAAGCCTTTTTTACCATACTGACAAATTTTCGGACGATGTTTTGCCCATTACCGTCTTTTTCGTCGCTTCATCGCCGATAGTGAAACAAAAAGCGCGGAATTGTTGCCCAAATGAAATATTATTCTTATTTTTGCGGCAAATAAGCAGCATTATGGCATTACAGGACCGATACATCAACCTCACATCCGACTTTGGCTTCAAGCGCATCTTCGGAACCGACATGAACAAGGACTTGCTCATCGGGTTTCTCAACGCCCTCTTCAACGGCAGACACGTGATAAAGGACGTTACGTTCAAGAGCAACGAGCACCTTGGGGCCAACGGCGACATGCGCCGCGCCATTTTCGATGTCTACTGCCTGTCCGACGACGGCTCACGGTTCATCGTTGAGATGCAGAACGCCTACCAGGACTTCTACAAGGACCGCTCAGTCTACTACTCCACGTTCCCCATCAGCGAGCAGGCCCAGAAGGGCGAGTGGAACTACGAGCTTGAGCCTGTCTACACGATAGGCATCCTGAACTTCGCATTCCCCGAGAACAAGGGCAGCGACCGCGTGCTGACCGAGGTCAAGCTGATGAACACCTGCACCAAGGAGGTTTTCTACGACAAGTTCAGCCTCATTTACATCGAGCTCGCCAACTTCCACCAGGACGAGTTCCACCTTGCCAGCCTGTTCGACAAGTGGCTTTTCGTCTTGAAGAACATGCAGCGTCTGATGGAGCGTCCTGCTTCATTACAGGAGCGTGTGTTCCAGCGTTTGTTCAATGCCGCGGAGATAGCCACCTACACTCCTGTTGACCGCAAGGAGTACGAGCAGAGCCAGCGCGCCTACAACGACATCAAGATAGCCGTCGACTCGGCCAAGCGTGAGGGCGAGGCGAAAGGCATGGCAAAAGGCAGAGCTGAGGGCATGGCGAAAGGCAGAGCTGAGGGCATGGCAAAGGGCAGAGCTGAAGGCATGGCAAAAGGCAGAGCTGAGGGCATTGCCGAGGGCGAGCGTGCCAACGCTCTAAGAAACGCCGCCGCCATGAAGCGCGACGGCATGGCTGCAGGTCTCATAGCACGGTATACGGGACTGACGGAGGAGGAAATAGAGGCCCTGTAATTTGTAACTTGTTTTATTCATAGTTTGTGGTCGTTATATCTGTCACTTGTAGTGGCCGTCCCTTGTGGCGGCCATAAAGCAATGTCGCAACCGCTTAAAAAAGAGGTCGAACATTAATAATGGCCGCCACAAGGGACGGCCACACAAGTGGTTACAGTTTATGAATAATGCGGGGTAACAAAGTGGTCAAGCAATCCCAGCATGGTGCTCCTTTAATGCAGAAGAGCCACTCTGACAGTCTGAAAGTGCCTCTTTTGCAATCGTGCCTCAGCTGTTTCACTTTTCCCTCTCAGCTGTTTCACTAATGTGTCTCAGCTGAGACACAAAAGTGAAACAGCTGAGGTGTTGATGTAAGAGCCCATTCCAACCCGTGGCAGGAATAGTTTTATTTCCATTTTAGATTATTTTCGGGGGATAAGGAAAGTATGGTGAAACGATGGCTTGCCCCCATTTTTCTCCCAGAAGTTTTGCGTATCTCGGCAATAATGATTACCTTTGAACTCGTTTTCAGAAAATACAATCGACCGACACTGCTATGCAAGATTTCGTTCACCTGCACGTTCACACTCACTATTCCATACTCGACGGACAGTCGAAAGTGCCCCACCTCGTCGACAAGGCCATCGCCGACGGCATGCGCGGCATGGCCATCACCGACCACGGCGTGATGTACGGCATAAAGGAGTTTGCCGACTATTGCGCCAAGGTGAACAAAGACCGCAAGAAGCAGGGCTTGGAGCCATTCAAGCCCATCTACGGCTGCGAGATGTATGTGGCCCACCGCCACAAGGAGAACATGGACAAGGACCGGGGCGACAACTCGGGCTACCACCTAATCGTGTTGGCCAAGAACCTGAAGGGCTACAAGAACCTGATCAAGCTGGTCAGCCGCTCGTGGGTCGACGGCTACTACTACCGGCCGCGCACCGACCGCTGGGACCTGGAGCGATACCACGAGGGGCTGATAGTGTGCTCGGCGTGTATTGCCGGCGAGGTGCCGTCGAAGATTATCCATGGCGACATTGCCGGAGCCCGCGAGGCCTGCGAGTGGTACCACCGTGTGTTTGGCGACGACTACTACTTGGAGCTGCAACGCCACGAGGTGAAAGACCCGTCGATTGTGGCCAACCGTGAGACATTCCCCTTGCAGCAGAAGGCCAACCGCGTGCTCATGGAGTTTGCCAAGGAATACGGCATCAAGCTCGTATGCACCAACGACTGCCACTTCGAGGACAAGGAGACCGCCGAGGCCCACGACCACCTGCTCTGCATCTCCACAGGCAAAGACCTCGACGACCCCAACCGGATGCGCTATTCCAAACAGGAGTGGTTCAAGACGCGGCAGGAGATGAACGACGTGTTCGCCGACATTCCCGAGGCTCTTTCCAACACGCTCGAAGTCTTGGACAAGGTGGAGATGTACAGCATCGACCACGGCCCCATAATGCCTTTCTTCCCCATCCCCGAGGACTTCGGCACCGAGGAGCAGTGGCGTCGGAAGTACTCCGAGGCCGACCTTTACCACGAGTTCACCACCGATGAGAACGGCCAGAACCAGCTGCCCGACGAGGAGGGCAAGAAGATAGTGGAGCGGCTTGGCGGCTACGACAAGATGTACCGCATAAAGTTCGAGGCCGACTATCTGGCCCATCTGGCCTACGCCGGTGCCAAGCGGCGCTATGGCGACCCGATACCCGACAACGTCGGCGAGCACATCAAGTTCGAGCTGCACGTGATGAAGACAATGGGCTTCCCGGGCTACTTCCTCATCGTGCAAGACTTCATCAACGCGGCCCGCAACGAGCTCGGCGTCATGGTGGGGCCGGGGCGCGGCTCGGCGGCTGGCTCGGTGGTGGCCTACTGTCTCGGCATCACCAAGATCGACCCGCTGAAGTACGACCTGCTGTTCGAGCGATTCCTCAACCCCGACCGCGTCAACCTGCCTGATATCGACACCGACTTCGACGACGACGGCCGAGGCCGCGTGCTGCAGTGGGTGATGGACAAGTACGGCCACGAAAACTGCGCCCACATCATCACCTACGCTTCGATGGCCACCAAGAACTCCATCAAGGACGTGGCGAGGGTGGAGCGGCTGCCCATCGACCGCTCCAACGCCCTCTGCAAGGCCATTCCCGACCGCTTGCCCGACGGACTGAAGATGAACCTGACCAACGCCATCAAGTGTACGCCGGCACTGCGCGAGGCCGAGGTGTCGACCGACCCGCGCGAGCGCAACACCATAAAGTATGCCAAGATGCTCGAGGGCACCATCCGCGGCACTGGCATCCACGCCTGCGGCTTCATAATCTGCCGCGATGCCATCAGCAACTGGGTGCCGGTGAGCACCGCGCCCGACCCCGACTTCCCCGACCGCAAGGTGGCCGTAACACAATACGACGGCCACGTCATCGAGTCGACTGGTCTGATCAAGATGGACTTCCTCGGCCTGAAGACGCTGTCGGAGCTGAAGGAGGCTTGCAGGGTGATCAAGCAGACGACGGGCGACGTGATTGACCTCGACAAGATACCCATCGACGACGAGCTGACCTACAAGCTCTACCAGGAGGGGCGCACCGTGGGCACATTCCAGTTCGAGTCGGCGGGCATGCAGAAGTATCTGCGCGAGTTGAAGCCCACCGTCTTTGAGGATCTCATCGCCATGAACGCCCTCTACCGCCCGGGCCCCATGGACTACATACCCTCGTTCATCGCCCGCAAGAATGGCCGCGAACCCATCACCTACGACATACCGTGCATGGAGAAGTATCTGAAGGACACCTACGGCATCACCGTCTATCAGGAGCAGGTCATGCTCCTCTCGCGCCAGCTTGCCAACTTCACCCGTGGCGAGAGCGACGCCCTGCGCAAGGCCATGGGAAAGAAGAAGAAGGCCATCGTCGACCAGATGAAGCCGAAGTTCATCAAGCAGGGCACTGAGAACGGCCACGACCCCAAGGTGCTGGAGAAGATATGGGGCGACTGGGAGAAGTTCGCCAGCTACGCCTTCAACAAGTCGCACGCCACTTGCTATTCGTGGGTGGCCTACCAGACGGCCTACCTGAAAGCCCACTATCCCGCCGAGTTCATGGCCGCGCTGATGACGCGCCGCTTCAGCCAGATCACCGAGATCACCAAGCTGATGGAGGAGTGCCGCCATCTGGGCATCAAGACCCTCGGCCCCGACGTCAACGAGAGTTTCGCTGGCTTCGGTGTCAACAAGAAGGGCGAGATACGCTTCGGGCTCTCGGCCATCAAGGGCATGGGCACGACGGCGGCGGAGGCCATCGTCAGTGAGAGGCAGAAGAACGGCCCTTACAAGAACATCTTTGACTTCGCCCAGCGTGTCGACTTCACCCAGGTCAACCGCAAGGCCTTCGAGAGCCTGGCCTACAGTGGCGGCTTCGACGGCTTCGGGCTGCGCCGCGAGCAGTACTTTGGGGTGAACAACCGCAATGAGGTGTTTCTCGACACGCTTGTGCGCTACGGCCAGGTCTACCAGAGCGAGATGGCGCAAGCCCAGAACTCGCTATTCGGAGCCATGGACGAGGTGGAGATAGCCACGCCGAAGGTGCCGGAGGGCGAGGAGTGGAGCCCCTTGGAGAAGCTCAACAAGGAGAAGGAGCTGGTGGGCATCTACCTCTCGGGCCATCCGCTCGACGAGTACAGCGTGGTGCTCGAAAACCTGTGCAACACGCGATGCGCCGAACTGGGACGCGAAGCCGACAAGGCTGAGCTGGCCAAGCGCGAGGAGATGACCTTTGGCGGCCTCGTAACCCACGTCAAGTCGGGCTTCACCAAGAAGGGCAGCGCCTACGGGGTGGCCACGATAGAGGACTTCAGCGGCCAGGGCGAGCTCGCCCTCTTCGGCGACGACTGGGGCCGGTGGAAGGGCATGCTTTCCGAGGGCTACAGCGTATTTGTGCGGGCCAAGTGCGTGCAGCGGTTCAACAGCGGCTACTATAATATTAATGTGGGCGACGTGAGTTTCCTCAAGAAAGTGAAGGAGGAGGGCTTGCACCGCATCACCATCACCGTCGACACGGCAAAGGTCGATGGTCAGGTGGTGGAGGACTTGTCCACCCTCATCAGCGACAGTCCCGGCCCCACCGAGGTCTACGTGGTGCTCCGCGACGCCGACCGCAACTCCATAACGATGCGCAGCTCCACCACCCACGTCGACGTGAAGCGCGACCTCACCCAGTACATCGACGACACCGACGCCCTGGAATACAACATCAGCTGAAATGTTTTTAAACAGTAATTTCCAGTAAAATGATTATACACAATTGGCAGAAAAGCCTCGTGAGAGGCTTAAGTATCAATAACCCCACACTAAGCGAAGCGCAGTGTGGAGTTAGGATGCGGGCGAAATTCACTGTGCCTCGAAGAGTGCACAAGCAGTGCCATTCTATCAGTACTTGTGCCCCCTCGGGGCACGGGGTAGAGTAGTGCCGTGCCCCCAGTCTGCGGTCGCTGCGCTCCCTTAGACTGGGGCTTACTGATGGTTGAGCCTCTTCGAGGCTCTTAGCCAAGTTCAACATAATTACTGGATAATTGCTGGTAATTACTGTTAAAATAGAACATACACATTAATTATATATAACAATGGAAGTAACAATCACACAAGACAATTTCGAGAGTTTGAAGAACGGCGACAAGCCGTTGGTAGTCGACTTTTGGGCAACATGGTGCGGCCCGTGCCGCATGGTCAGCCCCATCATCTCACAGTTGGCCGAGGAGTACGACGGCCGCATCGTCGTAGGCAAGTGCGACGTTGAGGACCAGGAGGACATAGCCATGGAGCTTGGCATCCGCAACATCCCCACCATGATCTTCTTCAAGGGTGGCAAGCAAGTCGACAAGCTGGTTGGCGCGGTGCCCAAGCCAAAGATTGAGGAGAAGTTCAAGGCCCTGCTCTGATAGCCCATTGGGCATAATAGGCCTATTATGCCCATTAGGCCTAATAAGCCTATTATGCCTATTATGCCCATTAGGCCTATTAACCCCATTCACCCCTAAAAATCACCCGATTACCCTCCCTCGATAAAGTGCCACTTTACCACTTTTAGGGGGGTAATTTTTTTATGAAAAAATTGCATAAAAAATTATTCGGTTTCCTCAAAAATGTCTACCTTTGCACCTAAGGTAATGAGTTGCACACGTCGATTATCTGTAATCTTTGGCTTCCTAATCCTATTCTATCTGAGTGCTGGAGCACAGGAGGCGGGCAATGCTGCACTGAACGATTCAGACAGCGTTCCATTTGTCGTGTCCTCACTCCTCGTCATCACGCCGGGGCCGAACGTCTACTCCGTCTTTGGCCACGCCGCACTGCGCATGGAGTGCCCAAGCAAACATCTTGACTACTGTTTCACCTTTGAGACCCAGGGTGGACTACTGGGCTATCTGCGCTTCTTCGCCGGACAGTCGAAGGCGGCATTCCTGCCCGTGCCCACCGACACTTTCCTCACCGCCTACCGGCAGGAGGGCCGTGGCATCAGGCAGTACGAGCTCAACCTCACGCCCCACGAGAAGCAGGAGCTGTGGCGGGCTCTCGACGACGACATGCTGCAAGGTGCCCACCGCAAGTTCAACCTGCTGCAGAACAACTGCACTTCGATGGCTGTGGGCAAGATAGAGAGCATACTCGACGCCGAGTATCTCGACTTCGGGCGTATGCCTGAGCAGATGTACTATCAGAATGGCCGTGGCATCAGCTGGCTCTCGCGCCGCTCGCCATGGGGGCAGTT
Source organism: uncultured Prevotella sp. (assembly GCA_964602785.1). Taxonomy (GTDB): domain Bacteria; phylum Bacteroidota; class Bacteroidia; order Bacteroidales; family Bacteroidaceae; genus Prevotella. The sequence continues at coordinate 42,212 of CAZRSL010000005.1, forward strand.
CCTCTTTATGACGTTTGTTGGCTCTGAGGCCGACGACGACTGGCAGCTGGAGGCCAAGATTTCGCCGGAGCTGGTCATCCCTGTGCTGAAGAACACGCTCATCAGAAAGTCGAACTCACTGCAGACGGCACGCCCGGCGCTTACCGGAGCCGAGAAGACCCTCCTCCCCCTCCGCACCATCTACGAGCCATCGCCCCTCACGCCCAACATCTTCTTCGCCATAGTGTTGGCGTTGGTTGTCTTGGCCACCGTGCTGCTCATCCTCCGCCCGCAGTGGTGGCGCAGCCGAGTGGTGCGCATTGTGGGCTGGGCGATGGATGTGGTCTATGTGGCCGCAGCCGCTTTCCTGCTCTATGTTACCATAGTGGCCGGACTGTTTGGTGTCCATTGGAACTGGCTCATCATCCCGATCAATCTTATACCTCTTATAATATGGCTCGTCTGCCGCCGTCGATGGCGTTACAGGCGAGTCTACCTCTTCTATTCCGCAGCCCTCGTGCTCTTCCTGTGCGTCGTGCCGTGGATCACGTCGCAACTGCTGCTGTCCCACTATCTGCTTGTGGCCTCCATCGCTGTGGCCTCGGCTGGCAAGGGCATATCCAGCATTATTCATAAAGGTTCTACCACCACAGGTGCCGACCCTTGTGCAGGCCCACGAGCAAAGTCCCAACTCCAGCCCAAACATCCCCGTCCATCCGTGATGTCCGTGGCAGACGGTGCCACTGCAGGGGCCGTGCCTTGTGCCGGCCCACAAGCAATGACCCAACCGCTTTCAATAATTCAAAATTCAAAATTCAAAAATCTCAATTCAAGAAGTGCCGGCCCACAACCAATGACCCAACCGCTGCCCCAACATCCGTGTCCGTCCGTGATGTCCGTGGCAGATAAAACTCCAACCGCTGACAATAATAATAAGTCGAACATTGATAAGGGCCGGCACAAGGCGCGGCCCCTGCAGTGGGGGGGCAATAAATGCCGCGTTCAATGCAGGTTGGAAGCTCTAAGGGAAACGAAACCCTGACGACACCCCTGACCGACTAAAATGTATAATGAAATGAAAAAAGTAGACTACTATAAATCGACAATCCACTCCCTCCTCGCCCCCACAGGGCGCAGACAGGAGCACCGACATATCGTTACGGAATGGCAGGACGGCCACTTAGCTTCGAATATTTTAATAGCCGAAGATGAGTACACATCCATGAAACACACACTCTCTCAGGCCAAGTCCTGCCAAACCGTAACGTTTTACGCTATCACTATGCCACGGACAACACGGACTGTCCACGGACTTCATAATACCATTTGGCGAACCCCCAAATCCGCCAGTGCAGTGGCCGTGCCTTGTGCCGGCCATAAAGCGATGTCCCAACCGCTGACAATAATTCAAAATTCAAAATTCAAAATTCTCAATTCAAGAAGTGCCGGCCATAAAGCGATGTCCCAACCGCTGACAATAATTCTCAAATCTCAATTCTCAACCCTCAATTCAAAAATTGCCCAACCGCTGACAACAATTTAACATTCAAAATTCAAAATTCAAAATTAATAACTGTATATTGAAATGAAAAAAGAATACTCCCATAAACTGCTGTTATCCTTTATACTCCTCCTCGCTGGCGCAACGCAAGGGTGGGCTAGTAGCAGCAAGACTTATTATGGTAGGCTCACTGCAAGTTTGGCCAATGGTGCCACGGGTAAAGGTTTGGTTTATGCTTCCAACAGCAACAGCACGCCCGCCACGTCGAGCTACGCTACTACCATAACATCGGACTACAACAGCGGCTCGTCAACTGGCGACAACACCTCCGTCACGCTCTATGCCTGGGCAAAGCCTGCGCGTGGCTATCAGTTCAGCAGTTGGACGGTGAGCAGCAACGCAACTGCCAACTCCACGTCATCCGCATCCACGTCGGTCTCTGTAACCGCTTCGAGCACCAGCTCAAGCAGTCCCACTACTGGCACGGTTTCGGCAAGCTTCACCGATGCCACCGATTATAAGACCATCACATATCAGAAACCTACCGACGGAACCTACTCCATAGCCTATTCGTGGGACAACGCCCTCGGCTCATCAGGCTTCACCACTGGCGGCGAGAGCTACGACATGACACCCTCGTCGGCCGACAAGGCAGTGAAGTCGTACACCACCGACCAGGTGACGCTCACTACCACTCAAGACAACTTTGAGGGATGGTACAATGGCACGACGCTGTTGTCGACTGACAAGACTTATACGTTCTCGCCATCAAGCGACATGACTATCACGGCAAAGTTCACTGCTGTCTCTGGTAACGAGGCGAGCGTGACCTCCAACGGCGAGACCATCGAATACGCCACGCTCCTTGAGGCTTTCGCCGCAGCCAACAAGCTCTCCACCTCGCCCACTGTTACCCTCCTGCGAAATGTCTACACTGCCGACACTATCTACACCATCTCCAAGTCGATGACCTTCGACCTTAATGGCTATACATTGTCGGGTAAAGGAGGAAGATCGTCAAAGACCAGTCTTGCACGAAGAATGTTTACCGTTGACGGGACTGGAATTAATGTGACATTCGTCGACAACAGCACTGCCAAGACGGGTACTATCAACATCACCTATCAAGTCAATCAAGACCTTTTTGCCATTTATCTGAACAATGGCACGCTCAATCTCAACGGCGGTACCATTCACGCAGAGAACATGCTGACCTACAACGCCAGTACTGCCAACCGTATGCGCTGCTATGGCGTACATGTCAATATCCAGTCGCTGCCAAAGGTGAATGTGCTGAATGTAGATGGAGCAACAATTGAGGCCGTGGCAAACTATTATGCCTACGCCATCAACACCAGTGGATGGTACTCGGGTCAAAGTGAACTCAACATCAAGAGCGGTACGGTGAAGGCCTCGGGCTATAATGGTGTTTATGCTATAAACACTTACGCCAAGACCACTATCAGCGGAGGCACTGTGGAGGCCGACATCACCGGCGGCACGTGGTCGAGCTATGGTGTCTGTGTCAATGCGGCATCCTACAGCACTATCAACAACGTTCGCGACACTACTAAGACATACCATGGCACCCTGAATATGACGGGTGGCACTGTGAAAGCCACCAGCACCACTTCTGGCTCTCGTGCCATACGCATACAGCGCAGCGTCAATCAGACTTCGGGTGCCAACACCGTGGAGAACATCCATGAGGCTTACGGCGCTATATCCGGCGGTACAGTTATCGCCGAGGCTGCTACCTCCACCGCCATGGCCGTGGAAGCATACGGCGACTGCGATATTACCGGTGGCACGTTCACTGCTTCCACTGGCACCAGCAACTGCTACGGCGTGCGCGCCGTCTATGGCAAGACCACAATCTCAGGCGACAATACCACCATCACCGCTACTGGCACACAGGGCGTATATGGTGCTGTCGCCGCATCCGAAATCTCTGGTTCGACAGGTATCCCCGCCGTGGGCGAGCTTGAGGTGAATGGCGGCAATATCTCCGCCACGACCAATGCCACGACCAATGCCTACGGCATCCTCGTGCAGGCTTCTGCCATAGAGATTACCAGTACGGCGACCAACTATTATAAAGGTCTTTATCACGCTGCTGCCAACGCTACCATCAACGGCGGCAAGATTTCAGCCACGGCAAAGACTTCCGGCGGTTATGCCGTATTTGTGCAGACCGCCACTAAGACTGGCACATCGACTTCTGGCACCGTTGCTGACACAGCCACTTGCGTCATCAACAACGGTATGTTCAAGGCTTCCGGCGCCAGTGGCTACGCCTGTGTCAACAATGCCGTTACAAGCAAGTATTTCACCATCAACGGAGGCTACTACCAGCAGAGCACGAACCTCGCCAAGTATGTGCCGGAGGACAAGACCATCTACGACCTTACGTCAAGCATCAACTCCACCGCCTATAGCTTTGGCTGCCTCTATTATGTCAGCAACTGGGACAACACGAAGAATGTGGCATACAACAAAAATACGAGCACATATTACACATCGTTGAAGTCTGCCCTTGGTGCCGCATCATCGGGCAACACCGTAGTGCTTGTGGAGAACTATCGCTTGACAGAAGCCGTCACAGTGCCGTCCGGCGTAACCCTGCTCATTCCATACAACAGTAGCTACACCTCGCCCACCACAACGCCGACCGTCGTCACCTCTTGGTCAGTACTCTCCGCATATAAGACCTTGACGCTCACAAATGACGCCTCAATCACAGTCAATGGCAATCTCACAGTAGCCGGACAACAGTATTCATACGGTGGTGGCAATGGCACTGCCAATGGCGGCGCGGGCTCACCGACGGGTGCCTACGGGCATATCGACATGAAGCACGGCGGAACGATAACTTTCAACAAGGGCAGTAACTTCTATGCCTGGGGCTTCGTCACTGGTCAGAGCATGGACGAGGGCGACAACACCACTGGTGTGGGCACCATCACCCTCAGCAGCGGAGCCAAAGTGTATGAGGATGTTGTCCTTGGCGACTGGCGAGGGGGAGGAAAAACTTATACTATTTATAATAAGCAGTCCTCTTATAAGCTCTTCCCATTCTGCCAGTTCTCATTCCCCAATGTCGAGGTGCCAATGACCATCAACTATGGCGCAGCTCTGAAATCGTCTTCGAATATCTATATAAACAAAAGCACAAGTGCTGTCGCCTTCGACCTCTTTGCATCCTCGGGTGCATTGTTCAACATGGCTTCAGGCTCTTCTGTCACCACTCACTATGACCCTACTAATGATGCCACCTATTATGATGTAACAGGCAATGTGTCGGTGAACAGTCTCTCGCTTTCTTTAAGTGTTTCTGGCTTTAGCATGTCAATCAAATCTTCTGACTATGTGATGCCCCTGCCTAATGGCATGAGGTTCCGCATCCACAATGGCACGCTCACCGTACCCTACGATGTGGTGTTGCTGCCCGACGCAGGTATCTATATCGATGAGGATGCGGCGGTCAATGTCTCCGCCAACGGATATCTCTTTGATATTGATGATTGGGGCTATTACGCCTATAACAATTACGCTAAGCCTTTCCAAGTGCGTCCCACGTCGCATTATCTGCCGTCGTTCAACGACAAGTCGAAGATGCAGAGCGCAAAGGTGGAGGTCAACGGCACGCTGACTATATCTGGCAATCTCTACACCACCAAGAACGGCTCTGATGTTTGCAGTAACGGCTATGGCAAGGTTGTATTCTCCTCAGCTCCCTCCGCAAGCAGTACTGTCTGGGAGGCAGGTAAAGACGCAAACGACCTCTATTACTCTACGTCAGGCTATAGCATTAGTTCTGATTATACCACGTATTTCTGCGCTGTGCCCGCCACCGCCCCGCAGCTCCACAATGCCGACGGCAGCTATGTCGCGACATCGGGCGCATCTGCTGGCACCACATATTATTATAGTCCTTACGACGGTGTGTGGCAGACTTCGGCACCAGAGGCGACAGTGTATGCCTTCAACGACCACGAGCTGACGACGACCAACAGCAAGCCATTCGTCACCGCTTCCAACCTCGCGACGGCTATGACCAGCACCGTGGGCAGTGGCACACTGCTTTCCGCTGACTTCAGCAATGCCAAGAGCAACCTGAGCGTGGCCGAGATGCGCGAGCAGATAGGCGCCAAGGACGACAACAATATCCTGCTGTATACCACAGCCAACACTGCTGGCACGGACAATGTCGTAGTGAGGGGCTCGGATGACAGCTATACCGCCCAGAGCCTCGTCATCACCGACAAGCAGCCGATGGATGTGCCGACGGCATTCACGGCCACGGCTGTCAGCTACGACCGCTCGTCAAGCAGCAAGTGGGGCACGGTGTGCGTGCCTTACGCCCTTGCTTCCGGCAACGGCATACAGTACTACAAGCTCAATGAGGTGAAAGGCTCGACGATGTACCTCACCGAGGTGGAGACCGTTGAGGCCAACCAGCCGGCGATATACTCCGTTGGAGAAACCAGCGGCACAATATCGTTCGGTGGCACAGATGTTGCAGTGAGCGCTACGGAGGCCAACGACTTAACCGCTGGTGGCTTGACTCTCGTGGGCGTGCAGACGGAGGCGAAGACTCTGCCCGCCGGCTCCTCTGATTACTACTACATAGCAAAAGACCAGTTCTGGCAGCCCACAAAGAACGCCGTTACGGTTCGTCCGCAGCGCGCATACTTCAAGACCGACGGCGCGGCCTCGTTGGCCAAGGTGCTTAGCATCGGCGTGAGCGACGGCACTGCCACTGGCATCAGCTCGGCTGAGACCTCCGAGCCAACCATCGTGGGCATTTACACCCTCGGCGGCGCAAAGCTGAACACCATAGAGAAGGGCGTCAACATCGTAAAGATGAGCGACGGCTCGACAAGGAAGATAATAGTGAAATGAATCAGTAGTTCGCTGGTTGTTTACCAGTAATTAAGATGACGAATATGATGATGAACATTATTCATAGAAATCTCCCACTGCAGGGGCCGTGCCTTGTGCCGGCCCACAAGCACTGTCGCCACCGCTTTAAGAGATGTCGAACATTAATGAGGGCCGGCACAGGGCACGGCCCCTGCAAGTGGATTGGCCACGAGACTGAACAAGCTCGGGCGCGTTGTCAACATCGTAAAGATGAGCGACGGCTCGACAAGGAAGATAATAGTGAAATGAATCAGTAGTTCGCTGGTTGTTTACCAGTAATTAAGATGACGAATATGATGATGAACATTATTCATAGAAATCTCCCAC
>CAZRSL010000005.1:49044-66302 GCA_964602785.1 uncultured Prevotella sp.
GGGCCGGCACAGGGCACGGCCCCTGCAAGTGGATTGGCCACGAGACTGAACAAGCCCGGGCGCATTGTCAACATCGTAAAGATGAGCGGCGGCTCGACAAGAAAGATAATAGTGAAATGAACCAGTAGTTCGCTGGTTGTTTGCCAGTAATTAAGATGACGAATATGATGATGAACATTATTCATAGAAATCTCCCACTGCAGGGGCCGTGCCTTGTGCCGGCCCACAAGCACTGTCGCCACCGCTTTAAGAGATGTCGAACATTAATGAGGGCCGGCACAGGGCACGGCCCCTGCAAGTGGATTGGCCACGAGACTGAACAAGCTCGGGCGCGTTGTCAACATCGTAAAGATGAGCGATGGCTCGACAAGAAAGATGATAGTGAAATAAATGATGAATTATGAATGAAGAATTTTGAATTATCTTAATGAATAATGATGAGTGAGAAATTATATAACAGTAGAGAAGCAGATGGACTTGGGTGCGTCTGTTCCACGGTGTTGCATTATGGTGGGTCGATGCCGTATGCGAAAGCAGAATCCGCATGATGCAGTGGCCACAAGCTGCGAAGCAATTGATAATTCAACATTTAACATTGGAATAACTCAACATTCAACATTTAACATTCAACATTAGAAAAAGATGGACACAAAGAAAGATTACATAGCACCACTTTTGTACGTCATTGACCTGAAAGCCGATGGCCTGATGGACGCTACTATACCAGGAGGAGGAGCCAGCAATCCCACTGAGGCCGAGTCGAAGCCTGGCGACATAGGCTTCGACGACGATGAGGCCGTGGACAACAACATCTGGGACGACGAGCCTGAGTATGAAACTTATTAAAACAACATAATATATAAACAATTTCATGGATTTAAATTCTAAGCTTATGAAACAAAAACTATTCAAGAAAGGATGGGCCTTGTTGGCCTTAATCCTTTGTGTAGGCATTGGAGCATGGGCAGTCGACGAGGCCTCTGGCACCGCCGTCACCGACCCCGTGGCCACTGTCGATGGAACGGGCTACGCCACACTTGCTGAGGCTTTCAGCAATGCTGGCAGCGGCTCTACTGTGCAGCTGCAGAAAGATGTAGAGGCAACATCGAGGCTCTACATTTCTAAGCCTATGACCCTCGACTTGAACGGAAAGACCATTTCGGCCACAGCCGCTCAAGGTTTTACCAACCTGCTTATGATTTCATCTGATGGCGCAGTTACCATCACTGACACCAAGGGCGAAGGCGCAATCAAAATCAATGGCGAGGATTTCAAGAGCACATTTGCTGCAATCAACTTGCAAAAGGGTACTCTTAATCTCACCGGCGGTACAATCTCTGCCATCAACAGCACCTCTACCAGTGAGTCTGGTCGTGCAAACGCACTGCAGATGTGGATTCCAAACACCGAAGATATTGAGGTGAACATCGACGGTGCCAACCTGTATGCAGAAGGTGGCGTTGTTGCCCAGACCATCATGACCGACTGGGCAGGCTCTAACACTACCAAGTTTGGCAAGCTCAACTTCAAGAGCGGCACCATTACTGCCAAAGGCAACAAGGCTTGGGGCGTAACAGGAAACACAACGCTCGAAATGACTGGTGGCACAATCACTGTGACGGGTTACAACGAGGTTTATGGCATCTACTTCCCAGTAGGTAACACCCATCAGAAGGAGCACACCATCAGTGGCGGTACGATTGTTGTAAACGCAACAGGCACGTCTTCTACATTCGACGTATTGTATGGTCCGGCAGTTATTGCGGGTGGCAAGTTCTTCCTCAATGGCAACGGAACATCCAACGTGTTCTCGCAGAACAAGAACGACAACCGCTACTACAGGCTCGACATCACTGGTGGCTACTTCGACAAGAAAGTTGCCGATGCCTACCTGAACAAAGAGGTTCGCCTTGTCGACCTTGACGCCAGCACCTCAGAGTATGCTGAGGGTCTTCGCTATAAGGTGGAGCGTGCCAAGTTCCACGTCGATGTAACGGGCTACAACCCGACTGCCGAAGACGACGGCTATCGCGAGCCTATCTCTGTGAACGCCAACGTGTTCAAGGACTACTCGTTCAACGTGCGTATGCCTGAGAAGGACGACGCCACCGTTGGTGCCGACACTGCCGACATCAACATCACCATGACAGGCGTGCAGACACTCGGCCTGAAAGAGGGCGAGACCCGCTCCTATACCAAGCATCTTGGAACAACGCTTACTGGCGCTACAGGCGACTTGAGCACATGGCTCAGCAACGTCTACGCATTCCAGGGCGTAACCGTGCCTGTAACTGTCAAGTCGGGCACTACAGAGGATAAGTTCACTTACACCATTGGCGCATACGACGAGACAACCAACAGCATCACTGGCACACCGTCGATGGAGACCGACGCCCGCGCCGCTTGGCAACTGCTGACAAGCAAGGTTTCGGCTTCGCAGGACCTCAGCGACAACGACACCCACTTCCTCTTCAAGCGCGGCGCTTACGTGCTGATTGGCGACGAGATGCTGGTGTTCGACCAAGACTACGACTTCCTGAAGGGCACAGCCGACCTGAATACTCTGTTCAGCGGAATTCGTCCTTACGTTCATGTGCAGAAGAGCGGACTGAGCGGACAGGCTTCCAACAAGGCCGTCATCTATCTGCCCGAAGGCTCAACCCTTGGCATCAGCTCCAGCTCGGCAGTGCTCAACGAGGATGCCTACCTCACTGTGGATGGCACAAGCTACAGCGGCACGCTGGCCACGGGCATTCTGTCTGGTCTGCGCAACAAGCTCAGCAATAGCAGCGACAACGCCAGCAAGTTGGCCATTGTCTACGCCATGCAGATGTTCAACGAGGTTGTTGGCTTGGTTGACAATGCCGACAACGTTCCTGTAACCCTCGAGTTCAAGAAGAACAAGTTCCACGTCGACGTAACAGGTTATTCCTCTGACGATGACAGCGCAGTGCCTGTAACGGTTAATGCCGACGTGTTCAGCGACTACTCGTTCGACGTTTCGCTTCCCGCTTCTGGCAGCGACGCTCTGACCGCCAGCAAGGCCACCGTCAACGTTCGCATGAGCGACGTGAGCTCGCTTGGTGTCAGCGGCACCCGCAGTTACTCGAAGACTGTGGAGACAGGCGTGAGCGGCGTAACCGCAACGCTCTCTGAATCTCTGAAGAACACCTACGCCTTCGCCGGTGCCACTTGCCCAGTCAAGATCATCGCCGACGGCACGACCAAGGAGTTCACATATAACATAGCCGGCATCACCGCCGACGGCCACATCGTGGGCACACCGTCGAGCACTGAGGACGCCCGCGCCGCTTGGCAGCTGATGACCAGCAAGGTGAGCGCAAGCCAGGATGCCAGCACCGACGACACCCACTTCCTCTTCAAGAAGGGTGCCTACCTGCAGGTGGGCGACGAGCGTCTTGTGTTCCTTGATGACTTCGACTTCCTGAAGGGCACGGCCTCTATGGAGACCCTGTTCGACGGAGCCAACGTCAAGATCAAGAAGGTGAACATCAGCGACGCCAACACCGTGAAGGCCGTGGCCTATCTGCCCGCCGGCTCAACGCTTGGCATCAGCTCGAGCGCAGCCACCGTCAGCGAGGACGTCTATGTAACCATGGACGGCACTGCCGCCGCTGCGACCAACACCACATTTAACAATGTAACCGGCTTCTTCACCAGCATGAAGAGCGCAGCCACCAATGCAAAGGCCGCCATCCTTGCTCTGGTGAAGACCTTCGACACTGTTGTCGGCGGTGTTGACGCTCTCGACAACGTCAGCTTCACCGTGGAGTTCAAGAAGGCTGAGGAGGCCAAGAACGTGAAGTTCCACGTCGACGTAACAGGCTACGACGCTGACACGTTAGGCAACGAGGTTGCCGTCAATGCCGATGTCTTCGACGACTACTCGTTCAAGGTGAGTCTGCCCGACGCTCTCAACGACAACCTGAGCGCAGCCAAGGCCACCGTCAACGTGAGCATGACCGGCGTGCAGAGCCTCGGCCTTGCAGAGGGTGAGACCCGCAACTACACCAAGACCGTGAACACTGGTGTTAAGGGCGTAACTGCCAAGCTCTCAGAGTATCTGAAGAACACCTACGCGTTTGGCGGTGTTACGGCTCCGGTGCAGATTGTCTCCGGCGACACCGTGAAGAGCTTCACATATAATATAAATGGCATCGACGAGGACTACAACATCGTTGGCACTCCGTCGAGCACCGAGGATGCCCGCGCGGCTTGGCACTTCATGGTGAGCCACGTCAGCGCAAGCCAGGATGCCACCAAGGACGACGCCCACTTCCTTTTCAAGAAGGGAGCCTACATCGAGGTGGGCAACGAGAAGCTCATCTTCACCAACGACTTCGACTTCCTCAAGGGCGGTGCTCTTGGCAGCGACAAGGTCAGCTTGGCCGACCTGTTCAAGAACGCCGAGGTGGTAACCACCACTGTCGATGGCGACAACTCCAAGCTTTGCGAGGTTTATCTGCCCGCAGGCTCAACCCTGGGCCTGAGCTCAAGCTCTGCCACAGTATGGGACAACGTAACCGTCTCGATGAATGGTGCCGCAATAGCCGACAACTCGACTGTTAAGGACCTCTTCAGCAAACTGAAGGACAGCGAGAATCTTGATGCCAAGACAGCCATCATAGCCCTTCTCGGTGCTTTCGACGCCGCCATTGGCGAGGTCGACGCAGTGGATGAGGTCAGCTTCAAGGTTGAGTTCACCGAGCCGCGCACTCCGAAGTTCCATGTCGACGTAACGGGCTACGACCCGGAGACATCGGCAGAGAAGGCCGTGAGCGCCGACGTCTATGGCGACTACTCGTTCGACGTGTCGCTCATCAACCCGGCTTACGACGCTCTGACAGCCAGCAAGGCCACCGTCAACATCCGTATGAACGGTGTGCAGAGCCTCGGCATGGGCGCTGATGAGACCCGCAGCTATTCGAAGACTGTGGAGACTGGTGTCGCTGGCGTGAGCGCCAACCTCTCCACTTGGCTGCCTAACACCTACAAGTTCGCTGGCGCCACCTGCCCGGTGCAGATTGTCTCTGGCGACACTGTCAAGGACTTCACATATAACATCGCCGGCATCTCGGCCGACTATCACATCATCGGCACTCCTGATGACGAGGCCAAGGCCCGCGAGGCATGGCACTTCATGGTGAAGCACGTCAGCGCAAGCCAGGATGCCAGCACCGACGACACCCACTTCCTCTTCAAGAAGGGTTCTTACCTGCAGGTGGGCGACGAGCGTCTGGTGTTCCTCAGCGACTTCGACTTCCTGAAGGGCGCAGCCTCGATGGAGACCCTGTTCGACGGAGCACAGGTGAAGATACAGAAGGTTAACGTCAGTGGCGCCAACAGCGTGAAGGCTGTGGCCTATCTGCCCGCCGGCTCGACGCTTGGCGTCAGCAGCAGCTCAGCCACTGTCGACTACGACGTAACCGTTACAATGGACGGCACCGAGAAGGCCACCGACGCTCAGGCTGTCACCGGCTTCTTCACAACAATGAAGAGTGAGGCCACCAACGCCTACACAGCCATCAAGGCTCTGCTCGACACCTTCGACAAGGTGGTGGGCATGGTTGACGAGCTCGACGGTGTCGGCTTCACAGTGGAGTTCACTCAGGCAGAGAAGCCTAAGTTCCATGTCGACGTAACAGGTGAGGATGCCGAAAATGGCAACCCGATCGCCGTGAACGCCGATGTCTATGGCGACTACCACTTCGTGGTTTCGCTGCCCGACAAGGACAACGACAACCTGACCGCAAGCAAGGCCACCCTGAACATGAGCATGTACGGCGTGCAGAGCCTCGGCCTCGGTGAGAACGAGACCCGCAGCTACACGAAGACTGTGGAGACTGGTGTCACTGGCGTGGCTGCCAAGCTCTCTGAGACTTTGAAGAGCACTTATGCATTCGCTGGCGCAACCTGCCCAGTTACCATCAAGGATGCCAAGGACAGCAAGTCGTTCGACTACAACATCGCCGGCATCAACGACGAGTATCAGATCATCGGCACTCCGAGCGATGAGCAAGCAGCCCGCGACGCTTGGCACTTCATGGTGAACTCTGATCATGTCAGCGCAAGCCAGGATGCCAGCGTCAACGACACCCACTTCCTCTTCAAGAAGGGTGCTTACCTGCAGATTGGCGACGAGAAGATAGTGTTCCTCAGCGACTTCGACTTCCTGAAGGGCGCAGCCTCGATGGAGACCATGTTCGACGATGCCAACGTGCGCGTTGAGAAGGTTAACATCAGTGGCGACAACACTGTGAAGGCTCAGGTCTATCTGCCCGCCGGCTCGACGCTTGGCGTCAGCAGCAGCGCAGCCACCGCAGTGCAGGATGTCTACGTAACGATGGATGCCATCGACAAGGCTTCGGCCAACAACCTCGAGGTTACCAACTTCTTCACCGACCTGAAGACTAAGTTCGCTGACAAGACCGACGAGGCCAAGTCCAAACTTGCCATTGCCCTGCTCATGAATTACTTCGACGGTATTGTGGGCTACGTTGACCAGCTCGACGGTGTCAACTTCACCGTGGAGTTCAAGCAGCCGGAGACCAAGAACGTGAAGTTCCACGTGGATGTAACGGGTGAGGATGCCACTACCAAGGATCCTATCGCCGTGAACGCCGATGTCTACGACGACTACAGCTTCCAGGTGAGTCTGCCCGACATCCTGAACGACAACCTGAGCACGAGCGTTGCCACACTCAACGTCGCCATGACTGGTGTGCAGAGCCTCGGCCTCGCCGACGGTGAGACCCGCAACTACTCGAAGACCGTGAACACTGGTGTTGAGTTCAGTGCCAAGCTCTCCACTTTCTTGACCAATACCTACAAGTTCGACGGTGTAATCGCTCCTGTAACCATCAAGGACGCCAAGGACAGCAAGTCGTTCACCTACAACATCGCTGGTATCGATGAGAACTACAACATCATCGGCACACCGGATGATGAGGACAATGCCCGCGCCGCTTGGCACTTCATGGTCAACGACGACCACCTGAAGGCCGCCAAGACCGAGAAGGACGATGCCCACTTCATCTTCAAGAAGGGCAGCTACATCCAGCTCGGCAACGAGAAGCTCGTGTTTACCAAGAACTTCGACTTCCTGAAGGGTGCCGCCTCTTTGGAGAATCTCTTTGAGGGTGCTGAGATAGAGGAGCAGGAGACCACCAACAGCGACAACATCCTCGCTGTCTATCTGCCCGCCGGCTCCACTCTGGCTCTGAGCACCAGTGCAGCCACCGTGAAGCAGAACGTGAAGGTTACCATGGACGGTGCCGCTCTCGCTGCCAACGAGAAAATCCAGAATGTCTGGACCAACTTGAAGAACTCTGGCGACCTGGATGCCAAGACAGCCATCGCAGCTCTTGTCTACGCATTCGACCAGGCCATCGGCGAGGTCGACAAGGTGGAGAAAGTGAACTTCACTGTTGAGTTCACCGAGAACACCGATGTGCAGTACATCGAATACGATAGTAACTGGAATCCTGCAACGACTGAGTGGCAGAGCATGGTTACCGACGACAACAATGCTTACAACATCGACGGCGACAAGCTCTGGGGCTTCAAAGTGAACAGTGATCAGGAGAACGTGAACATCAACTTCACCCGCAACTTCACCGAAGGTGCTTGGGCCGCTTGGGTGGTTCCGTTCGACATGACGCTGACGGATGAGATACTTGAGAACTATGAGTTTGGATACATCGAGGGTATATCCAATGGTGGTAAGGACATCGACAAGGATGACCTTGGCAACAGTGGTGTAACCTTCGGCGTCAAGCAGCTCAAGGCTGACGATGTTGTCAAGGCTAACCTGCCTTACGTCGTTCTACCTAAGGTGAGTGGCAGCAAGACCTTCACTGTGGAGAACACCACTCTGAAGACCACTGTGCCACAAGCTACAGGCTGGACAGCACATGCATACCATTACGCACTTGAAGGCATCTATGAAGACAAGGTGTATGATGGTGGTATTTGGTATGCATTGTTGTCTAATGGCAAGTTCCAGAAGGCTGGAACTGGCTCAGCTCTGTCGCCATTCCGCTTCTTCCTCGAGATTACTGACAACGACAACAACCCGTATGCCACTAAGGCTGCTTTGCGCTTGTCGATTCTCGACGAGGCCACAGGCATCAACAGCATTAACGCTGATGTCAATGGTGAGCAGAAGATTTATGACCTGCAGGGCCGCCGCGTGTACAATCCGACACAGAAGGGTGTCTACATCGTGAATGGCCGCAAGGTTGTGATGGGTCGATAACACTTTGGCTGTGGCCATCTGCGCCCCTGTGTGGGTGGCCACAGGCAAGTTACTCTTAAAAAGGAATGATTATGAAGCAAAAAAAGGTATATATCAAACCCGAATCTCTGACTCTGAGTCTCCCTGACAACGAGTTAATGCAAGGTGGTGGCATTGTCGCAACTGAAGGTGAAAACCACGGTCGCTATGGAGTCCCCCGGCAAGACATCGTCATCGAGGACGACTATGAAGAAGAGGAGGAGCAGACCTTCGACCTGAGCACATTTAAGCCTTGGGCCGACGATGAGGCTGCCGAAGATAATTCCCTGTCCTGGTGAGCCAGCGGCAACCTGAGTGTTGCCGCCAGGCTTAGCCAATACATTTTGCGGGACATCTCTACTCAATTTGGGTAGGGATGCCCCGCATTGTGGTTTGGGGGGCTCCCCCGCCCCCTCCAAAGGAGGGGAGCTTATTCTTCGAGTCCGCATCCACATTGTGTCATCGTTTGTGCTGCGGAATTATTGCCAATGGCGGGCATGATAAATCATGCCCCTACGAGTAGGAATGTGCTTAATCACAGGACATGGACCATCCCAATGCAGGGTGCGGCCCTTGTGGCCGTCCGCATCCACATTGCGTATCGTTTGTGCTGTGCAAATGTTGCCAATGGTGGGCATGATAAATCATGCCCATACATTTGTAATGTGCTTAATCATAGGACATGGACCATTGTAAGCCAATGGTTGTGAAGTCAAAGGGGCATGATTTATCATGCCCGGCACGCCACAGTGTTGCCAATGGCGGGCATGATAAATCATGCCCATACATTTGTAATGTGCTTAATCACGGGACATGGAATATCCCAATGCAGGGTGCGGCCCTTGTGGCCGTCCGCAACCACATTGTGTCATCGGGTGTGGATGCGGACGGCCACAAGGGCCGCACCCTACATTGGGATGATTACTGGATAACCACAGTCCGGCTGTCGTCGTCGTTCTGGGTGATGCTCACCTTTACGGCATCGTCGGGGAGGAGATCCTCTATCAGCTCCGGCCATTCAAGGAGGCAGAGGTTGCCGCTGTAGAAGTAGTCCTCGTAGCCCATGTCGTAGACCTCCTCTATCTTCTTTATGCGATAGAAGTCGAAGTGGTAGATGGGGTTGCCCCTGCTGTCGGTGTACTCGTTGACGAGGGCGAAGGTGGGCGACGTGATTACGTCGTCGACACCGAGCTGCTGGCACACGGCCTTGATGAATGTGGTCTTGCCCGCCCCCATCTTGCCATAGAAGGCAAACACGCGGGCGTGGCCCATGTTGGCTATGAACTGTTTGGCTGCCTCGCCTATTTGGCTCAGGTTCTTGATTTCTATCTTCATCTTCTTCTTGACTTTAGCGTTACGAGTGGTATTATCATCTCCTCCATGCTGATGCCGCCGTGCTGGAACGTGTCGCGGTAGTAGCTGACGTAGTAGTTGTAGTTGTTGGGATAGGCGAAGAACGTGTCGCCCATTGCGAAGACGTAGCTTGTGCTCACGTTGGGCGATGGCAGTTGCGCCCGCTGCGGGTTCTGAATGGTGAACACCTCCTTTGAGTTGTAGTTCAGGTTCTTCCCCAGTTTGTAGCGCAGGTTGGTGTTGGTGTTTCGGTCGCCTATTATCTTGATGGGCCTTGTGGTGCGTATGCTTCCGTGGTCGGTGGTGATGATGATGGTGTAGTCGGTCTGGGCGAGCCGCTTTATCAGCTCCGACAGCACGCTGTGGCGGAACCAGCTGAGGGTGATGCTGCGGAACGCCGACTCGTTGTTGGCCAACTCGCGCACCATCTTCATCTCGGTGCGTGCGTGGGAGAGCATGTCGATGAAGTTGATCACCACCACGTTGAGGTTGTTGTGGCTCAGGTTGTTGAACTGCTGCAGCAGTTTCTCGCCCGCTGTGGAGTCGTTGATCTTGGTGTAGGAGAACTTGTCGTGGCGGCGGTAGCGGTCGATTTGCGTCTGAATGAGTGGCGCCTCGTTGAGGTTTTTGCCCTCCTCCTCGTCCTCGTCGACCCACAGGTCGGGATACATGCGTGCTATCTGCAGGGGCATCAGACCGCTGAAGATGGCGTTGCGTGCATACTGTGTGGCCGTGGGCAGAATGGCGAGATAGAGGTCGTCGCTGATGTCGAACATGTCGCCTATCTCCTGCGCCAGCACTCGCCACTGGTCGTAGCGGAAGTTGTCGATGACGATGAGAAACACCTTCTCGCCCCGGTCGAGCAGGGGGAAGATGCGGCGGCTCATCACGTCGGGGCTCATCAGCGGGCGGGTCGACTTGTCGGCAATCCAGTCCATGTAGTGCCTGCTGACGAACTTGCCGAACGCCATGTTGGCCTCCTCTTTCTGCATGCGCAGCATGTCGGCCATGCCCGTGTCGGTGGTGCTGAGTTCCAGTTCCCACCGCGTCAGTTTCTTATAGACCGCCGCCCAGTCGTCGAACGAGCGGCAGTCGCTGATTTGCATTGCTATCTTGGCGTAGTCCTGCTGGTAGCCCGTCTGTGCCACCTCGGTAACGATCTCGCGGCGGTGGATGTTCTTCTTCAGCGTGAGGAGAATTTGGTTGGGGTTGACTGGTTTTATCAGGTAGTCGGCGATCTTTGAGCCTATGGCCTGGTCCATTATGTTCTCCTCCTCGCTCTTCGTCACCATCACGACAGGCGTGGCCGGTTGCACTTCCTTAATCTGTTGCAGTGTCTCCAGTCCGCTCAGTCCCGGCATCTGCTCGTCGAGCAGCACCAGGTCGAAGGTCTGTCGGCTGCACAGGTCGATGGCGTCGGCGCCGTTGCTGACGGTGGTAACCTCGTAGCCTTTCTTGCCGAGGAAGAGTATGTAGCCTTTCAGCAGGTCGATCTCGTCGTCGACCCAAAGTAGTGATCCGTTTCTCATGTTGTTAAAATCCGTCTAAATCGTAATATTCGTCCTCCAGGTCGAAGCCGCTGTTGCCCGAGTTGGTATTGCTGTTGTTTTGGGGAGTTGTTGGGGTGTCGTCGAAGTAGATGTCGGGCTCGTCGGGGGTGGTGGGGGCAGTGGGTTCAGTGGGCTGATTGGGCTCATTAGGCTCAATAGGCCTATTAGGCTCATTAGGCTCGGTGGGCACGACTATATCGTTCTCGGTCTGGGGCTCGGTGGGCACGACTATATCGTTCTCGGTCTGGGGCTCGGTGGACTCATTAGGCTCGGTGGGCACGACGATTTCGTTCTCGTTTTGGGGCTCATTAGGCCTATTAGGCTCATTAGGCTCAGTGGGTTCAGTGGGCACAACAAGTTCGGTGCCGTTTTGGTCGGGCTGGGTGGGAGCCTCCGGCTCTGGCATTATGCTCATGCCGTTGTCCACGGGCTCGCCTATTTCCTCCTGCTGCTCGGGCTGCTCCTCCTCAGGCTGCCGCTCGGTGGCTATCTCTGCGGGCTCGTCGAGCAAACGATACTCTGGCAACTTCACCTCGCGGAAGTTCTTGGCGTAGAAGTCCTCGTATTCCTTGTAGCTGAAGGCCTGGCCTAAGAGTGGCAGGTTGGTCTCGCTGATTATCACGGGACGAGCCTTGACCGCCAACCGCGCCACAGCCTCGTTGGCGAAGAGCTGCCGGGCATACTGGTAGGTTTCCTCGAAGTTGCGGAAGCCAGTGATCTCCATACGGTTGAGCGAGCCGTCCTGATTGATGGCTATCTCGAAGTTGCGCACGAGGAAGTTGGTGAAGTTGAACCGCGCCATCTGGAACAGCAGCTGGTTCTGGTTGAGCGAGTCGGGATTGTAGACCAGCATGAACACGAAGTTGGTGTTGCGCTCAGCCGAGAAGCCCTGTTGCTTCTGCGCCGCGCTGTCGCTCAGAGTGGCCGCCCGCCGCGTCCACACGTCGCCCAGGTCGAACTTGCCCCCGTGGAGCCTCCGCCCTGAGTTCACGCCGTTCACTATCATGCCCGCCAGCTCGCTGATGCGGCTCTGTGGGAATTTCTCCACCACCGTCTTCATGTCCTCCACACAGCCGTTGGCGTCGCCGTTGTTCAGTTTCGACAGTCCGCCGATGAAGAGGAACTTGTCGCGGTTGGCGCCCATGGGGAACCGCTGCTCCGACATGCGGGCGTTGGCCGCCACCTCGCTGAAGCGGTCAGCCTTGAAAGCGTTGTAGGTGGCGGCGTAGAGCGAGTCCTCCATCTGCACGCCGAATCGCGCGTTCTCAGCGAAATATGGGTCGGTGAGCAGTTGCGTCCACTGGCTTTCGGGGAACCGCGCCTTCAGGCTGTCGACGTAGTTTTGCGCTGTCAGAGGCTGGCCCATGCGCGAATAGAGCAGGAAGAGATGGTAGAACACCTCGTCCATCTGTGGATATTCATAGTAGTTGTCGGTCAGCCGTCGCAGATATTTCTCCGACTTGGGCAGGTTGTCGAGCTTGTCCTTGAAGATGACTCCCGCGTGGTGGAGGCCGTCCTCAAGTATCTGGTTGCTTGCCGCGAGTTGTTCGGGAGTGAATGGTATTTGAGCCAGATAGTATTCTCGCTTGTGCGGGTCGTTTTGTGCGCTGTCGGCCACGTTCTGCAGCGAGTCGGTCAGAGCCTCAGCCTGCAGCAGCGAGTCGCGCTGCTCGTCGGTCAGGTTGGCCAGCGAGTCGGCGCCCTCCGTCAGCTCGTCGCCCACCACGGTCTTGTTGCTGCGCTGCCAGTTGTCCTCGTTCTTGCGCTTGCCCCAGAGTCGTTGGAAAGTGGTCTTGCCTTGGTTCACCGCCATCTGGTTGTAGAAGTACCATTGTCCGCTCTGCTGCCCAGTGGCTGTGTTGGTGTTGGCTGTGGCCGCCGATGGCGTGCGGTTCTGTTGTCCGCCGTATTCCTCCTGCCTCTGCTGCGCCTCCTGCTCAGCCTGTTTGGCCTGTTCCTCCTTCTCTTTCTTCTTCAACGCCTCTATCACTCGGTCGATGGCGGCGTTGCGGTCCTCCTCGCTCATCTTCGCCAAGGCTTGCAGCGAGTCTTGCAGTTGCACAGCCTCAGTGTAGGGCACCAGCTCGTCGAGCACCTTAGAGCGGTCGGACAGTTGCTGATAGTCCTTGCGGTCCTTGTCGAGCAAGCCGATGGCCTCGCCGTAGCAGCGTCGTGCGTCGGAGTATTTCTCCATTTGCCAGTAGAGGTCGCCGAGGTGGAGCAGCAGCACGCCCTTCTCTATGCCGCTGCGTGTGGCTTTCTCGTTGCCCTGCTCGTAGGCCGCGATGGCCTTGGCGGTGTCGCCGTCGCTGAGGTAGATGTTGCCGATGGCATAATAGACCTGGTCGAGATAGTCCTTGTTGTTGTCCGACGCGGCCATGCGTCGCAAGCGGCGTATCATCTGCGCCGACTTGCCCTTGGCCATCACCTCAGTCATCGATATGCGGGCGTTGAACTCCAGTTCGTAGGGCGGGTTGAGGCGGACGACGTGCTGGAAAGCCTTGTAGGCCTCGGTTCTGTTACCCAGCGACGCCTGTATCTGCCCCATCAGATACCACTCGCGGGCCTTCTGCTTACGGCGCATCTCGCGCTTGATCACGTTGCGCAGATATGGCACAGCCTCGGCGAGTTCGCCAGTGTGGAGATAGTAGTCGGCCAGAGTGTAGTTCCACTCCTTCCGCGCGCGCCAGTCGACCGAGTCGCGGCGCATGTTGCGTATCACGTCCTCAGCGTCGTAGAGCCAGTCCTGCTCTATGTAGCTCTTGGCCAGCCACGCCTGGGCCTTGCCGTAGATGGCCGGCTGGGTCTGGAAGAGGCGGCTCATGTAGGCGAAGGTGGACGCGGCCTCGTCGAACGCGCCCTGATGGAACTGCGAGCGGCCCATCAGCAGCCACACTTTCCACATAAAGGGGTTGTACTCCTTGCGGTTGAGCCACTCTATGTCCTTCTCAGTCTTGCGGCGGCTCTTGTTCCATTCGGGCCGGCGCTTCATGCTGTGGCGCTGAATGGCCTTCTGCGACTTCTCGATGGCGCGGTCGAAGTTGGCCTTGCCCAGTTGGCGGCTGTTCTTGTTGCCCACGTAGTAGAGCGGGAGCAGCTCGGTGTAGTTGTCCTTGTTGCCCTCCTCCTTTTCGAGCGAGCCGTCGATGTAGGCTTGTGCGCCGTTGTAGTAGATGTTGTACTTGGTGTTGAACGAATGCCAGAAGCGCGACCTTGCGGTGTTTTTCTGCGACGAGCAGCCCGCCAGAACCACAACGATGATTCCGGCAAACACGAGGCTTATATATTTTCTCAAGTTCAACACCTTATATAATTAACTTGATTCCGTGGGTTTTATTGCTTTTGTTGGGTTTTCTTTAAACGGTAATTATCGGTAATTAACCAGTAATTATCAGAAATTATATTATTTAAGGTCGGTTCTAAAAATTATGTCGAGCTGGATTTTGGATTTATGCGAGTAGATTTTTGCAAGTGAACGAGGGAGTGTAGCGGGCTACACGACCGAGTGAACTTACAAAAAGATGCCGCAGAAAACAAAATACAGCCGAATTGATAGAATGACCTTTCATAATTATTTTAATTTCAGAATTTTTAGAACAGGCCTTAACCTGAATTATTCACAGACAGTTATCCACTTGCAGTGGCCGTCCCCTGTGGCGGCCATTATTAATGTTCGACCTTTTTATAAATAGGAAAGGACATTGTTTTATGGCCGCCACAGGGGACGGCCACTGTAAGTGGACATTTCATCTACATTGAACAAGGTTAAGGGGTGGAGGAGTAAAGGAGTGGATGATACGTTCATCACATATAAATTTATTGATAATTACTGGTCAATTACTGGAAGTTACTGTTTTACAATCTTGGATTATGGCTATCATATCATCTTTTATCTGGTTTGGCACGCCTATATGGCGCAACGTCAGACTGCGGTTCCACGCCGCCACCTCGTTGGGACGCATGGTGAGCATGACATCGGCAAACTCCTCGGCCTCCTCGTCGGTGTAACTGTCAGACTGGCGGCCACTGTAGCGGTCGAGCTCCTCGTCGTCGAAGTATTCCACTGGCTTTACTGCCGCCTCCAACTGGCATATCTGCTCGCACTGGGCATTCTGCGTCGGGTCGCAGGTGGCGCAGTCGCCCTTGGGCCTGACCACAGTGTCGTCGCCCTGGTGACGCAGGCTTGCCACGATGGCAATGGCCGCGCCGACGGCCATGAGCAAGATGAGGATTACTACTGCTTGCATTCTATTCTGAATCCAGCCTTCTTCAGGTCGAGCCAGAAGTCGGGATACGACTTGGTTACCACCTCGGGATGGTCGATGGTGATGCTGCCGTAGCGTATGGCCAGCGGGGCAAACGACATGGCCATGCGGTGGTCGTTGTAGGTCTCTATGACAGGACGGTGCTGAGGCTCACACCGCTCGCCGCTCCACGTCAGCTCGGTGCCGCCGTTGTCGCGCACCACCGCGCCCAACTTCCTCAGTTCGTTTTCGAGGGCCTGAATGCGGTCGGTCTCCTTTATCCTGAGGTTGCCAGTGCCGGCGAAGCGGAACGGAATGTCCAACGCCACGCAGGTAACGGCCATCGTCTGCACCAGGTCGGGCTGGTTGACGAAGTCGTAGTCGAGCCTTGGCAGTGTGCGCCCGTGGTAGCTGATGCTGATGCCCTGCCCTCCGTCGGCGTCGTGGTAGAACGAGGTCTTCACCCCGAGCATGCTGTAGAGGTAGCGCACCACCGAGTCGCCCTGCCTGGAGCCGTCGCACAGCCCCTGCAGCCGCGCCTGCCACTCGCGGTTGTTGCCCAAGGCCAGCATCTCATACCAGTAGGAGGCCGCGCTCCAGTCGTTCTCTATCGTGTAGTCGCCCGCCGTGTAGCTCTGATGTGGCACGCTGATGGTGCTCACGTCGCTCCACTCGGCCCGGCATCCGTAGTCGTGCATCACGTGTAGCGTCAGGTCGATGTACGGGCGCGACACTATGCCGTCCTTCAGCACCAGCTCCAAGCCCGTCTTCATCGTGGGACCCACCATGAGCAGGGCCGAGATGAACTGCGAACTGACGTTGCCTGGCATCTCTATCCTTCCGCCGTAGAGTTGCCGCCCCTTGATAAGCAGCGGCGGAAAGCCCTCCTCGCCGAGGTAGTCGATGCTGGCGCCCAACTGCCTGAGAGCGTCAACCAGAGTGC
Source organism: uncultured Prevotella sp. (assembly GCA_964602785.1). Classification (GTDB taxonomy): domain Bacteria; phylum Bacteroidota; class Bacteroidia; order Bacteroidales; family Bacteroidaceae; genus Prevotella. Next base: position 65,431 of record CAZRSL010000005.1, read on the forward strand.
CGATGGGGCGCAACAACATGCGCTCCGAGCCAGTGATCACGTGCTGGCGGCCCGGCGTTGCGGCGAGATAGGCCGTCAGGAAGCGCATGGCGGTGCCGGCGGCCCCGATGTCGATAGCCGCGGGCATGTCGCGCAGTGCCGCCACCATCACCTTGGTGTCGTCGCAGTCGGAGAGGTTGCGTGGCAGTATCGTCCGCCCTGCCAAGGCGTGTATCACCAGCGCCCGGTTGCTGATGCTCTTCGAGGCTGGCAGGTTGATGTCTGTGTTTATCTTGTCTGGTGCGTAAACAGTGTATCGCATGGTTCTACGTCTGATTTCTTGTGCAAAAATATGAAATAATATTTGTAAGAGCGAAAAAGATGAGCCAAAATTTGCAAAGTTCGTCAGAAGTTGTTACTTTTGCATCCGAATTCGAAACCGGGATGTAGTTCAGTAGGTTTAGAATGCCGGTCTGGGGGACCGGTGGTCGCTGGTTCGAGTCCAGTCATCCCGACGCTTAGGCGGCAATTAGAGCAATCTGATTGCCGCCCTTTTTTGATTTGAGGATTGAGATTTGAGAATTGTAAAGAGGGTGCATCATAATTCAGTTATTGTTCGACCGCAACAAGAATGTTCCGCCTTTAACTTGTTATTCACAGTAATCTCCCACTGTAGGGGCCGTGTAGGTAGGGTTAGGGCCGGCCCTAACCCTACCTACACGGCCCCTGCAATGGGATTGTGCCAGTACAATAATTAAACCCAAATCGGTCGTTAGAAGCAGATGATGCCGGAGGCATCACCGTTCCATAACCGTGGGTGCTTGCACCCACGGAATCGCAGGCTCTCCAAACAATCGACCCTATCGGGGTCGCCCCTCTGTATCAAGGAGTTG
>CAZRSL010000006.1:0-65402 GCA_964602785.1 uncultured Prevotella sp.
ATTCACCGTTCTTGGATAGAGAGTGACCAATCCACGGAAAATATCCGCTGCGCCAAACAATGGGGTACCAACCCCTGATTCTTTTTCGTCTTTTATTCTCATAATATTATTGCTTTCCTATAAGCCGCTACTGCATCGCGTCAAAAACATTCTGAAAGCAGAAGTCTCGATTTCAAGGGGATGAATAATGCGGGAAAAGACAGGCCAGTTTGTTCGTCAGTCTTGCTGTTCTGCCAGCTCCCAAATGGCATTGCCGCCATTGTCAAAGATTATCATCTTTGATCCAGCTACGGTAAATGGAAGGGCTTCCACCACACCGTCGGCGTAGGAAATGCTGACAACGCCTTTAAGACCATTGTCGCTTGCTTCCACAGAGTATGTGAGGTTTCCCTCATCAAATTGCTTCACAATCGACTCAGCATATTTGGCGACCCAATTACCAGCAGAGCCTGTGGGGAAACACAATGTCAACTGGTCGCCATTGTCGTTTAACTTCGACCATATAGTTCCAGTGAGCGCTCTTGCGCTTTTCGAATCCTGCGTTTTCTCAAAGTTTAGTGTATTTCCGTCGCTTGTTTTCAAAACCATCTTTCTGTCATTGCAAGAGACGATGGTGTAAGTCATGGTTTTCTTCTTGCCATCGGTGAAACCGTTGAATGTTGACGAGCCTCTTTCGGTATATACCGACACATCATTATATATGGCAAATATCTGATTGCCGCTTAGAGTGTAGGTGCCTTTGGCCGTTACACCCTCGTCTTGGTTGATCAAGTCGGTGAAGTAGATATTCCCCTGACCTTTAAAGTCGATAATCAACTCGCACGACTCTTCATCGTCGATGTCAACATACCAACTTCCTGAAATGACGGTGGAGTAGTCCACATTCTCAGTGGCTTCTTCATCATCGTCTTCACTGCACGATGTAAATGCCAGACCTGCAACTGCCATCATCATAATGGCGAGCTTGTTCCAAAATAAAATCTTTGTTTTCATTGTTTCTAAAGCACTAAGTCCCGTGTCGTGCGCAACCATATAATTAATTGATGAATTATTTGTTACTTGACTTTCTCAAATATATAAACATCCACTTTGCGAAAGTTGAGTTTGTTAAATGCAACCTCCCAACGATATTTCAAAGTAGCCTTTGCTTTCCCCATTCTTGTCGTTGAAAGGAATCAAATACGCACCTCCTAGTTCCACCCCCCACAAGTGAAGGCGAATGCCTAAACGACCATTAGTCTCCAGCCTGCCATCTGGCTTAACCGATTTTTTGACTTTTTGGGATCCAACACCTTGTTTTTGCACACACTTAACGACATAGTTGAAATCTATACCCGCATACGGAACAAGGGCGAACTTGCTGTCACCCAGCCTAAAGCCAGCTTCTACAGGCAGATGAATGTAGTGATTTGTTATGTCTAAATTATTGGAACTCGACCGAGGATATGATGTGCTGAGGTTGTAAGTGCTATATCCTATCTTGGCTCCAACATAAAAATTATGGTTGAAGTTATAATTTGCACCTGCAGCCATAGTGAAAGCAAAACTCCTGCATTTTCCGCCTTCCACCTTAGGCCTTGGTGTGAAGCCGTATGAAAGATGGCTTGTTAAAGACCATTTTTGAAATTCATCATCGTCTGCACCTGAGGCTTTATAACTTGTTTCTGTTTGCTCCACCAATGCGCTCTCGCTTTTCACAGAACTTGCTTGCTCTTGTCTTTTAGAGCTGACATCGGGCAAGACAAGCTCCATTCCGACATACACAAATTGGGCGGCGTCGGGATTGAGCTTGACAATCTCGTCCTCGGAAACGGAATAGAGCTTGGCAATCGACGCAAGAGTTTCGCCGCGCTCCACCACGTGCTTAGTTGTGCCGCTTTGGGCAAAACATGGCACAACACTCATTGCAGCCAAAACGGCTAAGGCAATCGCTTTCTTTAATCTTTTCATTTCGTATGATTATTTAATGTTGACAATATGTACATTTTCCAGTTCCATTGCATAGGGTGCATTTCAGTGAATTCGCCCCCAGCCCAAACGAGCCATTCATCAGGCCGTCTCCTCCGCACATTGCGCACTTTCCTGTATTGCCACAGTACCATTTCCCGTTTGATGCCTTTAAAGAAGGACAGTCTTTGCTTGTTGCACTACTGCCATGACTATAACTTCCTGCATGACTAACAGAAGTTTCACTTGTATTTGTTGTGGCATTTTGTGTTTCTTGATTCGCTTGTGCTTTCATCTGCATAAATTGCTCACGAGTCAAAGAAGGGTTAAATTGTCTTGCCTGTTGGTATTCCGCTTCATATTGGGCATTAACTTGTTGTATGGCATACCGAGGGTCTAACAAATAGTCTAAATTGTTATTACTCCGTGAAGTATAGGCACTTATGCTTGTTGAACTTTTAGCTTGCTGATTCGCAACAATTGCAGTCGTTGTAGCAGCAGCCGCAGCAACAAAAAGGCTTCCCCACATCTCGCCCCTGCGCTCCAATTGCTCTTCTCTGTATTTGCGTGCGCTTGCCAGCAGCGAAGTGCAATGGGAGCGTATGTTGCCCGTGCATCTCGAATCGGCCAAGGCGCATTCGAAATCCTTGATGGAGCTCTTCCATTTGCTTTGGTTGTAGTAGGCCAAAGCTCTGCCGTAGTAGGCGTCGACGCAAGAGTACTCGCTCGACTTGTATGCCTTTATAATCTTGCTGTAAGCCTTGGCCGCCTTGCTGTATTCCTCTTTGCTAAGCAGTTCGTCGGCCTCCTTGCAAGCCTCGCTGATGGCTGTGCGAACGCTGACAGCCTCGGCCACAAGCGACGGCGACACGTTTGCTAAAGCCACGTCGGCCTGGTCGCAGGGAACTTCCAGTTCCATGCCGGCATATACAAATTCGGAAGCGTCAGGATTCAACTCCACAAGCCGCTCTGTGGTTGTTCCGTAAAGTTTGGCCACAGACGCCAACGTCTCGCCCCTGTCAACAATGTGCTTGATGATGTTGTCTTGCGAATGGACATGGCAACTGATTATCATCAGCAAAATGATTAAACCTGTTGTGCGTCTCATCTCCGTCAATTGGTTTGGATTATAAGATAATTAGAGATTCGCCAGAACTCCGATGGCGTTTTCACCTTGAGGGTGAAGTTGCCGCTCCCTGTGGTTGTCAGCTCATACGACGACGATGGCATGTTGGTGAGAATGCGCGGACGTTTTGCAGTAAAGCTGATTTCAGTCCATGTTCTGATGTCGACCTTGGCGAATTTCGTCCTGTCCAAGCTGGCTCCAGTAGCCAGTCGGTTCTTTTTGGTGAGTATTCCTTTTCGCTTCAAGTCGTCTTTGGTTCCTATCATCACGTAGCCATTGTTGAGCATCGCGTCTTGCCGGGCCAAAGCTTCGCTCTGTTTCTTAGTGCGTTTGTTCAGCTCGCTGATGGTGGCGTTCTGCGTTTCTATGGTCGACCGCTGCGTGTCGAAGCGTGATTGGAGCCGCGACAGGTCGACGTTCTTTTTCTCCAGTTCCCTCCTCAGCTGTGCTATTTGCTTGTCCTTGGCTTCTATCTGCTCCCGCAAATGAGCCAGGAGCTTAAGCGATTTTTCTTCGTCTGCCGACATGCCATCCTGGCGCTTCTCCCCAAGTTGTCGCTCCAGTTGGTTGATTCTTTCTTTCTGCCTTTTGAGCACACTTTCAAATCGCGTCAGGTTGTCTTTCACTTCATCTCTGCTGATGGGCGTCTCGGAGTTCCGCTTGATGAAAACTATGTCCTCTTGATAAGCTATCGAGTCGTATGTTGAGTTGATTATGTCAATCATCCGGTCGTAGCTGTCAAGCTTAATTGCGTTGATGTTGCTTATGTTGCGGAGGGAATCGCGCTCCTCAACAGTTCTCGAGAACTCCTTGTCCGATTTTCCACAACCAATAACAAGTAGCAGAACTGCTACGGCGGGAACGTATATGCTTCTTTTCATACGGCGTTATTTCTTTGGTTGGTAAATCAGAAGTTGTGTTCCTGCGCCAAGAGGTGATGTCGGCTTCAAGCGAGATGGCAAATCGTTCCACTCGACTATCTCCTCTGGCGTCACATTATATGTCTTAGCTATCTTGTTAAGGGTTTCCCCCTTTTCCACAGCGTGGAACAAGACTACATATTCTGGCTGCCCTTGTTCCTCGACTTTGGTGTCTGGTTCGGTGTCGACCACAGGCTCTGCTTTCTTCTCTGCGGGGGTAATCACATCTATCAATCCGCTTTTGTATCTTATCATGAAAACATCAGCCTTGTCGAACTCCCCGTATGGGGCAATGCCTCTCTTCAATCCCAGATGCCCTTTCTTGGCGGCTTTGATAGAATAAGCGATATGGTTTTCCTTTATTATTATGTCCTCGACGGCAATCTCGGCTCCCTGTATTAAATAGATGACGTTTTTGTGTTTCACGTCGGCCCGTTTTGGCTCACCTGTTATGCGCTTGCCATCTGGGGTGATGTAAATGTTGCCTTGCTTCTCGATATAGACCATGTAGACATCTGTCGACGGCACTTCTTGCATGATGCCAGCCTTTCCCACATTCTTGAAAACAAGCTTCTCGTTGTTTATCTGATACAGCTTGATGTCTCTTTCAGTCCCATTCCTGAAGATGATATGGTCTTGCGCCATACATGTGCTAATGGAAATGAATGCGCAGACGATTATAGAAATAATGCTTCTCATTTTGCTTTTTTTATTGAATAATGTTTACAGCAATCCGTTACATCCATTCCAAAACGGGGAAGCCGTCGCTTCCTGCTTTCCATTTGCCCCAACTTGACTGTGCCCTTGAGTTCAGCAGATTCAGGAAGTCCGCACTCTTCAGCTCGTTTTCAGTTTTGCTGCTGTTGTTGGAACTGGTGCCTTTGTAAGTAGAGCCTATAGCGGCCAAACCACTTTGGAAGAGATAATAATTGTATGACACGCTGATACCGTTATTGTATCCCAATACTGCCCCAACATTTTTGGAGGCTTTAATGTTGGTGCTAAGGTTTAAGCAGTTTTGAACTTTATATGAAGTTGATTTCCCCATAACCCCACCAATTCCTCCTGCCGTGGCTTCATCTGCTTTAACATCTCCTGTATTTAAGCAATTATAGACATAAGTGGAAAGCGAATTTGCCAAAATCCCACCAACAATACTTGATCCTGATAGGCTGCCACTATTGCAACATGATATTATGGTTGTTCCTGTTGAACATATGCCAATAATTCCACCAACATCGTCGCCACCGACCACGTTTCCTTTGTTCAAGCTTTTGGAAATTGTGACTTTATTACTATTACTGTTGTTATTTCCAACAATGCCGCCCAATGCGTTTCCTCCTGCTATTGTTGCTTCATTTGTACAAAAGGTTATGCTTGTTTCTTTACTGCCGTTATAGTATTCCAGTAAACTTGAGGGAATTGTTGTGCCCATGTAATTTGGCCTGGTATTGCCTGCGATACCTCCAACATAAGCACTACCGTTAAAATAAGAGTCTTTTATAGTAAGATTCTTAACACTACCATACAGTTTTCCGAAAAATCCGATATTTTCTCCTTTGGGCCGATTGCAGTATAAGCCACTTATGGAGTGTCCATTTCCATCAAATGTTCCACAGAAGAAATATGACGGATTGTAGCGTCCTATTGGTATCCATGGCTCAAAGTTGCTGCCGTCACCATTCAACTCTCCATTTCTGTTCAGCACATTTCTATTGATGGTGATGTCGGCCACCAATTTCACATATTGGTTTTTGAAAGTGTTGCCAGTTCTGACGGCGTCGGAGAAATAGCGCAATTCGGCAGCGGAAGAAATGGTGTAGGGATTGGAGCTTGTACCAGTTCCACCAGAGAACCCGTCTGCCACGTACCCCCTTCGGGAATCTTTAGCGTCGGCTTCATCTTGGTTTCTGTCGCTATATTCAGCATTGTCCGGGTCTTCGGAGTCTGAATCGCCAGAACCTTCTCCAGTCAGACTTGCATCCTCAATGGTTGACTTGAACTTGCTCCATGGCGAAACCTTGGCATAGGCAGACTTGCAGCCTTTAGGCACATACAAAGTCCACCCGCTCTCGCGTGACGCCCATGTTGAACCCCCGACTATAACATCTCCTGCTGTGGATGGTGGTTCTGAAAGGTTGACATACATATTCCCCGAGCTGGCGGTGACGAATGTTTTGGCTCCCATCTTCTTTAGTCCTGTGCCTATTACGATTTTTGTGAAACTGCCCTCAAAGGCTGTGGCTCCGATTGATTGCAAGCTGTTAGGCAATGTCAGCTCTTTGCTTGTGCCACAGACATTGCCAAGAAATGCACCGTTGCCTATTGTCTCAACTCCCTCAGAGAAGGTCAAAGAGCTAATCTTTGCATCTTCAAAAGCAAAATCACCGATGCTTCTAAGTTCAGTGCCAAAGTCTACTTTCATCATACTAAGGGCACAACCATAAAAGGCATAATCACCAATCTCTTCAATCTTTTCTAAGGATGACGGCGAAAACTGTTTTAGATTCTTGCAGCCAGCAAAAGCCTCTTTGCCTATGTAAGCAATATCTTCGCCAAGCCAGATGTTTGTTACCAACGACCCTTTAAACGCTCCATCCCCGATTCTTGTCAGCGACTTGTCGGGAGTCTCAATTTCTGTGATGTTGAGAACAGCAAAAGCGTTGTTGCCTATCGATGTAACGCCTTCGTTGATGACGACCCTATTAGGCAAACGGTTGTTCTTTCCCCATGGGGTGGCTGAATATGATGAATAGTCTGCCATTTCTCCGTCGCCATCAATCCATAAAGCGTTCATCAAATCACTGTACCACATGCAGTCGCCAGTTGTTCCTTGTATGGTGTTTATCCATTGGTAATCTGAAGCGGTTATTTCTTCTCTGGAGAATCGTATGTTGTTGGCTTGCAACACGTCATTGGAGAGGTCAAAGCCGTTTATTGAAAGGATATTGTCTGTTATATAATCCAATTCCACATCGTTGCCTTTCGTGTAGTATTTAAAGTGGGCAACGGCTCTGCTCTTTGAGGTTCCTTGGTTAGAGTAAGAGTCTTTTTGTGAATGATAGATTATGCCATTTGTCAGCGAATGGAAGTATACTGTAACAACCTCGTCATGGGTGCCAACGTAGTCGTCGCCAATGCTATAATCCCAATTTTTCAGTTCCCATTTGCTTCCAACAAGTTTTTTGTTGCTCTCCGTAGTTAAACCATTTTCTCCCTCGCTTTCCTTGTCTGTGCTGCAAGATGATAGTCCCACGCAGATTACCGCCATGAAAGTGAATAATCGCGATAAATAATTCCTTGTTTTCATAATTATAATGCACTTTGTCCGTGTTGTGCGCAACCATTATAACATGTTTTATTTTCTTTATTTGAATTGTTGTTCTCGTAGCTCAGAAGCGTCGGTTTTGTCTCCAACAATTAGTCTTAGGTGCTTCAAGTCGTTGTCTGCAAGTGGATAACTGCCGCATCGCTCATGATGGCTGAGCACTCGCTTGGCGCGCCGCTGGTTGAGCATGGCATGTTTTTCCGCCTTCATGTAATACTTGATGGCAAGCTGCTCGTTCCTGATTCCATCTTGGTCAGCGTCATAGTATTTGTCACCAAGCTTGGCATATATTATTGGCAGGTCATCAGCCATTTGGAGCAATATGGTATCTTCGACATTATCATTCAACAACATTTTATAGATTTTCGCAAATGTGGAGCCTTCGTCCTCTGCTTGCTTAATAAGTTCAACGCATCTAATAGTATCGCCTCTACTGGCGGCCATTTCCGCTGCAATCACCTTGGCTTCAGAAACGTTTTTCTTCATAAGCACATTGACAATGCTGTCGCTGTTAAGGCCAGGAGGGGCTGAAAACAACATGTAAAGAGCCTTGTAATCATCGCTGTCGGGCAAGCCATTTATGTAGTTGCCAACACTGCTAATGGCTCCACGCTGCGCTGCCATTTCTGCCATGGAAATCATGCACAAAAAGTCTTTCTTCACCCCTTCGCCTTTTCTGTAGCATTCGGCAAGTTTCAAGTAGGCGTTTGCGTCGCCCCATCGTGCCTGTTCCACCAATAGCTCTTTGAAGTCTGTCAAATCTTTACAACATCTGAGGCTTACGGATGTAGCCCTGCTAATTGCTTGTTGTGCAAGACATGCTGCAATCATCAATGCTGCCAGAAGTGTTGGTCTTTTCATTTTCTTTTATTTAACTCATGTCGTAAGCGGCCTATTAATTATTACCTGTATTCCACTTCGTATTGGCCGCCCCTTCCTCCACACATGGGGCATCTTCCTTCTCGACATACGGGACAATCCTCCTGGTTTCCGTTGTAAGGATTAAATTGGACACCTTGCCCATAACAGTAATTACAATTTCCACTTCCAAAGCAATTAACGCAGTTATGCCACACTTGCATAGGAACTGCCTCTCTCGAACTTGATTTGACCTCACTTTCCGATTGTTGGTTTTGCGCATCTCGTTGTTCCGTATCATGAGGAACAGGTGCCTCGAATGCTGATCTTACAAGTTTTGCCGAATCTACTGGATCAGGTGCTTCGAACACTGCTTCTTCTACTCCTGTCGTATCCATTATTATAGTGTCCCTTTCTGGGACGTTATCCGCATTGCGGCATGTTTTTGTTAAAAGGAACAAATTTGAAGCTACTAATAGTGCAAACAATAAATAAAATAACTTTTTCATTTTTATTTTTAAAGGTTGTTATTTGAATTATAATAATTATAATATCGAGAAATATGCTCCAACCACTCTATTTCTTTACGTTTTCCATGAAAGCACTTGGTATATATGCTGTGCATGCCGTCAGTAGTCCTTCAACGATTACAGCTACACGCTGTTGCCCTTTATAGCGTTTTACAATCCCAGTGACGCCTTTGAAATCGCCGTGGATGACTTTGACCAACTGGCCAGCTTTGAAATTGTGGATTTCATTTGTCGACAGGATTACATCTTTTGCTTCGGCATTGCATATTATGCGGAAGCTTTCCATCTGGTGGTCGGGCACAGTCAGTGGCTCTTTGATCTTAGTATGACCAATGGTAACTGTGCGGTAGTAAAAACGAAGGAAAGGGAGGTTGATATTGTCGTAGACGTGTAGTTTGATTTCGTCCTCAGTGCCGTAGGCGAAGAAAATGTTTGGGATGCGAGATTTCTCTATGGTCTTTTTCTTTCCGCCGACCATCTTCACGGTGGTCAGCGTGGGGTAGAATGCCGTGACATTCTTACTGCTCAAATACTCGTATGCTTTCTTTTCTCGACCGTATGTCGTGCGCAAAGCATACCAGCGGCGGAATTTCTCAAGTCTTCTTTTGCCAGCAAAGGCCTCTGAACCCGGCGGGGCGTTTTCGGTGGACACCCCTGTTTGTGAGTTCTCGGCCAAAGGTGGCTTTCGAACTTCGGGGAGGGCATCGGGAATCGACCCAATGCGGGGAGAGGACTTGCCGCCTCCGTTGATGTCATCCATATTCTTGTTCGCAATATCCATATCGATGACAAAACTGTTCTAAACAGAACCCGTTTTCGACAAAGAAAAGCGTGGTACCGTCCTGTTGTCCATTCTACCAACAGAGGCTCTTGCATTGCCCATCAAAGTTGAACAGACAACGTTAGAGCCCACGCCGATATGAATATAGCTTAACCGTAAAGAGACCCGTACACACACATCATACCCGCAAAAAGGTATAATTCCTGTTTACAAGGTCTCCACGGGAATGATATAATCACACCCCGGACATCTACCGTTGCTTTGTTCAAGACTTTGATTTCGGAGGTTGCAAGATTCCTGTTGGTCTCAAACACAGCGGCGACAAACGCCTTTTTTATGTCTGGACTATTTGCTTCCCACCCATGGCCCGCTTGGCATTGCTGGTTGTCGCGTGGCGACACCATCCTGCTCAGCCCGGCGTGGGCTGCCTCGCTGCCATGGTGGGAGATCACGTCTCACCGTAATGTTGCAAGGCTGTATAGTCCACTTGCAAAGGTACAAAGTTTTTTCGGTTATCTGCAAGCTTTTCCACATTTTTGCCGTTTTAAAAGTTGTTAACACCAATTACTCAAGCCATCAGCTACTGTAGACGACCGTGTTTTGCGGCATCCCCCAGCGGCATCAATATATGGAAATAACACAGAAAAAGGCCCGCGAGCAGGGATGTCGTTCCCTCTCGCGGGCCTTGATAGTTAGCCGAGCTGGAGGCTCAGCTGTAGAGTTTGCTACCTGACGGTCTTCTCAGTGGTCTGAGTGCCGTCGGTGTAAGTCTTGCGGATGATAAGCACCTGACCGCGGCGCACCTGGCTTGGACTCACCTCCATACCGTCGACAGTGTAGTAGCGCCGGCTCTTCAGCTCCTTGCCGGTGGCGATGGAGCGGATGCCAGTGGCGTTGTCGGCGTTCAGGGTGAAGGTCTTGCTCCAGTTGCCGAGCTTGGCCGTAACGGTGAACAGACCGGTGAACGGCGTGTTGAACGCGGCCACATTGCCATTGAAGGTGATGCTTGCCGAGTCGGCAGTCCATGTCAGTCCGTCGGTCTGGCCCACGTAGAAGGCCTTGGTGATGTGCTGCCACGAGTCGCCGTCAGCTGCCACAGGTATCACACCCGAGAAGCGGGCTGCGGCCGAGTCAGCGAAGATGGTGAGCACAGGCAGACTGTAGTCGTCGTTGTGCTTGAACGCGCTTCCGAGGTCGAGCTTGGCCATTGCTGCAGCGTCGAGGCCAGTGGCCTGAGCGTCGTGGGCGTTGGCTGCGTTAAGGTCGCTGAGGAAGTAAGTGTTCTCCATCACGTTGTTCTCGTTCCAGTAGCGGCTGTAGGTGGAGCCGATGATGTTGCCACAGGTGTCGGCCTTCTGCTCGTCGCTGAGGCCGTCGGTGATGACCACCACCTTGCCAGCGTTGTAGCTGTTATGGAACTCGGTGGCGTTGCCAGTGGTGAGAGCCGTTACACGATTTGGCTGGCCCACCAGTCCGCCCACATAGCTTGCGCCCGTAACGGTGCCGGTGTTGTAGCAGTTGTAGAAGTGGGCCGACGAGACGCCAGCCAGACCGCCGATGGCGTAGCCCGACGTGGTGCCGTTGGTGCCGCCCGCTGTGAGCGAGGTGGAGACGTTGCCGATGTTGAAGCAGTTCTCCACATTGCCCTTGCTGGTGCCGTAGCCGATGATGCCGCCGGCGCGGTTGGTCGATGTGGCTATGTCGCCGGTGTTGTAGCAGTTGCGGATCACGTTGGTGGTGTCACCAGTGAAACTGGCCACGATGCCGCCCAGTCCGAAGCCGCCGTCGATGCGTCCGGCATTGTAGCAGTTCTCAATGAGCATGTTCTTGCTCATAGAGTAGCAGACGATGCCACCGCCCTGGTTGCCGTTGGCTGTAACGTCGCCCAGATTGTAGCAGTTGCTCACGATTGTGGCCACGCTGGCAGTACCTGATGCGTTCTTGCCTATCAGACCGGCGGTGTAGACGTTCTTCTCCGACATGATGGTGCCGCTGTTCCAGCTGTTGGTGATCTTGGAGCCAACGCTGTAGAAGCTCATCAGACCGGCTGTGGGCGCATTGCTGGTGGACGCTGTGGCCGCCGCGATCATGTCGCCAGTGTTGTAGCAGCTGTCCATCTCAACAACGGTGGTGAAGCTGTTGCCAGCAGTGATCAGTCCGGCCACGTTGCCCTTTGCGGTGATTGTGGCGGTGTTGTAGCTCTTCTTGATGGAGAGCGTGCCAGCTCCACTGACGTTGGCGATGAGGCCGGCTGCGAAGGTGGTGTTGTTGGTCTTGGCCACCGAGATCTCGCCAGTGTTGAACACATTATTATATGTTGCAGGAGCCGACACGCAAGCGAAACCAGCAATGTAGTTGGCAGTGCTGGTCTGGCTCACCTTGCCCTCGTTGCCGCAGGTATTGAACTGTGCGCCGCTGTAGACCTGTGCGGCGAAGCCAGCCAAGTATGCCTTCGACGACGACACGTCGGCGCGGTTGTAGCAGCTGTCGAACTCGGCTGTGCCGTAGGCGTGGGCCACAAATCCAGCCGCGTAGGTCTGGGTTGTGGTAACGGCTATCTGGTTGACGCAGTTCTTCACCCGACCATACACGTCGCCGGCGAATCCAGCCGCATAGGTGTGGGTGGCTGTCATCTTGCCCTCTAAGGTGAGGTCGTGCACGTAGCCAAACTCGCCGATCACCGAGAATGCGCCGCCGCCCTCAGCAGTGGCTATCGACTTGTTGGTGATGCCGGAGATGGTCATGCCGTTGCCGTCGAAGTCGCCGTTCATCGGGGTGATGAAGTCGCGGCCTATCTGCTTGAACGTCTCGCCGCTGAAGTCGATGTTGTTCTCCACACGCAGATACTGGCCCTTGAAGCTCTCGGCGCAGTCGACCATATAGTCGGACACGGCGTTCCAGTCCTGCGGAGTCTTGATGAGGAACGGCGATGCCTGGGTGCCGTCGCCCTCAAGCGGGAACGGATAACGCTGCTTGATGATCATCACCTTGGTGTAGTTAGGTGCGGCTGCCACGAGGGTGTCGACCTGCAGGCTGCTGACCGTTGCCGGAACCACAACCTTGCTGCCGTCGATCTTGAACGATGTGCCCTGGGTGAGCTGCCAAGTGGTGGCGGCTGGGGCTGAGAGCGCGATGTCGCTCTTCACGTCGAATGCCGTCTCGCCAGTGCCAATCTGCGGGATCACGCTTGCGGCATTCTTCACGATGGAATCGTTGGCAAACTGCTTCAGCACGGGGTACTTGCCCTGTTCAAACTGCCAGAGGCTGTCGGCCAGTCCGGCCAGTTTCTCTCCGCTGATGAGGGCCGATGTCTCCACGCCCGTTGCGGCGTTGATTTCGGTTGCGCCACCAGAGGCGTAGGGAGCAATCTGCTTGTCGAAGTAGATGTTGGCGTTCTTGGCGCCATCCGATTCGTTGCTGCCAGTGATGCCACCGATGAGACCCTGGTCGAGGGTGATCACCGTGCCATAGCTGACCGAGCTGATGATGTCGCTCAGGCCCACGTCGGCGTAGGTGTCGGCGGGCTTGCTGATGTTGCCGGCTATGCCACCCACCATTGAGGTGTAGGCGTAGACTGTGCCAGCGTTGACGCTGTTGCTGATGGTGCCAGCGCTCAGCGTGCCCACGATGCCACCAGAATAGCGCATGCGGCTGGCGTTGCGGGCCACCGATGTCTGGTTGAAGTAGGAGAGCTGCTCCACGGTAACGGCACCAGTGTTCATCGAGTTCTCGATGCGGCCACTGGAAGTGCCGGCAATGCCGCCGACGTCCATGTAGCCAGTGGCCACGTTGCCTGTGTTGAGGCAGTTGCGCACTGTGCCTTCCTTCTCCACACGGCCCACGATGCCGCCTATCCAGCAGCTCAGGCCTTTCACGTCGGCGTGGTTGACGCAGTTCTCCACGAGACCGTAGTTGTCGCCAACAAACGGTCCTGCCGTGGCCCAGAACTCAAGCTTGGCGTCGGCCGCGATGGTCAGGTTCTTCACCACGCCATTCAGGTCGAGGCGGCTGAAGAGACCGTTCCATCCCTTCGACCCGTCGGAGCCAGTAGATGGGGTGCCTGTGCCGTCGGCAAAACCGGTGGTGGGCTCGGTGGTCCACTTCACGTAGCCTCCGAGATAGAGGTTGTGCAGGGTATGGCCCGCGCCGTCGAACACACCGGCGAAGCGCGAGTAGGCGTCGTCAGGATTGTTGGCGAAGCCGATGAACGCAGTGTCGAGCTCCATGTCGATGTCGTTCATCACCTGGAAGTAGGTCTGCGGGAAGTAGAGGTTCTTGTTGGTGGTCAGGTCAGACAGATAAATCATGTCGGCCTTGGTCTTGATCTGGTAGGGGTTGGCCTCGGTGCCGGCTCCGTCGAGCGTTACCGGGGCGGCCTTGATGGCGTAGGAGAGCGAGTCGCGGCCGTTGACAACATAGAGCGTGTCGGTGCCGTAGCCGCCGTTGAGCACGAGGTCGGTGCCGCTGATGCTCATGTAGTTGCCCTCGCTGCCGGCCGTTCCGCCCTTCACGAGCTTGAACTTGGTGTTGCTCAGGGCGTTCACCTTGGCAGTCTTGGCCATGTTCTCAAGTGAGTTGCCCTCGGCGAAGATGAGCGCGCTCGAAGCGTAAGCCCCTGCCTCGGTGCTCTCGGCAAACTTCAGGCGCGGATAGTAGCCGCTTTGGAATGTCCAGACCGAAGTGTCATAGCCGTCGAGCACGGTGCCCGATGTCAGTGTGGCTGTGGGAGTGCTGAAGCGCACCGAGTTGTTGTTGGTGATCTGGTTGTCGAAGTAGATGCCGCTGAGTGTCGGGTTGGCGCCGTCGGCTATTGAGCCGAGAGCCTCGCGCACACCGTTCTTCGAGTCATACTGGTAGGTCTCGGCATCGACAAAGCCTGCCGAGAAGGCGTTGACGACGGAGCTCTCTATCGAGTCGTTGCCCACCTTGTTCTTGGCCACAAGGCCGGTGATGCCACCGCAGTTGACAGCGCTAACCGCCAGCACGGTGCTGGTGGAGTAGGCGTTGCTCAGTTTGGAGGCTGCCAGCAGACCAACCACGCCGCCCGCCTGGGTCTTGCTGTCGTAGCCACGCAGGTAGGCACGCGAGAACGCCTGGTCGATGGTGGAGTTGTAGGCAGTGCCCACCACGCCGCCAATGCGCTGGTTGGACGAACTGGTGTAGACGGTGCCGGTGAAGTAGCACTTCTCCGCGCTTGCGCTGTAGAGGTTGCCCACCACGCCGCCTACGGGGTTGTAGTCGCCGCCACCCTCAGTGATGCTGACACCAGTGGCGAAGCAGTTGCTGATGGAGCCGTCGACCTCGCCAGCCACACCGCCCACGTAGCCGTAGGAGCCGGTGATGGTGCTGTTGACAACGTCGGAGTTGCTGATGGTGGAGCCAGTGCCGATGATGCCGCCTGTGGCCATGCCGCTTGCGGTGACCTTGGCGTTGACGACGTGGATGTTGTCCATCGTTCCGCTTTCCCATCCAGCCAGCACGCCGGTGAAGCTGCCGGAGTTGTTGATGGTCGGGCTGTCAAACGTCAGATCCTTGATGGTTGTGAGCGAGTCGACGCGGCCAAAGAGGCCGGCATAACCCACAGTGGACGACACGTTGAGGTTCTTCAGCGTGTGGCCGCCACCGTCCAGGTTGCCCGAGAACAGATACGTGTAGCCGTTGCCGATGGGCGTGAAGCGGTAGTTCTCCATGTCGATGTCGTTCATCACCTTGAACCACTTGCCCTTGTAGGCGCGGTGGATGACGTAGGCGCCGATGGTGTCGGTGGCTTCCCATGCCTTGGCGTTGTCGGAGAGGAGGATCAGGTCGTCGAGCTGCTTGATCTGATACGGGTCGGCCTCGGTGCCGCTGCCCTCAAAGCTCGACACTGAGAGTGCCGGATAGGTGAATGTGGCATCCTGGTCGTTGTACTCAAGATAGCCCGAAAGCCTGTAGCCGGCGTAGGCGCTTGAGGCCAAGAGCGACCAGGCACCCCACGAGATGCGCTTGTTGCCAGTGGCCTTGGCGCAGGTGATGGTGCTCGTGAAGTTGGACGACATGGCCGTGGTGTCGGGGTTTACCACGCCCACGGTCTGGAAGTTGCCGTAGCTTGAGGCGTACATGGCCACCTGCGACGCTATCGTGGCGGTGGAGTCGCGCTGCAGCTCTATCTCCACGGTGTGGCCTTGTCCGGCGAAGTTCTTCACCTGCACCACATTCGACGAAATCTGGTTGATTGCCACGTTGTAGCCGTAGGTTTGGGCTGTGGTGCTGTCACTTGGAATCGCCGTGTAGATGAGGCGGCCGTTGGCCACGTCGAGCTTGGTGTCCGACCAGGCCTGATAGACGGCGTCCTTGCTCGAGCCGTCGGCCACGAAGAAGCCCCAGTAGTCGTCAATCTGGAGCGAGCCATCGGCGTTGATGGTGCCGCTGACAGCCTTGTCGCGGTCGATCACAGCCTTGCCACCAGTGATTGTGAAGTAGCAGACATCGACGTTCCACTTGTTGGTGGTGTCGACGGCCACAATCTGGTTGGGGATGTAGAACTTGCCCGCGGCTGCGTCGACGGCGGCTTTAACCACGTAGCCGGAGCCGCCGAAACCCGTCAGGGTTACGGTGTCGGCATCCTGGGCTGCGACGACGACCGAGTGGCCGCCCTCGAAGCTGCCTGTGAGCGAGCTGGAGGTCCAGACGTAGGTGCCGGCAAGGTCGCTTGCCGTGCTCACCCGCTTTGGCGCACGGCGCATTGTGGTGGCCGCCTTGCCCTGTTTGGGCTTGGGCTGCTCCTTCAACGTGCCGGTGTAGAGGCTCAGCTGCTCTTGCGGAGTGGCCAGTTGCAGGGCTTGGGCTGCCGGCTGCGAACTGACGCGCTGGGTTGCCTCCTGCGGTTCAGCCAACAGCTTGGCCGAACTGACCACCGTCTGCTGTGCCTGTAATCCAGCGGGAACGCCGAGCAGAATGGCAAGCAGGGCAATAAGAAATGTAGCTTTTCTCATTTTGGTGTTGTTGATTGGTTGAGGACAATGTGTGCTATAGGTTGTTCCTTGGGCGCAAGCGGGCTTCGCTGTCCTCATATAGACGATGCCCGATGCGTTTGGGGAGGTTGAAATCAAGGGTTGTATATATGACGTAGGGGCGTGATTTATCATGCCCGAAACTCTGGTCGTTTGCCTATCGCGGGCATGATAAATCATGCCCCTGCGGTTTGGCTTGTGCTTGCTGCCTGAGTTTTGCATAAATCATCAGTTTATTGATTCACCACTTTGGCAGCCCGCAAGCCTTGCCTCAGCACGTAGACACTCTGCGGCAGACTGTGGAGCGTGGCCTCGCGGCTCTGCCCTGTGGCGACGAGGCGGCCTTGCATGTCGTAGATCCTCACCGTGCTGTCAATGGCGTTGGTGGCGGCTATGTCGCGGATGGCGGTGGGTGTCTGCTCGTAGGTGATGGCGAAGTTGTCGAGATAGACGGTGTCGGTGGTCGAGCCGGTGCGCTCGGTAATGGCGAAGCCGATGCCCGACGTGCCGTTGAGGCGGAACTGCATGGTGGTGCGCTTGCCCGCCTCAACCATTATGTTGCGCGTGCCGCTGAAGTCGCTCAGCATGGTGCGCGTGCCGTTCTGGTTGACACTGTGCACATTGAACACCACCGTCTGGCTGGTCGGGTTCACCACGTCGATGCTCATAGTCTGCATGTTCTGGTTGATCACGCCCGATTCGAGCACAGCCTGGCGCACCATGGCCACGCCCTTGTGGTCGCTCACCAGCCCAGTGTGCAGACTGTCGGGGCTGACGATGCGCGCGCCTGTCAGGCTCCACGTGCAGAAGCGGCCCGCCACGCCGGTGGTGTCGGCAGTGGTCAGTGGCATGGTCTCGAAGTCCTCAATGGCCGACGGCGTGTCCTCCACTGTTGTGCTGAAGGTTATCACGCCGTTCTCCTCCTTGATGTTGCTCAGCGAGATGCCAGTGAGCATACCCGTCCACGAGCGCAGGTTGGGCGTGGTGTTGTTGCCCAGCTCTGTGATGCCAGTGGAGCCAGGCAGCGGGTCGGAGTCGCTGTCGATGGGCGACGTGCCGCTGATGCGCGGGTTGACGCGCAGCAGTTCGTAGTAGTTGTGGGATGGGTTGCAGTTGATGTCGTTGCTTGTCCACACGCTGGTGTCGGTGGAGTCGACGCGGAAGACGAGCATACCGTGGCCGGGCAGATAGGCGTTCCACTTGCCTTGCTGCCGGTTCTCCAAGAGGAAGAACTCCTTGTCGACGGCGGTGTTGATGCGGTAGCCGGTGTTCACCTCGTCGATGTCGTCGAGAGTGTAGTCGCCGGCCTCGGTGATGAGTTGCGGGGTGGCGAATCCGGCCTGGTATCGCTCGAAGAGGGAGTAGCCGCAGGGCGTGCGCGAGCTGTTGAGGTAGGGGCCGCTGGCCATCACCGACCACTTGCCCGGGTGTATGCTCTGGCCGCCGCTGCCCGAATAGTCGGTGTCGTACTCATCGCAGAGGCCCAGCACGTGGCTGAACTCGTGGCATATAGTGCCTATGCCGTCGAGCAGCTTGTTGCTCGGCGCGCCGAAGAGTTCGGTTGAGCAGGCGTAGCGTCCGAAGCGCACGCCATCGAGCGAGAGTGTGGTGAGGTAGGAGGCGTGGGGCCAAAGCAGGCGGCTGTCGTTGCTGCCGAAGTTGGATCCTCCGCCGGCGAAAATGAAGTACACCATGTCGACCACGCCGTTGCCGTCGGTGTCGTAGTTCTTGTAGTCGACGAGCGAGTCGGCTACGATGAGGGCGGCACGCTGCAGTCCGGGATAGTTGTTACGGCCCTCATACATGCTGTGGTCGATTTTCACCGGGCCGACCACGTCGAAATGTGGGTCGAAGAGACCCGCCGAGTTGTCGTAGAAATAGTCGCGCACGCTGCCGGTGTAGCTGATGTGCTCTGGCAGGGCGGCGTTGGTCATGTAGCCGCTGAAGCCGCGCTCGTTGATCATGCTGTCCACAATCTCAGCGTAGTCGTCGCGCGAGAAGTCGCAGTCGTTGTACTCCACGAGCACCACCAGTCCGCGGAACTTGCTGTACTCGAAGAATGGGGCCGCCCCTTGCCTGCTACTGATGCGCAGGGCATCCTCGGCGGCCTTGGCTTTACGGATGGGGGGGGTAAGATTTGGCCGCAGCATCTTCGGCGTTGTGCCGCGGAACTGCAGTTCCTCTGTCGTGCGGGCCTTGGCGTCGTGTGCCTCGATGCTGGTGGCCACAAGCTGGCCGTCCTGCAGCTGCGCATAGACGTAGCAACCTTGGTCGTTACGCACCACAGAATAGCCGTCGGCGGTGGTCGTGAAGCTCATCCACTCGTCGCCGCAGAGGCGCAGCTCCACGGTGGTGCCGTCGGGCTGGGTGGCGGTGAAGGTGCCGGGATAGGCCGGGATGGCCTTTGCCGCACCCGTGGTAAACACTGCCGCAGTGGCTATGAGTGTGAGCTTGACGAGATAGGTGTATAATCTGTTCATTTTCCGATGTTTTTACTGTTGTGAGCTGATCTTGTCCGTTTCGGCTTGATGGTATTAGGAGTAAGGCTTAAGCATTTTAACTCTCCTTTTACTGCTGAATACAATCTCCTGAAATATGTGTATATATATTCTGAGGTTCCTCGTGAACTGTTTTATTAATGCAAAAATAGCGAATAATTGTTGCTGTTGTGCTTAATTTAACAAGGAGTTAAGGAAGATTAAGACATTTCTGCCGATTTTAAGACGGGTTAAGTAAAATTTCAACAGTATTGCCATTAAAACTTCAAACTGGCAAATATTCACTCAGAATGCTTTGATTTTAAAACTATAGACAACCTGCTGGCTTTAATTTGCATATTGACCGAATTATTATAAACGGATGGCGGGCCACTTGCCGCAACGGTTCCGAAACTGGTTGGAATATGTATAATAATGCAACCACCGCAAGTGTTGTGGCCGAATGTCCCTTCTACTTGCCTCAAACTGGTTGTGCTTACGTTCCCATGATGGTGAAATCTACGGTCAATTGGTTCCATTCCACTTTTTGACACGTGTGGAAAATGTTTTTGACACGTGCCAAAAAGTTTTACGACACGTGTGAAAAATGTTTTTGACACGTGTCACAAAGAGTGAATGAGCCTCTGCAATGGTGGATTATGGGCATCACTCCCCCACCCCTTCAACCCCATCGTCGCCGACGGTGAGCACATAGCGGTAGCCTCGGCGGCGAGCCTTACGGCCTATGGAGCTGATGCGGCTTGGCGTGGCTGTCGAGGCCTCGATGCACGTGTCTTGCCACTCATGCGGCCATTGGTAGCGATTGAGGTACTCCACGGCGTGCCCCCAACCGAAAGCGTCGGTGGGACTGAGGCATATATTGGCGTAGCCCCGATAGGAGCCTTTCAGGCTGATGCTGTAGACGCTGTCCACTGGCTCGCCGTCAGGCTGTAGGCTCCTCAAAACGCCCAAAGCCTCGGTGGCGAGCCGCTCCATGCGCTGGCCTGAGCGGTATTTCTCCACCGCCGCATGGCCGTCGATGAGCACGAAACCAGCGAAGAAGAGCACAACGAGGGCGGTGAGCAGCCGCGAGGGCCGCAGTTGGTCGACGAGCCAGGCCATGATGAGGACGACGAATGGCAACGCCCCGTAGGTGTGCATGATGGCAAACGAAGTGAAATAATGGGGCGAGAGGACGATGATGAGACAGACAAGGGCGACGACGGGCTGCTGACAGAGCAAACACTTACGACCCGCTATCAGCAGATAGAGCACAAGGGGAGCCGTGAGGCAGAGCGATAACAGCGTGGCGGGGATGTTGCGGTCGTGGAGCAAGCTGACATTGTCGATGGGCAGGAACACGATGGAGACTATCTTGGCCGTGGTCTTGGCGAGCGTGGCCACAGAAAAGTCGAGGTCGACCAGATCGTGGATGCCATAGTGTGGCAGCAAGAAACGCACCACGCCATAGACCACAGCAGCCAACAGCCCCAACAAGGCGTCCCTGCCGACGTATGTGCGCCCAATGCTTGTCCACGCGGCGGCCAACAAGGGTGTGATGACAAGCCAGGTGATGCCGTTCTCCTTGAAAAGCGTGGCCGTAATGGTCAGAGCAAGCCACGCCACACATCCGCCACGGCCACGAATGGACACGTAGGCCAGCAGACCGAGCAAATCGAAGAGCAGAGCCCCGGCCTGGTTGATGGAGTCGGTGTCGAACACGGTGCCCACTATCGCGGGATGCACCATCAGGAGCAGAGTGGCCAACAGCCGTGTGGTGGAGTTAAGGGCTGTGTGCCGCAAGAAAGCGTAGAATGTGGCTGCGGAGAGGACATGGAAGAGCCAGACGAGAGCGTGATTGAGCCAAGGAAACCAAGCCACGTGGTGCTCGAGCATATTGCCTATGAGCGCGTCGAAAGGCCTCCACCAAGCGTTGTATGGCAGCAGATGCTCATGGAGGCTCTTGGCAAATGGCGCGGTGTAGTAGGAAAGGTCGTCGCCCACGGGCTGCATCGCCATGGCCACAGGCAGAAGAACCACCGCCGAGAGCACAATCAGGGTCAGCAGAACCTTGTTGGCGGTGTTGCTGCAATCGCTCATACGCCCTCTTTCTCCCTGACGAGGTAGACGGGCCGGCGCTTGGTCTCGTTGAATATCCGGCCCAGATACTCACCGATGATGCCGAGAGCCATGAGCTGCAAGCCACCGAGGAAGAGCACGGTGATGATGAGCGTGGGGAAGCCGTGGACAGGCTCGCCCACGATGAGCGTCTTGACGAGCACGTAGAGCATATAGATGAAGGCGACAAAGGAAACCAGCAGCCCCACAACGGCCGAGAGGCGCAGCGGCGCGGTGGTGTAGGACGTTACGCCCTCTATGGCGAGGTTGAGCAGACGGCGGTAGTTGAACGACGAGGAGCCATGCACCCGCGCCCCCTGCTTGAAGTCGATCTGCTTCTTGCGGAAGCCGATCCAGCAGTAGAGGCCCTTGGTGTAGCGTTCGGTCTCGCGCAGCTGGCGCAGAGCGTCGATGCACTTGCGGTCAAGCAATCGGAAGTCGCCCACGTTGGGCAGAATGTCGATGTTGACCATGCGCTGCAGCAGCCGATAGTAGGCCATCGACAGGCGGCGGCGCAGCCAACTCTCCTTGCCTCGGTCGGTGCGGTGGGCGTAGATGTCGTCGTAGCCTTGCTCCCATTGCTCCACCATGGCTGGAATCACCGAGGCGGGATGCTGCAAGTCGGCGTCCATCACCACGGCGCAGTCGCCTGTGGCATGGTCGAAGCCCGCCAGCATGGCCGCCTCCTTGCCGAAGTTGCGCGACAGACTCACGAAGACCACCCTCCGGTCCTGTCCCCGCAGCTCCTTCAGCCGGTCGAGCGTGTGGTCGGAACTGCCGTCGTCGATGAAAAGGAACTCGCCCTCATACTGGCTGAGGCCCTTGAAAGTCGCGCTGAGGGCCTCGTGGAGCGGCGCCACGTTGTCTTGCTCGTTGTGGCAAGGTATTATCACTGTTATCTTCTTCATTTTCTCACCACCTTTATTTCTTTGCTTCCCACTATCCACACGCACTGGTAGCCCTCGGCTATCTTCTCTTTGGCCAATGCGCCGACGGCGCGTGGCGTGGTGTCGGAATAGCTGATTGTGGTGTCGCCAAACTGTGTGGGCCATTTGTAGCCAGTGATTTGCAACACCGAGCGGCCCCACCCGAAGGCTTCGTCGGCAGGCACGCAGAACGAGGAATATTTGGGATAGTCGTCTTTCATTATTATGCTGTAGGCGCGGTCGACGGGGTGGCCAGTCAGCCTGACCACCTCCCGTGCCATCGCCATGCCCGGAAGCGACGTCTGCCAGGCCATATACCAATGGTGGACACCCGTGATAAGGGCCGCCGCCACGTAAAGGACGAACAGGCGCGAGACGGTGCGAGGCCAGAGCATGGTGTGGTCGATGAGCCAAGCCACCATGAGCGCGGCCATGCCGAGCGAGGAGTAGGCGTTCATCAGGCTCATGGCGATGAGCAGGTTGGGCGACGCGGCAATGACAAGGCAGCACGTGAGACCCAGGATTTGCTTGCTGCGCCAAGCCCGCGGATTGCCAAAGAGCACGCACACGATGAACGGCAGCGACAGCAGCAGCGTCAGACCAACGAGCAGCAGGTTTCGGCTTGGCGCGTGGAAGAAGGCGAGGAAGTCGGTGGCTGTCCAAGTGTAGCCGAGCCATTTGGCCGCGCCTGTCAGTTTGGAGCCGAGACTGCGCATTTCGTCGATGTGCTCGTAGTTCTCAAATCCAGTGGAGGGCAGCGACAACCTGACCACACCGTAGACTGCGGCAAAGGCAAGCCCACAGGCCAAATGGCGCAACAGCGAACGCCGGTCGGTGTGGCCGAAACAATATCCAATGATGGGAGCCACGATGGCCCAGGCCAGTCCGTTGTCCTTGCTGAACGTGGCCATCAGCACGAACAAAAGCCACAAGAATATGCGATTTTTGCCTTGGCGCGACAGATAGAAATAGATGGAGAGCAGGCCGAACAGATGGCAGTAGCTCTGGTTGAGGCCGTCGACACTGAGCACCGTGGCAAGCATGCACGGCGAAAGATAGAAGAAAACGGTGGCGACGACGGCCGCAAAGCGACCAATGCCAAGACGGCGAGCCAAGACAAACACCAAAAAGGTGCTGCCGAGGTGGGCCAGCAGGACGAGAAGGTGGTTGATGGCGGGATAGAGGCGGTAGTCGATGGCGTTGACGTAGCCCATCAATGCGTCGAACGGGCGCCAAGTGGTGCCCACGGGCAGCAGATAGGTGAGGATGTTGGGGTCGTAGTTGGGCGACGAGAGCGTGTTCCAGTCGTCGAAAGTGGGCATGATGAGCAGCGTGCCCCAGACGAGGAACGGCAGCGTGGCGACGATGATCCACAGCCAACGGATGGGAGTGCGGGGCTGGCTCATCAGTTTACAATGGCTATTTTGCATACCGTGCCGCTGTCGCCGCTGCTTGTGGCCGTCTCAACCATGTAGACGCCGCTGGCCACACGCTTGCCCTTCTTGTCGCAGCCATCCCACTGGAAGCTGCCACCGTTGCTCTTGCCTTCGGCCACGAGGGCGCCGCTTGTGGTAACTATTTTCACGTCGGCGTTGTAGCTGAGGCCGACGATGGTGATGGGGCCAGTGTAGCCGGGGCGCACGGGGTTGGGATAGGCGTAGGTTACGTCCTTGTCCATCTTCTCCACCGGCTCTGTGGCTCCGCTCTGATAGGAGCAGAGGCCATTCTCGGTGCCTATGAACACTTCGCCAGTGGTTTGGTTGATGGCAATGGAACGCACATAGTCGGAGAGCAGCTTGCTGTTGGAGGCGGTGAAGTGCTCAAGTTGGGTCATATTGTCGCTGCTGATGAGGAACACACCGTTGCCGTTGGTGCCAAACCACTTGCGCCCGCCACCGTCGATGGCCATGCACATTATGTCGACGTTGGCCAGAAGGTAGTCGGCCAGGTTGGTTCCGTCGTTGCGGGGCACTTTCACTTGGGTGAAGATGTCGCTGCCAGACGAGATGTCGGAGGGTGTGAGCATCAGCGGCCCCACGTTGGTGCCTATCCAGATGTTGTTGTCCTTGTCCTCAGCCACGCATCTGACACCACCGCCGATGGCCACAGTGGTGCCATCCTCGTTGACGAAACTGGTGTAAACCTTGATGGCATCGGTGGAAGGCTGATAACAAGCCAGGGCGGGTGTGTCCCAGAAGTCGTTGACAAACCAGAGCAACCCGCGGCTGTCCCACATCGGGTTGACCATATTGTCGAAGCTGTGGCGGTCCTGCGTCCGCATGAGTTCCTGTTTGTGGTACGAAGTCCACTGGTGGTCGGCTGAGAGGTAGAGGAGCGACGACGACGGGGCCACACTGTTCAGAACCCACTGGTTGCCTTGCTGGTCGAAGAGAGTGCCTGTGGTGAGCACGTAGTCGGGGTTGTTGTCGAGAGAGGCGGCTGTCTGCAGTGGCGAGTTGTTGTAGTTCCAGACGCGGGTGAAGTGGAGGTTGTTGAACTCATAGAGGCCCGACTGGCATCCCACGCACAGGTGGTTGTGGTCGGTGGGGTCGATGTCGAAGCCATAGAGCGAGGAGAATCGGTAGCCCGTCTGACGGTTAATCTCGTCGTAGGAGTCGCTGAAGGTCCATTCATTGCCGTCGTAGACCTGTATCAGCCCGGGCAACTCAGTGCCAGAGCGGGTGCCGGTGATGGTGTAGAGCTTGCCGTTCTGATACTTCATCTGGCCAAAGTGGTTTTGCCTGGGGCCGCCGGGGTTGAGCGTGCTGACCTCGACGAGCAGTTCCGGGTCGATGGTGTTGTCGCGGGTCTGGTAGTCGCCAGTGCGTGTCCAGTTGTTGGGGTCGAGCAAGTTGCCTCCGACCGGGGCGCGGTAGAGACCGTTGGTTGAGCTTGCTGCGTAGATGTAATTGCCCTCGATGTAGCAATAGTCGACGCGGAAGCCGAGGTTGTAGGTGTTGGTGATTTCCTCATCGGCCATGTCGATGTTCAGAATGCCGAACGCCGTGCTGACGTAGGCCGCCGTGCCATACATATAGATGGAATAGACGGTCTTGTCAACAGTCATGGTCTTGGAATAGTAGTCGGGCAGGTTGCTGATGTCGCCACTGCGTGCGAGCATGTCGATGTTGCCGTTGCTGTAGACTATGAGGAGCTTGTGGGCCGCGCTGTTCCATCCGATGTGGGCTATGTTGCAGTCGGAGAGGCCGCTGGTTTTGTCGTAGGTGGTTATGCTGTTGTCGTTGCGGTTGTAGGAGTAGAGGTCGTTTGAGGCCAGCACATAGAGCGTGTTGCCGTCGCGCTCTATCTGGCTGACGTCGCTGTAGGCCATATAGGCCTTCCACGTGCCGCTCTGTGCCAGTGCGGCAGTGGCGGCAAGTGCCATCGTGGCGAGAATTGTGGCTATTCTCTTCATTGGCTTTGGGGTTGTGTGTGCTTCTGTTTCAGATAGTCGGCCAACTTCTTCACGGCCCGGGCGCGGTGGGAGATGCGGTTCTTCACCTCCTCGCCCAGTTGGGCGAAGCTCTCGTCGTAGCCTTCGGGCACGAAGATGGGGTCGTAGCCGAAGCCCTCGGTGCCGCGCTTAATGGTGGCTATGGTGCCCTCAACGCGGCCTTCGAACAAGTGCTCGGCCCACGAGCCGTCGGCCTCTTTCTCTAATAACGAGATAACGGTGCGAAATCGTGCACGGCGGTTGTTATTGTTTGCTAATTTCCGTAGCAGCTTGTCCATGTTGGCCTGACTGTCGTGGTCGGTGCCCTCGGCATAGCGCGCGCTGTGGACGCCAGGCTCGCCGCCAAGAGCGTCGACCTCGAGCCCCGTGTCGTCGGCGAAACAACTGACGCCGAACTTCTCGCTGATGTAGTGGCTCTTGATGCGGGCGTTGGCCTCGAGCGTCAGTCCGTCCTCGGCGATGTCGTCGTGGCAGCCGATGTCAGCGAGCGAGGCTATCTGGAATTGCGACCCCAGTATGTCGCGTATCTCCTGCAGCTTGTGCTGGTTGTTGGTGGCAAATACTATCTTCATTGTTTCTGCTCTTCGGGGTTGTCGTGGTGGCGTGAAAAGCGGGCCAGCAGACCGTGCTTCTGGCGGTGCTTGTCCTTTATTTTCACCTTCATCTCGTCGAAGCCCTCGCCATAAACGCCCACCACGGCACTCTGCGAGACGAAAGCGTTGGGGTCGATGATTTTGATAAGCCGCTGCATGTTGACGCTCTCGCGCTTGCGGGCCAGGATGAGCAGCACTTTCATCTCGTTGCCTGTGTACCAGCCGTAGCCGTCGAGTATGGTTACGCCGTGGTCCATCTTTGTTCCGATGGCATTGGCTATCTCCTGATATTTGTGGGAGATGACAATGAACTGCACGCTCTGCCGCCGCGCGTTCATCACGTAGTCGAGCACAAAGTTCTCTATCACCATGGTGCAGAGGCCGAACACCACCTTGTAGATGCGCTGAAGCGGGGCGCCAAACTCAGGGATGAACATACACGAGCCGATGATGCAGAGGTCGACCAGGATGAGCACCTGGCCAAGTGAGAGGTTGTAGTACTTGTTGACACAGGCGGCGATGATGTCGGTGCCGCCGGTGGAGCCATTGTTGAGAAACACAATGGCGAGCGACGTGCCAGTGAACGAGCAACCGATGACGAGCGACATGAACGGCTGGTTGGGGCCGAGTATCTGATAGAAATGGCCGGTGGCGGGGTCGGTCATGAGTATCTGCGTGTACTTCAGCATCAGGTAGAGCATGCAGATAGCGTAGATGGTCTTGGTCATAAACTTCAGCCCAAGCACCTTCAGGGCCACGAGCAGCAGCGCGATGTTGATGAAGAGGTAGCTGTTCTCAATGGGGAAGTGGGTGGCATAGAAGATTATGGCCGACAAGCCGGTAACTCCTCCCGTCACTATCTCGTAGGGCAGGAGGAACACGCACCAGCCGAAGGTGTAGAGCATCAGTCCGAGGGTGATGCCCACGTAGTCGCGTATCTCGCGGTGCAGCAGCTGCTTGTTGATGGCTATCGGCATATTTCTATTTCTTCAGCACTACGTTTACTATACGCTTTGGCACCACAATGACTTTCAGTATCTGCTTGCCGTCGATGTAGTGCTGGCTGCGCTCGTTGGCGAGCACGGCCTCCTCTATCGCTTTCGACGTGGCGTCGGCTGGGAACTCCATCTGGAAGCGGGCCTTGCCGTTGAAACTGATGGTCATTTGCACGGTGCTCTCCACGAGATACTTGTCGTCGTAAGCGGGCCACTGGGCGTCGCAGACGGTGGTGTCGTGGTCCAGGGCGTGCCACAGCTCCTCGGCAATGTGGGGGCAGAACGGCGCCAGCACCACAACGATCTTTTCGAGCAACTCGTGGTTCTGGCACTTCTGCTGGCTGAGCTCATTCACACAAATCATGAAGGCCGAGATGCTGGTGTTGTAGGAGAAGGTCTCTATGTCGCCACTCACCTTCTTAATCAGTTTGTGCACGCTGCGGAGGTTGTCGGCGGTGGCGGGCTTGTCGGCCACGAGCTGGCCTGTCTGCTTGTCCCAGTAGAGGTTCCACAGTTTCTTCAGGAAGCGGAAGCAGCCGTCGATGCCGTTGGTGTCCCATGGCTTCGAGGCTTCGACGGGGCCGAGGAACATCTCGTAGAGGCGCAGAGTGTCGGCTCCATAGTCGGCCACGATGTCATCGGGGTTGACCACGTTGTACATCGACTTCGACATCTTCTCTATCGCCCAGCCGCAACGGTATTTGCCGTCCTCGAGCACGAACTCGGCGTTCTTGTATTCAGGGTTCCACTGGCGGAAAGCCTCGATGTCGAGCACGTCGTTCTTCACAAGATTGATCCACACGTGGATTGGCGTGGTCTCGTACTGGTCTTTCAGTCCGGCGGAGACGAACAGCGGTTTGTCTTTGGGACTGCTGTTAACGCGATAGACAAAGTTGGAGCGCCCCTGTATCATGCCTTGGTTGACGAGTTTCTGGAACGGCTCCTCGACGCAACTCACGCCGTAGTCGTGGAGAAACTTGTTCCAGAACCGGCTGTAGATGAGGTGGCCGGTGGCGTGCTCGGTGCCGCCCACGTAGAGGTCGACGTTGCGCCAGTACTCGTCGGCCTCTTTGCTGACGAGGGCCTCGTGGTTGTGGGGGTCCATATACCTCAGGTAGTAGGCGCTCGAACCAGCGAAGCCGGGCATGGTGTTCAGGTCGAGCGGGAACACTGTCTGCTCGTCGATGCGGCTCACGTCGGTTACCTCGCCTTTCTGCTCGTCCCAAGCCCACAGTTTGGCGCGGCCAAGTGGCGGCTCGCCGCTCTCAGTGGGCTTGTACTGGTCGATTTCGGGCAACTGCAGGGGCAGCTTGTCCTCTGGTATCATCGTGGGGATGCCGTGCTTGTAGTACACGGGGAACGGCTCGCCCCAATAGCGTTGGCGCGAGAATATGGCGTCGCGCAGACGGTAGTTCACCTTCACGTGGCCCAGGTGATGGTCGGTGACAAAACGCTTGGTGGCCTCAATGGCCTCCTTCACCTGCAAACCGTTGAGCGAGAAGCCGTCGAGGGTCTCCACACCGGCCTTGGGACTGTTCATCACCGTGCCCTCCTTGGCGTCGAAGCTCTCCTGGCTCACGTCGGCACCCTCTATAAGCGGGATTATGGGCAGGTTGAAGTGGCGGGCGAAGGCGTAGTCGCGGCTGTCGTGAGCCGGCACAGCCATGATGGCACCGGTGCCATAGCCTGCCAAAACATACTCGCTGATCCAGATTGGTATCTTGTCGCCAGTGAATGGGTTGATGGCGTAAGAGCCTGAGAACACGCCAGTTACCTTGTGGTCGCTCATGCGCTCCAGCTCGGTGCGGCTCTTCACATATTCTATGTATTTGTCAACCTCTGCCTGCTGGTCAGCGGTGGTAAGCCGGGCCACGAGTTCAGATTCTGGTGCAAGCACCATAAACGTTACTCCGAAGATGGTGTCGGCGCGGGTGGTGAAGATGGTGAACGACTGGTCGGTGCCGGCCACACGGAAATCCATCTCCGTGCCTTCAGAGCGGCCTATCCAGTTGCGCGTGGTCTCCTTGATGGAGTCGCTCCACTGGATGGTGTCGAGCCCGTCGAGCAGCCGCTGGGCGTAGGCGCTGACGCGCAAGCACCACTGGCGCATCTTCTTCTGCACCACTGGGTAGCCGCCGCGCACGCTCAGGCCGTTGACCACCTCGTCGTTGGCCAGCACAGTGCCCAGTCCGGCACACCAGTTGACTACCGACTCGCCGAGGAAGGCTATGCGGTAGTTCATCAGCGTGTCGCTCTTCTGCCGCTCGTCCATCGCCTTCCATTCCTCGGAGGTGAAGCTGAGCTCCTCGGTCTGAGCCACGTCGATGCCCTCGGTGCCCTTCTCCTCAAAGTGGCGGATGAGCTTTTCTATCGGCTGCGCACTCTGGCAGCGGTTGCAGTAGAACGAGTTGAACATCCGCTCGAAAGCCCACTGCGTCCAGTGGTAGTAGGCGGGGTCGCAGGTGCGCACCTCGCGGTCCCAGTCGAACGAGAACCCAATCTTGTCGAGCTGCTCGCGGTAGTGGGCTATGTTCTCGTTGGTGGTCTTCTCCGGGTGCTGTCCCGTCTGTATGGCATACTGCTCGGCAGGCAGGCCGTAGGCGTCGTAGCCCATCGGATTCAGCACGTTGAAGCCCTTCAGGCGCTTATAGCGTGCGTAGATGTCGCTGGCGATGTAGCCGAGCGGATGACCCACGTGCAGGCCGGCTCCGCTGGGATATGGAAACATGTTGAGCACGTAGTATTTCTGCTTGCTCTTGTCCTCCACTACGTGATAGGTCTTGTCGTCTACCCATCGCTTCTGCCACTTCTTCTCTATCTCCTTAAAATTGTAATCCATTATGGGTTTATGCTGTTAATTGTTGATTGCTTGCCAATTTGGTGCAAAATTACGATATATTTTTGTAAAAAGCCCTTTTTAATGGTGGGAACTTCAAAAGTTAACACAATAAAGGGGGCTGCAAGGCCATCGAAAGGATTAAAAAGACTATTAGTTTATGTTGAAATTGAATTAAAATGCTTACTTTTGCGGCTGAAACCGGTCAATGTAAAAATGGAATTCAAATACGACGTCATTGTGATAGGAGGCGGCCACGCTGGGTGCGAGGCGGCCACGGCGGCTGCCAACATGGGAGTCAAGACCTGCTTGATCACTATGGACATGAACAAGATAGCCCAAATGAGCTGTAATCCGGCTGTCGGGGGCATTGCCAAAGGCCAGATTGTGAGGGAAATAGACGCTCTTGGCGGCCAGATGGCCCTTGTCACCGATGCCACCGCCATTCAGTTCCGTATGCTCAACCGCTCAAAGGGCCCGGCCATGTGGAGTCCTCGCGCTCAGTGCGACCGAGGAAAGTTTATATGGAAGTGGCGTGAGGTGCTCGACCACACCGACAACCTTGACATATTTCAAGACCAAGCCGACCAACTGCTCGTTGAAAACGGCAAAGCTGTGGGTGTAACCACGATTTGGGGCGTTACATTCCAGGCCAAGGCTGTTATTGTTACTGCGGGAACTTTCCTCAACGGACTGATGCACATTGGCCGCAAAAAGGTGGAGGGCGGAAGAATAGCCGAGCCGGCTGTGCGCCATTTCACCGAGAGTCTCACACGCCACGGCATCCGCTCGGCTCGCATGAAAACGGGCACTCCTGTCCGTATAGACAAGCGCAGTGTCCACTTCGATGAAATGGAGGTGCAGAACGGTGAAAACGGCAACAACCAGTTTTCTTATATGGGTGGCGGAAGAAAGCTGCCTCAACTGCCGTGCTGGACTTGTGAGACAAATGAGCGGGTGCACCAGATTCTTAGAGACAGGATAGCCGACTCGCCTCTTTATAATGGCCAAATCCAAAGCACGGGGCCACGCTACTGCCCTTCCATCGAGACCAAACTGGTTACTTTCCCCGACAAAACCCATCATCCACTCTTCCTTGAGCCCGAAGGCACAGACACCAATGAAATGTATCTTAACGGCTTTTCATCGAGCATGCCTTGGGATGTACAATTAGAAGCAATCCATCAAATACCAGCTCTGCGCGATGCCAAAATCTACAGGCCTGGTTATGCCATAGAATACGACTATTTCGACCCGACGCAACTGCAACACTCGTTGGAATCGAAGATTATTGGTGGCCTCTTCCTCGCAGGACAGGTGAACGGCACCACCGGCTACGAGGAAGCTGGAGGCCAAGGCACCGTGGCTGGAGTCAACGCCGCCATATATTGCGGAGGCGGAAAGCCTTTTGTGATGAAGCGCGACGAGAGCTACATCGGCGTTCTCATCGACGACCTGACAACAAAGGGCGTCGACGAGCCATACAGGATGTTCACATCGAGAGCGGAATATAGGATACTGCTCCGTCAAGACGACGCCGACGCGCGGCTTACCGAGATGAGCTACAAGCTCGGATTGGCCAAGCGCGACCGATATGACTGGTGGATGGAGAAGAAACAGAACATAGAGCGCATCATAAACTATTGCGAAACAACACTCGTCAAGGCGGCGGATATAAACTCGTTTCTCGAAAACATCGGCACCGCCCCACTTCACGAGTCGGTGCGCATAGCCGACCTGATGGCCCGCCCACAAGTGAACTTCAATAATCTCTCCGCCATTCTTCCAGGTCTGAAAGAAGCCATCAACGCCTCGCCCAACCGAACGGAAGAGATTAGCGAGGCCGCCGAAGTGCGCATGAAGTATAAAGGATACATCGAGCGTGAACGCCGCTTTGCCGAAAAGATGCGCCGACTGGAAGACATCAACATAAAGGGGAAGTTCAACTACGCCGAAATCCACGACCTCAGCACCGAATGCCGCCAGAAGCTCCAGCGCATTCAACCCGAGACGATAGCCCAGGCAAGCCGAATACCCGGAGTGTCGCCCAGCGACATCAACGTGCTGCTTGTTCTGAGCGGACGATAGTTCCACGTGGAACAAACAACGGGTAAAACTCTGTGTCTCAAACGCATGTTGATTAAAGTAAAACGTGAAACTTCAACCAGAAAACATAACCAGCAAACATTAAACACCAAACAAAATGAACAAACAATTATTGCTCGACAACCTGCGCAGCATACAAGACTGGCCAATCAAGGGGGTGAACTTCCGCGATGTAACCACCCTGTTCAAGAGCGCGGAATGCTTGAAAGAAATCACAGAGTCGATGTATGAACTCTACAAGGACTGCGGCATAACAAAAATTGTGGGCATAGAGTCGCGTGGCTTCGTCATGAGCAGCGCCGTCGCCGTCCGCCTCAACGCGGGGGTGGTGCTGTGCCGCAAACCGGGCAAGCTGCCTTGCGACACTGTGCAACAGAGCTACGCCAAAGAATATGGCATCGACACCATCGAAATACACAAAGACGCCATCAGCGAGGACGACGTGATACTCCTGCACGACGACCTGCTCGCCACGGGCGGCACCATGAAGGCCGCGTGCGACCTCGTCAAGAAGTTCCACCCGAAGAAAATCTACTGCAACTTCATCATCGAGCTGGTAACGGAATTCCCCCACAGCCGCGAGCAGTTCGACAAGGACGTGGAGATAACGTCGCTGCTGCAACTCTAAGATGGAGGTCTGTTCCACGTGGAACAGCAACACCAGACAACTCTGAAACCCACACAGTTAGCAAGAATGACGAAAGAAGAGAATGAGCACAGGTTGGCCTACTTGAAGAACATAGTGCTAAACATGCCCCACAAGCCTGGCACCTACCAATATTACGACGCCCCAATCAGTGAGGGCGGCACAATAATATATGTGGGTAAGGCCAAAGACTTGAAGAACCGCGTGTCGAGCTACTTCCACAAGGAGGTCGACCGTTTCAAGACCAAAGTGCTCGTCAGCAAGATACGCGACATCAGCTACTCTGTGGTGAACAGCGAGGAGGACGCTCTGCTCATCGAGAACCAACTCATCAAGCAGTACAAGCCGCGCTACAACGTGCTGCTGAAAGACGGCAAGACCTACCCGAGCATCTGCGTGACCAAGGAGTTCTACCCCCGCATCTTCAAGACGCGCAAAATAAACAAACGCTACGGCCAGTTCTTCGGCCCCTACCCCCACATCAGCCACATGTACGCCTTGCTCGACCTAATCCACAAGCTCTACAAGCCCCGCACGTGCCGGTTGCCTTTGACTGAGGAAAACATCAAGGCTCACAAGTTCTCGCCTTGTCTGGAATACCATATAGGCAACTGCAAAGCGCCATGTATAGGCCGCCAGAGCTACGCCGACTATCAGGAGCAGATAGCCATGGCACGGGAGATACTGAAGGGCAACACACGCGATGTGGAGCGCCAAATCTACATTAAAATGCAGCAGGCAGCGGCAGAATTGCGCTTCGAGGATGCCGAGGAGCTGAAGCAGCAATACCTCATTCTGACCGATTTCACCCAAAAGAGCGAGGTGGTGAGCCACACCATAACCGATGTCGACGTGTTCACGATTGTCAACGACGACCAACGGCGCAACGCCTACATCAACTACATCCACGTTACCAACGGTGCCATCAACCAAAGCTTCACCTACGAATACAAGCGCAAACTCGACGAGAGCGACGAGGAACTGCTCAACTACGCCATACCCGAAATACGCAGCCGCTTCAACAGCCACGCAAAGGAGATAATTGTGCCCTTCCCGCTCGATTTCAAAATCAAAGACGCAGAATTCTTCATCCCACAGCGTGGCGACAAGCATCATCTGTTGGAACTTTCGGAAATGAACGCCAAGCAATACAAGGTGGACAGGCTGAAGCAGAGCGACAAACTCAACCCCGAACAGAAGTCGACAAGGCTGATGAAAGAGCTGCAAGACAAGTTGAAATTGCCCAAACTGCCCTACACGATAGAGTGTTTCGACAACAGCAACATCTCCGGCTCCGACCCTGTGGCCGGGTGCATCGTCTACAAGGGCATGAAACCGTCGAAAAAAGACTACCGCACCTACAACATAAAGACCGTGCAGGGCCCCGACGACTACGCCTCGATGCAGGAGGTGGTGCGTCGCCGCTACAGTCGCATGAAGGAAGAGGGCACTCCCCTACCCGACCTGATCATCACCGATGGCGGCAAGGGCCAGATGGACTGCGTGCGCGAGGTGGTGGAGGACGAGCTCGGGCTGCACATACCAATAGCCGGACTGGCCAAAGACGACCGCCACCGCACCAACGAGCTGCTCTTCGGTTTTCCGCCGCGCGTGGTTGGCTTGAAGACCGACAGCGAACTCTTCTTCTTGCTGACGCAGATACAGGACGAAGTGCACCGTTTCGCCATTTCGTTCCATCGCAACAAACGGTCTAAACATCAGTTGCACAGCGAGTTGGACGACATTAAAGGCATCGGCCACACCAGTCGCGACGCCCTTCTCAAGAAGTTCAAGACCGTGAAAGCCATCAGCCAAGCCAACGAGCAGCAACTCGCAGAGGCCATTGGCGCCAGCCGCGCACGCTTGGTGTGGTCGCATTTCCACGCTGAAAAGGCCGTTGTAAAAACCGCTGAATCCTTGGCCGAATGAAACAAAACCATTAAATTTGCATTATGAGAGCTGTGATACAACGCGTGAGCCACGCATCAGTTACAATTAATGGTATTCTGAAATCATCCATTAATAGCGGCATGCTTCTGTTAGTGGCCTTCGAAGCCACCGACACAGTCGACGACCTGCGGTGGATGGTGCGGAAAGTGAGCGGATTGCGCATCTTCAACGACGAGAATGGCGTTATGAACGTCAACATCGCCGACGCCAACGGCGAACTGATGGCCATATCGCAGTTCACTCTCTACGCCAGCTACCGCAAGGGAAACCGACCATCTTGGTTGCGGGCTGCACCGGGATCTGTGTCAGAACCGCTCTACAACGAGTTCTGCCACATGCTATCAGAAGCGACTGGCAAGCCCGTGGCAATGGGCGAGTTTGGTGCCGACATGAAGGTGGAACTGCTCAACGACGGGCCCGTAACAATTTGTATGGACTCGAAAAATCCGGAATAGAAACGCCCCCCCAAGCCCCTTCAAAGGAGGGGATGTTTAAGACAACTAACAATATGGACGAAAACAAAAAGAGAATCAGAATGCTTTATGACAAATACAAGACGTGGCTATTTGTCATAGGATTGATAATGTTGGGGTTATGCCATTGGATAGACGACGACATCTACCGGCTCATCCCTTATACTCTCATATTCTTCCCTTGCATATTCGACCTGTACTTGTATCGGAGACAAAAGGGGATATATAAAGTACTGGTGGTGGCAACCATTATTTTTCTGTCAGTTCTGTGGTTAGCGGCACTATATTGGGCTGTTGAAGAGGCCTTGACCTTAATTTAGAAAGCGACAAAATGACCATAGCTGAAGCACAACAACGGGTGGACGAATGGATTAAGCGCTACGGCGTGCGCTATTTCAACGAGCTCACCAACATGGCCTGCCTCACCGAGGAGGTGGGCGAACTGGCGCGCGTCATAGCCCGGCTCTATGGCGAACAGAGCTTTAAGCCAGGCGAACAGCCAAACCTCGGCGAGGAGATGGCCGACGTGCTGTGGGTGCTAATATGCTTGGCCAACCAGACGGGAGTCGACCTGACAGAAGAACTGCTGAAGAGCTTTGAGAAGAAGACCGAACGCGACAAAGACCGACACAAGAACAACCAAAAACTTAAAAACAACTTATAAAACACCATGGGAAAAATCAAGAACATCGTGATGAACGACATCACACAAAACCAGCCAGAGAAGAGCAAATACGACCAGGCTTTGGAGAAGTACAACACCAACGTCGACGAACAGCAAGTTCGGGACGAGGTGAAGAGGATAATAGCCGAGAATGTGCCCGCCAACGACACTTTGGAAGTTAAAAAGTTCCTTCTCGGAAGCGTTGAGCTCACCTCTCTCCATACCACCGACACCGAGGAAAGCATCCTCGCAATGACTGAGAAAGTTAACAAGTTTACAGCCGATTATCCCGACCTGCCCCACGTGGCCGCAATCTGCGCCTACCCCGTCTTCACCGAGCTAATAGCACAAAGCCTTGAGGTCGACGGAGTGGAGATTACCAACGTATGCGGCAACTTCCCCTCGTCGCAGGCACGCATGGAAGTCAAGATAGCTGAGACCTCGCTTGCCGTGAAAGACGGAGCAACCAACGTCGACATCGTGTTGCCCGTGGGCAAGTTCCTCAGTGGCGACTACGAGGGCGTCTGCGACGACATCCAGGAACTGAAGGAGACATGCGGCGAAGTGCCAATGAAAGTGATTCTGGAGACCTGCGACCTCGGCTCGCTGAGCAACGTGAAGAAAGCGGCACTGCTCTCGATGTACGCGGGTGCCAACTACATCAAGACCTCCACAGGCAAAGAGAAGGCCGGTGCCACACCTGAGGGTGTCTACGTGATGTGCCAGGCCATTAAGGAATACTACGACGAGACTGGCATCCAGATAGGAATAAAGCCCGCCGGCGGCATCAACACGGTGATGGACGCCACCATCCTCTACACCATCGTGCAGCAAGTGCTCGGCCCGAAATGGCTCACCAACTATTGGTTCCGCCTCGGCACCAGCCGCCTGACCAACCTCCTGCTAAGCGAGATTGTGGGCAAGGAAATAAAGTATTTCTAATCGGCAGTATAGACCTCTGCTACTATCAGACATTATGGCGCATTCCACAACCGTGGCAATGCGCCATTCTTTTGTGAAACAAGTCGTCTTGCAACCCAAAAGATCTTCTGTCATCATCGTCCATCAATTGATACGCACGTGAATATCAATTGATGGGCACGTGAATATCAATTGATGGGCACGTGAATATCAATTGATGGACGATGATGGCAAAGCCCCTTTTGCACCGCAAAACATAAAAAATTGGCCTTCAACGATGGTTCTCTTAGCTTTATTTCATAACTTTGCTGAGGAACAGGAACACCACTAAACCACCGCAATATGAAAAGAGCCATAATCTTGCTCACCATCGCAATAAGCCTGTCGGCATTCTCCAAGTCCACAGATTGGCAGAATGGGGTGCCGAAAGACTTGGCTGAATACCGCGCCAACAGCGTTTCCAACGTCAGCTACAACCTCTTTTTCAGAATACCGGAGCAGAGAGAAGAGCCTGTGACGGGCATGGCCGAAATCAACTTCAACTACACTGGCGGGCAAGACCTGCCCGTCGATTTCCAAGGCCACTTCTTCGCCGATTCCAACTACAATAACAGCGACAGCGTGGGGTATGTCATCATCAACGGGAAAAGGCGCAAGGTGGTCAGGCAGAACGAGCACATCATCCTGCCGGCGAAGCATCTGAACCGTGGAAGCAACCGCGTGAGCCTCAGCTTCGAAAGTCTCGACGCGTCGCTCAACCGACACCCCGACTACATGTACACGCTCTTTGTGCCAGCCGGAGCCCGCAGTTGCTTCCCATGCTTCGACCAGCCCGACCTGAAAGCGCAGTTCAAGGTAAAGCTCGCCTACCCCACCGGCTGGACAAGCATCAGTTCCGAGAGCGAAAAGCCCATACCCACATATCTTTTCTCATTCGTAGCGGGCAAATTCCAGCAACAGACAGTTGAGAAAGACGGCATAAAAATGACCGCCCTCTACCGCGAAACCGACCCGCAGAAGGTGGCCCAGCTCGACAAGGTGTTTTCCGAGGCGGCCATGTCGATACGCTGGATGGAGCGATACACCGGCATCACGTGCCCGTTCCCAAGCTATGGTTTCGTGGTGCTGCCTGGCTATCAGTTCGGCGGCATGGAGCACCCCGGCGCAATCCAGTTTGTGGCGCGTGAGATATTCCTCGGACAGAAACCCACTCCCGACGAGGAGCTGACGCGACTGGAGCTCATAGCCCACGAGACGGCGCACCTCTGGTTCGGCGACCTGGTCACCATGCGGTGGTTCGACGACGTGTGGACCAAGGAGGTGTTCGCCAATTTCATGGCCAACAAGATCTCTCGAGAGGTCTATCCCGACATCAACCACAACCTGAACTTCCTGAAAGCCTACCAGACACGGGCAACGGCCACCGACCGCACACGTGGCACCCACCCCATACAGCAACCACTTGATAATCTGAAAGATGCGGGACTGCTCTACGGCAACATCATCTACGACAAGGCACCAGTGATGATGCGCAAACTCGAAGAGCATATCGGAGCCAGCCGTCTGCGCTCCGGCTTGCAGGCTTACTTGCGCAAATACAGCTTCAAGAACGCCACGTGGGACGACCTGATTGCCCTGCTCGACAGCGTTGCACCCGATGCCAGCGTGCGGCAGTTCTCCGATGTGTGGGTCAAGCAAAAGGGATTGCCCACCATCAGTTACTCCGTCAGCGAGCCGGTGAGGTCGCATTATGAGCTGACGGTGCATCAATCCGACCCGTTAGGCCGCAACATCGTATGGCCACAACGGTTCACCATGGCCGTGGACTATGGCGACAGCATCGACTACGTGCCCATCAGCGCCACCGAAACCGACGTGGTGGCACCTCTGCGGGGCAAGCCTCAGCACATCATGCCAAACTGCTATGGCGACGGTTACGGTCGATTTGTAATCAACAACGGCGACACCGCATTGGCTTTCAGCACCCTCGTCAACGGCCAGAGGGAGACGGAGACCGAAGCCTACGCCGCCTTGCTGACGCTGCACGAGAACTTCCTGATGGGTCGGCTGTCGGGACAGGAGTTCTTCGGGGTCATTTCCAAGGCTCTGCGGAATTGCAGCAATCCGCTCATAGGCTCCACCCTCGTCGGTTGCATGGGCACCGTGGCCTACTATGCGCCCGACGCGCTGCGCCACGCCTACGAGCTGGCCATGCTCCGTCATTCGATGAGCCACCCGTTGAGGCCTGTGCGCCAGCAACTCTTGCGCACCCTCGCTACCAGCGCCACCGCCCCAGCTGTCATCGACAGTCTTCTAACTATTTGGCAGCACCAGTCCGACACGCTCATATTGCCACGGAACATGCTCACCACACGCGACTACACCCGCCTCTCGTGGCATCTCGCGCTGCTCCGCCCCACCCTATCCGACTCCATCCTCGCCCATCAGCGCACGCTTCTCCGCACCGATGACGAGCGGCGTGAATTCGATTTTGTCAGCCGTGGATGCACCGCCGACACCGCACTCCAGCACAGCCTCTTCCTCAGCCTGATACCAAAGGAGGGCCGCACGGTGGAGCCGTGGGCGCGACTGTTGCTCTCGCTGCTCTGCAACCGAAGTCACGAGCCCCTGTGCCACAGCTACATCAAGCCTGGCCTCGACAACCTCAGGGCAATACAGCAATCATCCGACATCTTCTTCCCTGGCTATTGGTGTTCGGCTCTGCTCACGGGTCAGCACCAGCCCGAAGCCGCCGAAATCGTAAGCACATGGATTGCCGCCCATCCCGACTATCCCACGTCGCTGATGAACAAGCTGCTTCAAGCCGCCTATCCGCTCTTGGACGCGCGGCCTGTGCCTTGAATCTAAATCGATTATTAGTCTACTTTACTATAGTAGACTCCCACTGCAGGGACCGTGCCTTGTGCCTGCCCTAATAAATGTTCGACCGCTTTAAATAAATAGGTAATGACATTGTTTTAGGGCCGGCCCTAACCCTACCTACACGGCCCCTGCAGTGGGATTATGCTATTACAAAAATCCCAAATTGGTCATTAGGAAGTGTTAGTCAGAAAATGATGCCGGAGACATCAACGCTCGATAACCGCGGGTGCTTGCACCCTCGGTAAATGGATTATCTATTCTCCGACCCTATCGGGGTCGCCGCACTTGCACATCTTTACAACTCACTGACAAAGAAGGGCGACCCCGATAGGGTCGATTGTTTGGAGAGCCTGTGATTCCGTGGGTGCAAGCACCCGCGGTTATCGAACGGTGATGCCTCCGGCATCATCTACTATTATAAGAAGGGCATCATCTACGGTTATAAGATGATGAAAAAATGGTGTTGTGTTGCTGCCGTAAACGCAATACCATTTTGCTATAAAGTCTTATCTGTTGAAGAACTTTTTACCTTTTCTAATCACTAATTCTTTGACATCTGGATGCACCTCTTGTCCCATCAGATTATATGTCCGGCAACTTGTAGGATTGTAATCGACCAATTTGTAGGCATTGCTTATTCGTGAAGGTATCGCCAATTGAGCCACAAGGCTGTCGAGCACCACTTCTCGCAAATTGAACCAATTTTCAATGGAATCGATATTCTCACTTACTGTGCGACCGTATTTCAAAGTCCAAACACCATCCCAACCCCATCTGTCGGCATCAGCATCCCACGATTTGTCCACAGCTTTCGCCTCGTCGCTGCTTCTATAATACTCCAGAAAGTCGTTAATGTCCGTGAAGAAAGTCTGCTTAAGTTCTGCCCATCGGTTCATATATGTCTGTTTGAAAAGCTCATTTGAATTTGGGAAAAGATACTGATAGTAGAACTGCTTGTGTATTGGGGCAAATGCGTGTTTACAATCATCGCCAAAGATGGCGTCAAAATCCCATGCTGGCCCCATTTTGAATAGGCTTTCCGCAGTGCTGTCCATTTTAGTTAGAAAACGATTAGAGCCAGCCGCGTCATAGCTTCCGAGCAAATCGTGGATAAGCAACCAGTTAACGAAAGAGCCAACATCAATGGCTTTGTAGTAAGTTGTGTCCAGAAAAGAACTATCCATTATCGCCACAGCCTTCTTTATATAATCCAAGCTCTCATCGGTAATATCCTCTGGGTCTGGATATTTGAATGTGAACTTGAAAGAACGCATGGCGAAAGCCCCATCAAACGACAAATCCTCATTCCACCAATATGGATCGCTCTCTATTATATATCCGCTCTTGCCAACATTTATTCGACAATCTTCGTTTCGCTCAACCGTCTCAGAAAGCATATAAATGCCACGAAAATCGCCATTGAAAACAAGGTTTACATACCTCATGGCAGGCGTCCAGTCCTGGCCCACCAATTCGCTGACCTTTAAGCCAACAAGTGTGTTCAAGTTGCAAACGTCATTCTTCAGCAGAGCCC
Organism: uncultured Prevotella sp.; assembly: GCA_964602785.1. Taxonomy (GTDB): domain Bacteria; phylum Bacteroidota; class Bacteroidia; order Bacteroidales; family Bacteroidaceae; genus Prevotella. Next base: position 41,059 of record CAZRSL010000006.1, read on the forward strand.
AGTTCTTATCAGCGTAAAGAGACCCACGGCCAAGCATGTCGCCCTTCTTTTGCAACTTTATCTTGAAAGCCTTTTTCAATCCCCAAGCACTACTGCTGTTTCCTCGATGCTTGATGGTCATCCCCTTCTTCTTCTGAACATAGTCGCCGCTGTCAAAAATAGTGTCGCCATTAACAGAAATCACCATCACACGCCCCGGCACCTTTGTAGCTTTTGTAATCCCCGTGCCGAAGCATCCCTCAGGCGGGTCAATTTTTTCTGACGTAGGCTCCTCGTGATTTATCGTCTCCACAACCACCACAGGCAGACCCAGCTGTAAAACCGAATCCATCCCCATTTCCGTCGCATTGCAAGCCATGCCCGTCAGCAACAGCAAAAGCAAGAAAATCTTCTTCATTATACAATTGGTTTTTCGTTATCAATTGAAAGATTATCAACGATATTATACGAAAAAGGCGTAGGAGTCCGTATCGTTACTCGTCCTACAGCAGGAGGCTCTAGCATTGCCCATCGTGGTTGAACGAGCAACGCAGAAGCCCACGCCCGTATGTAAGTCCGCCTTTTAACCTTGACATGATTAAAAAAGTGGATATATACATACCCATGAGCATCTATCGTTGCTTTATACTTGACCACGATTGAAACTGCTAGATTTCCTGCTGTCAAGAACAAAGCGTCGGATAAACGCCTTATCATATATGTGTGTCCCATTACAAGTATACTCCCAAAAGAGCAACCTTTCCCAACCTCTTGTGGACTTCCATTATCGCTAACGGCAAGTCTAAAGGTTTCGTGCATGGTTCACGGTTGCAAATCTACAAAGAATATTTGATTTAATTCAACTTTTTGGCAAAAAAATGAATATGTTTTTATCAGCACTTATCGCATATATTGTGATTTTCACTGATAGCACTTGTCTGACCATTACTATTCTTATGGCTTTTCCTTTGCAGTGGCTGTTCCCTGTGGCGGCCATCATTAATGTTCGACCGCTTTAAATAAATAGGTAACGACATTGTTTTAGGGCCGGCCCTAACCCTACCTACACGACCCCTACAGTGGGATTATGCTATTACAATAATCCCAAAATGGTCATTAGGAAGTGTTAGTTAGAAAATGATGTCGGAGACATCACCGCTCGATAACCGACGGTGCTTGCACCCTCGGTAAATGGATCATCTATTCTCCGACCCTATCGGGGTCGCCGCACTTGCACATCTTTACAACTCACTGACAAAGAAGGGCGACCCCGATAGGGTCGATTGTTTGGAGAGCCTGTGATTCCGTGGGTGCAAGCACCCGCGGTTATCGAACGGTGATGCCTCCGGCATCATCTACTATTATAAGAAGGGCATCATCTACGGTTATAAGATGATGAAAAAATGGTATTGTGTTGCTGCCGTAAACACAATACCATTTTGCTATAACGATAGATGTTGGATAGTGGGGCTACATATCCCTGTTGATGACATAGTCGAGATATGCCGTTAGTGCCTCGCGGATGTCAGCCTGGGACACTTGGCTGTCGATGAAGGCCATGCACTCGGCGCGATAGTCGAGCATCACCTTGTCGGCATACTCTATTCCACCGTTGTCCTTGGTGAAGCTGACGAGCCTCGCCACCTCCTCTGGGCTGACGGTGTGGTCCTTCACCTTGTAGGCCAACTGTCGCATATCCTCGTTGCCAGTACTGTTGATGGCGTAGAGGGCGGGCAACGTCAGCTTGCCCTCGGCCATGTCGTTGCCTGTGGGCTTGCCAATGGCCGCGGAATCGAAATAGTCGAATATGTCGTCCTTTATCTGGAAGATGATGCCTAAGTTGCGGCCGAACCGCTTTGCCAGCTCTATCTGCTGCTCGGTGGCACCAGCCGAGGCCGCGCCGATGGAGGTGCAAGCCTCGAAGAGCGAGGCGGTCTTATGGCGGATGATGTTGAAATACACCTTCTCAGAGAGGTCGTGGCTGTCGACGTTGGACAGTTGCAATATCTCGCCGTTCGACAGCGTCTGCCCCAGCTCGGCCAGATAGCGCACGATGCGCTCCGAATGGGTGTAGGACACGTGGAGCAAGGCCGTGGAGAGAATGTAGTCGCCCACGAGCACAGCCACCTTGTTGTCGTACTCTGCGTTGACCGACGCCTGGCCGCGGCGCTCCTGGCTCTCGTCAACCACATCGTCGTGGACGAGCGAGGCCGTGTGGAGCAGTTCCAAGCCCACCGCCGCATTCTGCGTAACGTCGCTCACACGGCCATAGTTCTTGGCCGAGAGCAGAATGAGCATCGGGCGCATGCGCTTGCCGGCCTTGTTGCGTATGTGGGCGAGGGCCTGCGAGAGCAGTCCGTCGGTGTGGGTCAGCGACTTGTTGAACAGGGCTATAAAGTCGCCCAGTTCAGAGGCTATTGGCTGTTTTATGAGCGAAAGATAATCCATTGACTGATTAAAAACGTTACAAAAGTAAACAAAATATTGCGAAGAAACGGTCTCTATCGAGATTTTTTAGTAATTTTATGCCCAAAAACATATAAACTGATGGCAAAACTATTCCTTATCGACGCTTACGCGCTCATATACCGGTCGTATTACGCCTTCATCCGCAACCCTCGCATCAACAGCAAGCACCTGAACACCTCGGCCATACTGGGCTTCTGCAACACGCTCAACGAGGTGCTCACCAAGCAGAACCCAGACTACATCGGCGTGGCTTTCGACCATGGCAAGACATTCCGCCACGAGGCCTACCCGTCCTACAAGGCACAGCGGGAGGAGACACCAGAGGACATCAGAAAGAGCGTGCCCATCATTAAGGACATACTCGAAGCCTACCACATACCAATACTGCAAGTCGACGGTTTCGAGGCCGACGACGTGATAGGCACCATAGCCACCCGCGCTGGCGGCGACGGCATAGAGACGTACATGCTGACGCCCGACAAGGACTACGGACAGCTAATCCGTAAGAACGTCTACATGTACCGCCCGCGCCATGGTGGAGGCTACGACAAGATAGGCGTCTCGGAGATAAAGGAGAAGTATGGCATCGACCGCCCGGAGCAGGTGATCGACCTGTTGGCGCTGATGGGCGACTCGAGCGACAACTATCCCGGCTGTCCCGGCGTGGGCGAGAAGCGGGCCGTGGCTCTTATCAATGAGTATGGCAGCGTGGAGAACATAATCAGCCATGCCGACACCATCAAGGGCAAACTCGGCGAGAGTGTGCGCTCGGCGGTCGACGACATCAAGATGAGCCATTTCCTCGCCACCATACGCACCGACGTGCCCATCGACATCAAGCCCGACGACCTGAAACTGCAAGAGCCCGACCTGAAGAAACTGGACGAGATATTCACCGAACTCGAGTTCAAGAGCTTCAAAGACAAACTGTTGGGAAAAGAGAATAAACCTGAAAAACCGTTAAACCAGCCTCTCTCACTTTTCCCCGAAAATCCGACCGACACCCCAGTCGCTTCAAATTCGGCGAGTTTTGAGACGCTTAAAACGGTCAGCCACAATTATAAACTGATTGAAACAGAGGATGATGCAAGAAAACTTTGTTCGCTTTTATTGACAAAACAAATCGTGAGTTTAGACACGGAGACCACAAGCACAAACACTATCGACGCCGAACTGGTGGGGTTGAGCTTCTCGGTGGAGGAATTCAAGGCTTACTACGTGGCGGTGCCGCCTCACCGTGAGTTGGCACAGCGCATGGTAGAAATATTCCGACCCGTCTATGAGTCTGACTCCATCCTCAAGGTTGGCCAAAACATAAAGTTCGACATGGAGGTGTTGTCGAACTATGGCATCCACGTGGCCAGCCCAATGTTCGACACTATGATAGCCCACTACCTCATCAACCCCGAGCTGCATCACAACATGGACTACATGGCTGAAACGCTGCTCCACTACCAGACCATCCACATCGAGGAGCTGATTGGCCCGAAAGGAAAGGCGCAAAAGAACATGCGCGACCTCGACCCGAAAGATGTGTATGAATATGCCGCCGAGGACGCCGACGTGACCCTGCGGCTGAAGAACGCGCTCGAGCCAAAGCTGAAAGAGGTGAATGCCGAACGGCTGTTCACTGATATTGAGATGCCTCTTGTGCCTGTCTTGGCCAAAATGGAGATGAACGGCGTGTGTCTCGACACCAAGGCCTTGGCCGAGACCTCCACCCTCTTCACCGAACGGATGAATGAATACGAGCAGAAAGTATATCAAGAGGCGGGCCACAAGTTCAACATCAGCAGTCCGAAGCAGGTGGGCGACGTGCTGTTTGGCGAAATGAAGATAATGGACAAGCCCAAGAAGACGCGCACGGGGCAGTATGTTACATCCGAGGATGTGCTGCAGTCGCTCCGACCGAAGGCACCCATCGTGGCCGACATACTCGACTATCGCGGACTAAAGAAACTGCTCAGTACATACGTCGACGCGTTGCCAAAGCTGATCAACCCCCGCACAGGCCACATTCACACGTCGTTCAACCAAGCCCTGACAGCCACGGGGCGGCTCTCTTCGTCCGACCCCAACCTGCAGAACATACCCGTACGCAGCGAGGACGGCAAGGAGATTCGCAAGTGCTTCATACCCGAGCCAGGCTGCCTGTTTTTCTCGGCCGACTACTCGCAGATAGAACTGCGCATCATGGCTCACCTGTCGGGCGACGAGAACATGATAGAGGCTTTCCGTGAGGGCTTCGACATCCACCGCGCCACCGCCGCAAAGATATGGCACGAGAGCATGGACGAGGTGAGCGACGCCCAGCGCAAGAAAGCCAAGCAGGCCAACTTCGGCATAATCTATGGTATAACAGCATTCGGACTGGCCCAGCGCATGGAAATAAGCAACACCGAGGCACGCGACCTGATCCACGACTACTTCGCCACCTTCCCCAAGGTGCATGAGTTTATGGAGAAGGCCAAGGAGACCGCCCGCAGCAAGGGCTACGCCGAGACGCTGTTTGGCCGCCGCCGCTATCTGCCTGACATCAATTCCCACAACGCCACCGTGCGTGGCTTTGCCGAGCGCAATGCCATCAACGCGCCAATACAGGGTACCGAGGCCGACATAATAAAGATAGCCATGGTCAGGATTGACCAGCGGTTCCGTGAGGAAGGCATACGTTCGAAGATGATATTGCAAGTGCACGACGAATTGAACTTCAGCGTATATCCAGAGGAGAAAGAAAAGGTGGAGAGCATAGTAATCGGCGAAATGCAGAACGCATGCAAGTTGAGCGTGCCTCTGATAGCCGACCCAGGATGGGGAACCAACTGGCTTGAAGCACATTAGAAGTCAAGCGTAACAAAATCGTGCCATGAAACCACTGTCAGTTTCATGGCACGATTTTGTTACACTCAGTGTTTTCTGGAGTTTATTTGTTCAGTTTCCATACGGCTCCATCCTTGGTGTCCTTCACCTCGAAGCCGTCTTGCTGCAGTTCGTCCCTGATTTTGTCGCTCGTGGCCCAGTCCTTGTTGGCCTTGGCCTTGGCACGCAGTTCAAGCACCATGTCGACCACCTTGCCGTAGGCCTCCTCGCGGGCGGCGTTGCCTTGGCCTTGCTCATTGCGCAAGCCGAGTATGTCGAATATGAACAGGTGCATCACCTCGCGCAGACTCTTCAGGTCGTCGGCGCTGATTTTCGCCTTGTGGTCGACAATGCTGTTTATCACGTGGCAAGCCTCAAACATTTGGCTGATAACGAGCGGCGTCTGCAAGTCGTCGTTCATGGCGTCGTAGCACTTCTGCGGCAGCTCACTGACAAACTTGGCCACCTGAGCGTCGCTTGCGCCCTCCGCCGTCAACTTGTCGAGTGTGCCAACGGCATCCATCAGCCTCTGATAACCCTTTTCGGCGGCCTCAAGAGCATCGTTGCTGAAGTCTACAGTGCCCCGGTAGTGGGCCGAGAGGATGAAGAAACGTATTGTCATGGGCGAATAGGCGTGCTCGAGCGACGGGTGGGTGCCCTTGAAGAACTGCTCTAAGGTGATGAAGTTGCCAAGCGACTTGCCCATCTTCTGCCCGTTGATGGTGATCATGTTGTTGTGCATCCAGTATTTCACCATCTGGTCGCCCTGCGCGGCCACGGCCTGTGCTATTTCGCACTCGTGGTGAGGGAATATAAGGTCCATGCCGCCACCATGTATGTCGAAGTGATTGCCAAGGTATTTGCGCCCCATGGCCGTGCATTCGCAGTGCCAACCGGGGAAACCGTCGCTCCAAGGGCTTGGCCAGCGCATGATGTGCTCGGGCTGAGCCTTCTTCCACAGAGCAAAGTCGGCCTGGTTGTGCTTCTCCGAAGTGCCGGCCAGTTCGCGGCTCTTGTTGATTATGTCGCGCAGATTGCGGCCTGAGAGAATGCCGTAGTGGTATTTCTTGTCATATTTCTCAACGTCGAAGTAGACCGAGCCGTTGCTCACGTAGGCGAAGCCATTGTCGAGTATCTCCTTCACCAATTGCTCCTGCTCAATGATATGGCCCGAAGCGTGTGGCTCTATCGACGGCGGAAGCACGTTGAGCAGCCTCATGGCCTCGTGGTATCGGTTGGTGTAGTACTGCGCCACCTCCATCGGCTCCAGTTGCTCCAGTCGGGCCTTCTTCTCTATCTTGTCATCGCCCTCATCAGCGTCGTGCTCCAAGTGGCCAACATCGGTTATGTTGCGCACATAGCGCACCTTGTAGCCCAAGTGTTTCAGATAGCGGAAGAGCACATCGAACGTTATGGCCGGGCGGGCGTGGCCAAGATGCGGGTCGCCATAGACGGTTGGGCCGCAGACGTACATGCCCACATGTGGAGCGTGCAGCGGCACGAAGCGTTCCTTCTGCCGGTGCAGCGTATTATAGATAAGTAAATTCTGCTGTGTCATTATGGTATTGTGTTATATTGGAATATGCAAAATTACTCAAATTTATTGAACTTTACAAATATTCCACCAATTCATGTTAGATTCCATTCTTCTGTGTATGGCAAAAGGCGGCATCGACTATTGAGAAAGAAATAATAACTTTTAAATAATAAAACAAAGCCAGAATCCTGAGACTCTGGCTTTGCTGATATTGATCGTGGCAAATGGTTATCTTGCCAAAACATACTTGTGGAGAGTCTGGCGCACCGCGCCCGTGCCCGCATAGAGTTCCTTCACCATGGCCTCGATACGCTCGCCGAGGCCAGCCTCATAAAGGTCAAGACCAAACACGTCCTTGCGAGAGTAAAGCTGGTGCAAGCAACTGTAGTCGTTGTTGGTCTTGCCCACTTCGAGCTGAGCCACGATGGCCTGCAACTCCTCAAGCAGCGGGTCGGGCGATGGCTGGAATGGCTTGCCTGTGTCGTCGACGCCATTCAGATATCGGGCGTAACCGGCAAGCACGAGCGGTATGAGCACCAAGTTGCTGGTGTCGAGGCCGCGGGCAATGTACTTCTTTATTGTCTCGCCGAAGCGGATGGCCAACTTCTGACTTGTGTCGGTGGCTATGCGTTGTGGCGTGTCTGGCATGAACGGGTTGGGCAGACGCTTGTTGATGAAAGCGCCGATAAACTCGTAGGGATTCAGAATGCCCGGGTCGGTAACCACTGGCATAGCCTCTATATAGCCTATTTTCTGCACCAGCGGACGGATGTCCTCGTCCTTTATCTCGGCTGAGATTAAGTCGTAGCCCAGCAGGCATCCATAGATGGCCATTGCGGTGTGGAGCGGATTGAGGCAGGTGGTAACCTTCATTGTCTCCACCTTGTCAACTGTCTCGCGGGTGGTATAGATAACTCCGCCAAGGTCGAGTGGCGGCCGGCCGTTGGTGTAGTTGTCCTCTATCACGAGATATTGTGTCTCCTCAGAGTTGACAAACGGCGCAGAGAAGGTGTGGCGGCTGGTCTCTATATAGTTGTTGTCCTCAAATCCGTCGGCAGCCAACAGTTCTTTCACTTTCTCGTGTGGGCGTGGCGTAATCTTGTCGATCATCGACCACGGGAAGGTTATCTTCGTCTCGTCCTTCAGATAGTCGACAAAGCCCTGTGGCACAAGACCGTCTTTCAGCCACCGCTCTGCGTAGGCAAACACGCCAGCCTTCACCTTGTCGCCATTGTGTGAGCAGTTGTCCATGCTCTGCACAGTTAGTGGCAGCTCTCCAGCCTTGTAGCGTTCCAACAGCAGCACGCCCACCTTGCCCATGGCGAACTGTGGCTGCAGACCGCGGGCCAAGTCGGCCTCGTTGTAGCTGTAGCCTTTCTCGGTGATGGTGAACGAAATCATCTGCAGGCTGGGCTTGCGGAATATCTCCTCCAAACGCTGCCAGTCGGCAAACTGATAATCTGCCCTGAGAGCCTCGGTTATGCTTGCTATCACCTTCTTGTCGATGGTGCCGTCGCTCTTCAGACTTACTAAAAGCGACAGATTGTCGTAGGGCTCATATATTTTGTCGATGGTCTCATAGTCAAATGTGTCGGCCACTATCACACCTCGGTCGTATTTGCCAGTGTTGAGTGCGTCCTCAAGAATGGCGGCTGGGAAGGCGCGGAAAATGTTACCACCACCGAAGTGAACCCATGTGGGTTCGTCGTGGGTCTTTTTGCGCACGGCCTCAATATCGAATTTGGGCAGCTGATAGCCCTTCTTCTCCCATTCGGCAGCTTTGAGCTTGCCATTAGTAATATCTTTTAGTTTCATATTTATGGTATTTTACATTATTTCAATTATTCAAAGAAACCAGGTTGGTGATATGGTTTGCCAAGCTCACGGTCGACAGTGGCTATGATGCCTTGCACTTGACCCATGGCAAACATGCGTCCGAGGAAGGAGTAGCCGGCGTTGTAGCCTCTGGTTTCATCGCCAAGCATCGTCATGCCGTGGTCGACTCGCATTGGCAGACGTGCAATGTTTGGGTTGCTGCGCCGCTCGTCCTCCTCAAGCTCGAAAATGCGGGTCAGGGTAATCAGGTCGGCACGTCCGCCCAGATGGCTTGCCTCGGTGAAGTCGCCGTTGGGCAGCACGTGACAAGAGCGTAGGTGGACAAACCATGTGCGATTGGCAAACTCGCGGGCCAATTCTGGCAGATTGTTGTGGGCACCGGCAGAGAGGGAACCGGCGCAGAAAGTGAGTCCGTTGTGCTTGTCGGGCACGGCGTTGAGGAACCACTCTATGTCCTCCCTGCAAGTTACGATGCGCGGCAGACCCAAAATTTGGAATGGAGGATCGTCAGGATGGACGCACATGTACATGTCGCACTCATCGCAGACGGGCATTATGGCCTCAAGGAAGTACTTCATGTTGGCTCGAAGCTGGTCGCGGTCGATGCCTTTGTAGAGCGCAAGCAACTGGCGGAAGAGTTCCACCGGATGCTCGTCGCCTTCCTTGAAGTTACCACTGACGAAGCCTTGGGTTTTTATTACTATGTTCTCCACAAGTTCGTGGTCTTTCTCAGCGTTCATAGTCGCTTTCAGCTGTTCCACCTCTTTGAGCACGTCGCGCCCATTTGGCTTACCGTCGGGACCGAGTACTTGGAACTTTGCCCAGTCCTCTCGCGCTCCCTCACGCTTCAGAATATAGATGTCGAAATAGGCGAACTGCGGAATGCTGAAGTAGAGGTTGCTCGACCCGTTGGGATTCGGATGCAACAGGTCGGTGCGAGCCCAGTCGAGCACGGGCATGAAGTTGTAGCAGATGGTGTGGATGCCCTCAGCGGCCAGATTGCGCAGACTCTCCTTGTATATTTCTATCTGCTCATCGCGGTCGGGGCCGGCATATTTGATTGTCTCTGTGACAGGCAGCGACTCCACCACGCTCCAGCGCATGCCATAGCTTTCGATGTACGCGCGCAAGTCGTGTATTTTCTCGCGCGTCCACACTTGTCCAAGGGGCACGTCGTGCAGAGCCGTTACAATGCCTTCAACTCCGATTTGCTTCAGCATGGCAAGAGTTATCTTGTCGTTCTTGCCAAACCATCTCCATGTTCTTTCCATAAAAAATCAGTTTTTAATTAATTTGCTGACAAAGATACAAATAAATGCAATGCGGTAAAGGCTGTTTATCATTTTTTTAATCACTTTTGTCAAATCAGAAAACATTTGATACAAATGGAATATCAGATTTTAACGTAATGTAATATTATAAACTTGGCCGTTCCGCTGTAAAGCATTAACTTTGAGGCTGAAAAAAACACTAAAAACAGAACAAAAAATGGACGACAGAAAGATAACAATCCATTGCGTCAACACTGGCCGCGACATTGAGGTGGCCATGGGAAGCACCTTGCAGGACATCTATCCGCTGATGGGCATCAGCATGGAATACGGGCCAATATCGGCAAAAGTGAACAACAAGGTTGAGGGCATGCACTACCGCCTCTACCACAACAAGGACGTGGAGTTTCTCGACCTCCACCACCCAAGCGCCATGCGCAGCTACACCCGCACGCTCTTCTTCGTGCTGAGCAAGGCCGTCCACGACCTGTACCCCAACAGCCACGTGGTGATTGACATTCCGGTGAGCAACGGGTTCAACGTCAGTCTGACCATTGGCCACGGCATCTCCGCTGCCGATGTTGAGGCGATAAAGGCTCAAATGCAGAAGATAATCGACGCTGCAATACCCGTGAAGCGACACACTGTGCACACCCGCGACGCCATAGCACTCTTCGACGGGAAAGGCGACAAAGCCAAAGCCAAACTGCTCAGGAGCACTGGCCGACTCTACACAACATACTACTCAATCGACGACTACGTCGACTTCTACTATGGCTCGATGCTCACCAACACGGCTCAACTGCGCGTGTTCGACCTCGTGCTCAACGATGGCAGCGTCCTCCTGCGCGTGCCTTCCACCAAAGACCCGTCGCGATTGGGGCCGTTTGTCAGCCAAGACAAGATGGTTGAGGTGTTCCACGAGCACCACCGCTGGCAGCAAATCATCGGTCTGAGAACCGTGGGCGACCTGAACGAGGCAATACAAAAAGGCTACACCACCAATCTTATCAACGTGAGCGAAGCTCTGCAGGAGAAGAAAATTGTGAACATGGCCGAGCAAATTGCCGAACGAAAGGATGTGAAGCTGGTGCTGTTGGCTGGTCCGTCGTCGTCGGGCAAGACCACCACGTGCAAGCGGCTGTCGGTGCAACTGCTCGCCAATGGCATCAAACCTCTGCAAATCAGTCTCGACGACTATTTCGTCGACCGTGAGCACACGCCAAAGGATGAAAACGGCGAATATGACTACGAGAGCATCTACGCTCTCAATCTTCCGCTCATCAACAAGCAGTTCAACGCACTCTTTCACGGCGAGGAGATAGAACTTCCCAAGTACAATTTCCAGCGTGGCGCAAGCGAACCGAGCGGGCGCAAACTGCATTTGGAGAAAGACAACATTCTGGTGGTGGAAGGCATACACGCCCTCAACCCCGAACTGACGTCGAAAATACCCGAAGAGCTGAAATTCCGCATCTACGCCTCAGCCCTTACCACCATCCTGCTCGACGACCACAACTACATACCCACCACCGACAACCGTCTGCTGCGCCGCATCATACGCGACTACAAGTATCGTGGCACATCGGCCCGCGACACCATCCACCGTTGGCCAAGTGTTCGCGCGGGCGAGAACAAATGGATATTCCCCTATCAGGAGCGCGCCGACGCCATGTTCAACACGGCCATGCTCTTCGAACTGGCTGTGATAAAGACCCAAGCGGAGCCGCTGCTGCAGGAAGTGCCCGAGGACTGTGAGGAATACAGCGAGGCCTACCGCTTGCTAAAGTTCCTCGGTTATTTCAAGCCAGTGCCCTATCGCAACCTGCCGCCAACTTCGCTGCTGAGAGAGTTCCTCGGTGGTTCGTCGTTCAAGTACTGATTAATTCAAGAAAACGGCAGCTTTGCGGTTCACGACACGTGTGAAAAACACATTTCACACGTGTCAAAAATGTTTTCCACACGTGTCAAAAATATTTTTTACACGTATAGAAAAGCAAGAAAGAGCATCTTTCACTTTATCAACAAACTGTGGATAAACCTGTGGAAAACCTCTTTAAAAGCCGTTGAAACCACTTTGACAACCCAGCGGTTATCCACACCACTCAGAAAAGCTACTCCAACAGTGGATAATCCAAGTTTTTCCGACACAGTTTTACCGAAGTTTTCCACCTAAATCCATTGCCGAAAGATATAAACTTATTAATTTTGCACCGAAAACAGAAATTGTGGAAAACTATGATATATGGCTGACAGTCAAAAGATAAAAATAAACAAAACTGTTGATAACGCATCGGCATAGTGTTGACAACAAAAATGGGCACAGTGGCGACTGAAGTTTTCAACATTATCCACACCATATCATCACCATCATATATTTTTTAAAAAGAAAGAATAAATAATATAAATATGAAAAGAGAATGGCTTGAGCAAGGATACATCGACGAACCAGCTCCCGAAGGCGTAGACCTGAAGAAAGAGATAAGACGAATGTGCAAGGAGAAGAACGCCATCATACTGGCCCACTACTACACTGTGGGCGAGATACAGGATGTGGCCGACTTCGTTGGCGATTCGCTCGCGCTGGCCCGCAAGGCCGCTGAGACCGATGCCAGCACTATGGTGATGGCGGGAGTACACTTCATGGCCGAGACGTGCAAGCTGCTTTCGCCCGAAAAGACGGTGCTGTGCCCCGACCTCAACGCCGGATGCAGTCTGGCCGACAGCTGTCGCGCCGAAGACTTGAAAGCCTACATCAACGAGCATCCGGGCTACAAGGTAATCAGCTACGTCAACACCACAGCGGCGGTGAAGGCTCTCAGCTACTGCGTGGTTACTTCGGGCAACGCAAAAAAAGTAATCGACAGTCTGCCCAAGGACATGAAGCTGATATTCGGCCCCGACTACAACCTGGGCAACTACATCAACTCGGTTACCGGTCGGGATATGCTGTTGTGGAACGGCGGATGCCACGTCCACGAGAAGTTCAGCGTCGCCGAGATAGTGAAGCTGAAGCGCGAGAACCCCGACGCCGTGGTGATGGCCCATTTGGAGTGCAAGGCTTCGGTGCTTGCCATAGCCGACGTGAAAGGCTCCACGGCCACCATGCTCAAATATGCCCAGCAGCACCCCGAGCAGCATAAGTTCATCGTGGCCACCGAGGCGGGCATACTGCACGAGATGCAGCGCACGTGCCCGCGCCAGACGTTCATACCAGTGCCGCCGGAGGTGTCGGAAGGCTCCATCGGCTGTTCGTGCAACGAGTGCGAGTATATGAAGATGAACTCGCTGCTGAAGATATACAACGCGCTGAAATATGGATTCCCCGAGGTTACTGTCGACCCGGCCATCGCCGCCGAGGCCGTGAAGCCTATTGAGAGGATGCTGAGCCTGAGTTGACCTCGTATATCACGAGATTGCGTGGCAGCGTGATTAGTTTCAGTCGGCTGTACCACACCTTTGGCGAGCCCTCCACAATGCGTGTGGTGTGGCTGCTGATGATGTAGTAAGAAGCCGAGTACTCGTCCATCAGCGCGTTGAATGCCGCCTTTATGCGCGAGCATTTCTCGTTGATGGCGTTGTCGAGCGGATTGGTCAGCCTTTCCACAGTCTCGGCTATTTTCTCCTTGTCGAGCCGGTTGGCCATGCGTTCATATATCGTGTAAAGTTCGTCGCGATAGTCGCTGAGCCTTTTGAACTCTATGCCTTCAGGGTGGTTGAGGAGGAGCAGGTAGAGAGCGCGGTGCACAGGGCTTAGCTCCACCACCCTATTGCCGCGCTCCAACACGAGCCTGTAGTCGGCGGTGACTATGAGCCGGCTCAGTGTGCCTCGGGCTGCCTCTATGCGAAGCTGCTCCAGCGTGGGCACGCTGATGGCCTGCACCAGCAGGTCGTAGCGGCCCATGGCCACAAGCTGGTTGGTCAGTTGCCTCAGCTCCTGCGCTATATTCAAGGCTTTCTCGTTGTCGTCCTCTCTGTTCATTTACAAATAATTGGTTATGCGAACAAGTCGTCGAGCTTAATCTGCGATTGTACTATGCCACTGTATTTTCCTTGTGTTATGCCGTAAGTGGTAACCATAGTGAGGTGAACAGTTTGCCGTGGCGACAAAGTGGCTTTCAAGGTCTCTATCCTTTTTCTCAGCCGCATGTTCTCATCTTTATCAATAGTATATGTTGAGCCTGAAAACTTCATTTCACATAGGTTGACCACATTGTCATTTCGTAAGATGAGCATGTCTATCTGCACACCTTCTTGTGTTTCGTTACCCTTGATGCACCATGCCGACAAAGATGTTTTTACTCCTCCTATTTCAAGAGCTTTCTTTATTATGTCGGCATGTTGCCAGCACACTTCTTCAAATGCTATGCCGCGCCAAGATTTCATTATGTCGGACGTTATGTTGTCTTTCATAAACTTAGCATAGTCTGTGTTGTTTTCCACATTTTTAAGCCAGAATATGCAAAAGTTGTCGATGAGCTTATAGCGTTCGGTCTTGCCAGAGACACCGTAAGGAGTGTATCGTTGAATGAAATCGCTCTCAGCCAGCGACGCAAGTGTGTTGGTAAGTCCGCCACCAAGAGGTAATCCAGTCGATTCGGCTATTTCATCACGCGAGTATCCGCTGTGCCTCTTGGCAAGCAGACGGATTATTTTCTTGCAGTCATCGGCATTGTTGAAAATGGCTCCGAAAAGTCGGTTGAATTCATCTTTAAGTTTTGGGCTTTTCCCAAAAAGAATATTGTCAACATTACTCTCAAAACTCATTCCCTTTCGAAAATAACTGAGATAATATGGAATGCCGCCAAACACCATGTACGTCTGTGTGATGTCGTACCTTGACATTTCTATGTTTTCACTTTCAAAATATTGTTCGCATTCTTTCAATGTGAAAGGTGAGAGTTTTATCTCGTCGGTGAGGCGGCCATAAAGACCGCCTTTGTTTTTTGTGAGATTGTTGAGTATCCACGAAGTTGCGCTCCCACAGACTATTAGCATGATGTTGTCGCGTCCACTGCACCATCCGTTCCAGAAACTCTCAAAAGCTGGGATAAAGCCAGAACGAGGAGTGTCCATCCATGGCAGCTCATCGAAGAAAATAACTTGGCGTTTGCCGTCATCAATACGGCCAAGCAGTTGCTCAAGTTGAAAAAATGCCTCCATCCACGAACTTGGTGCTTTCATTCCCTCAAGTCCATGGTTTAGCAGTGAATAATAGAAACTCTCCAACTGTGTTTTCAGTTGGTTGCGCTCACCTTCTTGGTCTATTGGCGACACTCCCGTGTGCTGGAATGTTATCCTGTCTTTCAAAGCATGTTTTATAAGAAATGTCTTGCCCACGCGCCGTCTGCCATATACTGCCACAAATTCAGCCCGCCCGCTGTTGTATATGCGTTCGAGCTCATTTATCTCCTTTTCCCTGCCAATTATTTTATTCATAATGATGACTTTATTTTGCCGCAAAGATAATAAATAATATAGAATCGGCAAAATAAACTATAGCTTATTCTGCCGATTCTCGTGTTTTTTCTCGTTTGTGGCAAAATAGCGTATTACGTTGATTGTGCATTAAAATGTTTCGCAAGCCTTGCGGACGCTTCGGCGGCTCGCTTTTTATTTCTAACTTTGCGGCTGAAAAACAAAACGAAAACAATGAACAACAACATACTGGACTTTGGACCTGTAGAGGACAAATCGAAAGAGATTATCAAGGTGATAGGCGTGGGCGGTGGTGGCTGCAACGCCGTCAACCGTATGTATAATGAGGGCATAAAGAATGTGTCGTTCGCCGTGTGCAACACCGACAGCCAGAGCTTGGCAAAGTCGCCTGTTCCGGTAAAACTTCAGCTTGGCAAAACAGGTTTGGGTGCTGGAGCCAAACCTGAGTTGGGGCGCAGCGAGGCCATCAGCACCAAAGAGCAGATAGAAAAACTCTTCGACGACAACACGAAGATGTGCTTTGTTACCGCTGGAATGGGCGGTGGCACGGGTACTGGAGCCGGCCCCGTGGTGGCCGGAATAGCCAAGAGCAAGGGCATACTGACCATTGGAATAGTTACAATACCATTCTTCTTTGAGAAGCGACCCAAGATTATCAAGGCTCTCCGCGGTGTTGAGGAGATGCGTAAGAACGTTGATGCGCTCCTTATAGTCAACAACGAGCGGCTGTGCGACATCTATTCCGTCTCGAAAACAGCTGTGAAAGATGCTTTCCGAGCCGCCGACCGCATTCTGAGCGACGCCACAAAGGGCATTTCAGAACTGATTACGGTGGAGGGAACTATCAATCTCGACTTCCGCGATGTGGAGTCGACAATGCGTGGAGGTGGTGGCGCATTCATGGCAATGGGCAGAGCCAGTGGGGAGCGACGGGTGGAGAAGGCCATAATCGACGCGCTCGACTCTCCCCTACTCTACGGCAGCGACATAACTAAGGCCACGAGAATACTTTTCAACATCTACACCAGCAACAAATCGCCTCTATTCGTTAGCGAGATGCAGGAGATAGACTCCTTCATGTATGAGCTGAACCCCGACATCGACGTTATATGGGGCACGTCGGACGATGACTCGCTCGAAGACGACGCCAAAGTGCTGATTCTGGCCACTGGACTCGACAATGAATTCAACATTCAGGGCACGGATGAAACCCATGTTGACGAAAAAAAATACTACGACGAGGTGATAGCGAAGCTCTATAAGGAGCCAATGCCGAACGCTCCGCTACACGACTTTAAGCCGGAAAAGAAGCAGGAGGAGCTTGTTGAGGAACCAGAGCAAACGACAGAGCCAGAGGAAGAGTTAATGATGGAACCAGAACCCCTACCCCAGCCCACTCCTGAGATAGAGGAAGAACCCGACGATGGCGAAAGGCCCACCGATGCAAAGTCGTTTATCAACCGCCTGAAGCGCAATCTGATGAAGAAACTGGGCGACTTCTATGAGTGAGCCGAACACCTCATTTTCCACAAATTTATAAATAATTGTAGTAATGTGTATAAAAAAGTTCTTATCCTTTATTAATGAAATGTCCACTTGTAGTGGCCGTCCCTTGTGGCGGCCATAAAACAATGTTCTTTCCTTTTTTTAATAGGTCGAACATTAATAATGGCCGCCACAAGGGACGGCCACTACAAGTGGAAAAGTACAGGTTGATAGGGTAATATTAATAATGCTACGCAATGCTTGAATTATGATACACCCTCGCAATTGGCAATAATGCAGTAATTATGGCATGATAAAAAATGCCTCTACGGTTCGCTTCCATTGGCAAACAATGAATTATGATATTTCGAAAGTTGAGTTACAAATCACTCTGCCATAGTGTTAAAACCATAAAAAACCTGTTAAGACTGGGCGGGCGGGGCATAGTCTGTTCCCATTTCTCAGTTTTTTTTGCTAATTTTGTAACGAAATCAAATAACGACTGATTAAGTTATCTCCCATTCCTTAGCATGGACGGACTATCCATACTCATACCTGTTTACCGCGACAACTGCCTCAAGCAGGTGGAGAGTCTTGTGGCGCAGTGCCGCAAGATGGCTGAGCGGGGATTGAAATGGGAAATACTGGTGGCCGACGATGGTTCGCCAGTCGATGAGAGCCTGATAAATTCGCCGATAGGGCGCATGGAGAACTGCACTTTCATCAAGCGCAACCGCAACTATGGCCGCTCTTCCACGCGCAACTTCCTTGTCCAGTTGGCCCATTACGACACTTTACTCTTTCAGGACTCTGGACTTCAACCATCAGAACATCTTGTTGAAACATACATAAACTATGCTGGCAAAGCTCAAGTGGTGTGTGGCTCGGTAGAGGTGGCGGCAGAGGCAATGAGCAGAAGTTCACTCCGCGCCATCTATGAGGCTGCCTACAGCCGCCACGCCACACCGAAGAAGCTAAACCGCCATCCCCACCAGAGTTTCCGCTCGTGCAACTTCATGGCTTCGCGGCATATGATGCTGCAGCATCCATTCAGCGAGGACATAAAGAAATATGGCTATGAGGACGTGCTGTTTGGCAAGCGGTTGAAAGAGAGTGGGGTAGGGGTGCTCCACATCGACAATCCCGTCAGATATGTAAACATGGAGAGCAACAGCCAATACATGCGGAAAGTGGACGAGGCCATGGCCACACTCTATGAGAATCGCGATGAGGTGATGGGCTATTCCCGCTTGCTCTCACTGGTGGAGCGGTTGAAGCGGCTTCGTATGCTTGGCGTTGTCAATGTGCTGGGCAAACTCACCGTCAATGCCATCCGTAAGCAATTGGAGGGCAAGCGTCCCAGTCTGCTGCTGTTCAATGTTTACCGTGGGCTGACGTTGGCGGCGAAATATTAGTTGGGAAATGTAGGGGCATGATTTATCATGCCCACCATTGGCAAAAGTGCAGAGTTTCGGGCATGATAAATCATGCCCCTACGTGTAGAATTGTATTTACTAACAGAGACACTGCATTACTTCAGAAAAATGAGTTAGGTAAAAAGAGGCCACAATGTAAATGACACTGTGGCCTCTTTTCTATTCTAATTAAACGAATCCTCTATCTCTTTTTTCTTGCGGCTTATGTTGTCGTTGTTGCCGTTTATATGATTAAGGATGTCTTGCTTCTCTTTCTCATATTCTTCAGAACTCATTGGCTTGTCGTATGGATAAGTGCCATTCTCCAACGCGTTCAACTTCGATTTCCAATAATGATTAGAATCGTTCGACCTGTTTATGCTTCTCTGGCGACTCTGATTGCGATTTCTGTTGGCTTTTGACTTTTGATAATCTTCCTCGTTATTATATATTCTATTGTATCTTTCCCTCGTTATATATTTTTCCCCGTTGTTTCGTATTCTTTCAAATTTAGCGATCAACCTGTCCCATTGTTTTATAGTCTTTTTTATACTTCCCTCATCGACATTATCAATAACACTATTACTTCCACCTCTCTTTTGTCTGATTTGTTTCATTTTCTTTTGTGCGGCTGATTCTTCATGGACTGTTATGAGTTTGCCGTTTATTCTTTTTGTCTTTTTAATCGACATATTGTTATAATGTTCTCTGCTTCGTACTTTGTCAGATAATTGCCTTTCCATTTGGCTTTTCTCCCTTTTCAGTTTGTTTATGGCGGCATCAACGCTCACCATGTCTCCACTGGCAATGTCATCATCATCGTAGCTGTCGTCACTGCCACTGATATCGTCGGTCAAACTGCTTGCGTCGCCGTCAGCTCCAATTACAGCAAGTGCCGCCACACCCACTGCTACCACTGTGGCCGCGCCAACACCCACTGCCGTCCACACTTTCTTGCGCTTCTCTTTCACCTCTTCCTTGTGGACGGCTATTTGGTCAAGATAGTTTTGGGCTGTTGCACGCTCTGTCTTGGTGCTCTTGGGGTTGTCCATCACACGGTTGAAGCTACTTCGGGCCTTGTTCCACTTCTTGTCGTTGATGAAGCTGATGCCTTGCCTGAGTTCATCGCTGCTGCTCAGTTGTGGGCGGTTGGCTTCCTTTTTGGCCTTTATCTTGTCCACAAGATTGGTGGCTTTCTTTGTTTTCTTTTCAGTCTTGGGTTTGTCGGCTTTTTCCGGCTTCTTCTCGGTTACCTTTGTTTCCTTTGGCTTGTCGGCTTTGGCCAGTTTGGTCTCGGTTGGATTCTTTTCGGTTGCCTTGGCAGCTGGTTTTGTGGTTGTGGCTTGTTTTTTTGCCGCCGGAATGGTTATGGTCTGCCCCACATAGATGGTTTTGCTCTTGTTGGCCTGCTTCAGTTGGCTTTCAGTGATGCCATATTTCTGCGCTATCGAGGCGTAGGTCTCGCCGCGGCGCACGGTGTGCTGTTGCTTCTGGGCATAGCCGACGAGGAGCGATGCCGCAAGGATTATAGTTGCAAGAAAGCGTTTATGGGTCATAGTTCTTTGGGTGTTGGTTGGTGTTGTCGCCCTCGCCATGCTCAGTGTGGCCCACACTTGTAGCTTAGGAGTAACGGTTTTGTCTACAAAAGTAGTATAAATTACGAATTTATGCAAATATTTGGACTGAAAAGTTTTAGATTTGCTAAAAAAGTGATTTCTAAGTTAGAAAGAGAATAGCATTTACCTCTATTTTATATCATTGAGATACAGCTCCACTTGTTTTTTCAGAGCAGGAATGTCATCCACAGCTGTTTGCCAAAGTCTTTTTTGACTCACCGTGGCATAGCCATGTATCAGCACATGACGCATGCCAATGATTTGCTGCCAAGGCAATTCTGGATGTTAAGCTATAAACTCTTTTGTTAGCATATAAGTGGCCTCGCCTACAACTTCTATGTTTTTCATTACAGCAAAATAACGTATTTTGTCTTTTGCAAAATCCTCATACGTGATTTCATCTGTCATTTCCTCAACATTGGAAGCGTATTTCACTATATGTCTCTGTCTTCCCTCGTCTCTAATTGGCTCTCTCATAAATCAACTTTTTATCTTTTTCAGCTGTTTCGGCTGCATAATCCTCCAAAGTGCCGTCTTCTATAAGGTCAATTTCTTTCCCAAGCAATTGCCTCAAGTCTATATACATTCCGCCCATCGTAAGGAGCGACACTTTTGAGGTTGGGCTGAAAGACACAAGCAGGTCTATGTCGCTGTCTTTTTTTTCTTCTCCACGGGCGTAAGAGCCAAACAGCCAAACCTTGTCAACAGGTTGTCTGGAGAAATAGTTTTGAAGCGATTTTAATGTCTTGTCAGTCAGCATTTCTTATCTCCTTTCAGTTTTACATTGCAAAGTTTTATTTCAAATAATCTTTTATAGGAATGATTTTTTTGAGAAATCAATTTTCAAAAAGATTCATCCACTTTAGCTTTAATGCTGTTGTTAATCAAAAATCATCCGCTTTTCTTGCACTGTAAGCTATTTTTCCTTAACTTTGCAGTCCAATTAGATGGGCTCTGATAGTTCAATGGATAGAACGGAGGTTTCCTAAACCTTTGATCCGGGTTCGATTCCCGGTCGGAGTACTAACCCGAACATACACAGCATATACCATGATAGGAGCGATAATAGGCGACATAGTCGGCTCAAGGTTTGAGTTTGGCGACGAGCCAAAGCCAGACTTCGAGTTGTTCACCAGTGAATGCTCTTTCACCGACGACACAATATGCACCATAGCCGTCGCCGACGCTATTCTGAACCACAAACCTTACAAAGACGCACTGCTTGAGTGGTGCCGCCGCTACCCCGACCCGATGGGCGGCTACGGCACGGGGTTCTACCATTGGATCAACAGCCCCGACCCGCAACCCTACAACAGCTGCGGCAATGGGTCGGCCATGCGCGTCAGCCCTGTGGGATGGCTTTTCAATGAGTATGAGGAGGTAGTCAGCGAGGCCAAGAAGAGCGCCGAATGCACCCACAACCACCCCGAAGGCATAAAGGGTGCGCAGTGCGTGGCCGAGGTGATAATGTGGGGCCGCCACATGAGGGTGGCCAAGGAGAATCTGGAAAAGAAAGTAAAGCGGTTCTACGGCTATGAGATTCCGTCGCTCCACGATGTCTATAAGATAGGCAGCGAGAAGCATTTCGACGCCACATGCCAAGAGACTGTGCCCATGGCGCTGCGCTGCCTGATAGAGAGCATCGACTTTGAGGATGCTCTGCGGCTGGCTGTCATGGCCGACGGCGACACCGACACCAAGGCCGACATAACCGGAGCCATGGCTGAGGCCTACTACGAGATACCGCAAAACATCATCGACCGCGCCATCACTTATCTGCCCAAGGACATGAAGCGCATTCTTGTGCAGTTTCTCGACGTGATAAGCAAGGAAATATAATCATCAAATCATCCAAATTATAGTGAAAGGGAGCCTCTTCAGCAGTGTTGGAGAGGCTCTTTTGTATTTTCCATCAGTTGATAAGCACGTGCTTATCAATTGATGGTAATGTGATTATCAAATGATAATAACGTGATTATCAGATGATGGGAGACAACGAAAGAGGCATAATCTGTATTGATTAAAACAGCCGGAATGCCACGATAAAAGTATATTGAATGAACAAAAACGCCACATGAGTGTCACAAAACCATTATCTTTGCGTACTGAAAACGAAAAGAAGAAACCACGGGAATGACCGACATGGAGTTTCAGCGCGAGGCTGAAAGCCTTTTGCCCCAATTGCGCAAATTGGCGGTGGGGTATATGGGCAGCGGCGACGAGGCCGACGACGTAGTGCAAGACGTGCTCGTCGGCCTGTGGCAGATTCGTGCTGAGCTGCGGGTTCCGATGGATTCGCTTGCGCGGGTGGCGCTGCGCAACAGTTGCGTGTCGGCTCTGCGCCGCCGCAAGCCAACCGTCAGGGTGGGGGAGATGAGCGCTCCCGACGAAGAGAGCAGCGACTATCTGGTCGACATGATGATGGAATTGATCAATCAACTGCCGCCGATGCAGCAACTTGTGGTACGTCTGCGCCACCTGAGCGGAATGAGCATGGAGGAAATAGCCGCCACAGTGGGCAAGAGCGAGGAGGCGGTGCGCCAGTTGCTCAGCCGCGGCCGCCGCCAGTTGCGCCAGCTGATGATGGAGAAAATGAAAGAATGATGGATATGGACAAACAGAAAATAAAACAGCTCGTGGGAAAATTCATGGACGGGCGAACATCGATAGATGAAGAAAAGCGGCTCTACGAATATTTCTCTTCGGCTCCAACCGATGATGAAGTGGCTGATTTGAAACCTTACTTCGTGGCTCTCGGAGGCATGAGCGGGGCCGAAGACGAATTGCGCCGGCCACGTCGCATGGTGTGGAGTAGGGTAGTGGCCGTTGCCGCGTCGGTGGCCGTTGCCGTGGTCATTGCCATTGGCATCAACCGCAGCCACAACTATTGCGAAGCCTATGTCTATGGACAGCGCACCACCGACAAGACCGAGGTGATGGCCGACGTTGCCACGACGCTCAGCCATATCGATGGCGACCCCGAGACGCAGGTGGACAACCAGTTGAAAGACTTGTTTGGCAAATAAAAAAGTATCAGATAAATATGAAAAGGGTATTATTATTTATGCTTTACGCCATTCTGCCACTTCTCTCGTGGGCTCAGACAGGGCTACACACCGACGAAGTGTTCAGCGGAAAGGTGGTCAACCGCGACCGCATGGTGGAGGTCAGGGTGCGAGGCCGAACCCTCAGCCGCTACAAACTGAGCTACTACCACAGCGTGCGCTTCAAGGCCACGGCGGCGGAACTGGCCACGGTGAAAGAGCTTTTCGCCCAAGACCGCGCCTCAGCCACCAGCACTGAGGACCGCAACAGTGGAAAACAGACCACACAGATGATGAGTCTGCCACAGCGCGGACGGCTGAACCGCTACCTCTGCATGATGACGAGCGGGAACGGGCGGCATGTCTATCTGACACTGGTCTACATGGAGGGCTCGGTGGCGAGTATCAGCGAGTTGAGGAAACTGATAGATTGAACAAAACAACATAACCATTATACCATAAATTCGGACATGAAAAACATCTTGACAACATTATTGCTTATGGTGGCCACAACGGGCATGGCCTCCACTCCTAATGACACGCTCGTGGTGGAGCAGCCGCGCCGCGTAACCGTGGTTACGGGCGACAGCATACAGTCGATACTCGTGGAGGGAAAGGCCGGCAACTCAAACTACACCTACCAGAGCAAAATAGAACTCGTGGACAGTAACTACACGAGCACGTCGGCCATCAACTCCGACGATTTCCGCTTCAGCATTGGTCCGCGTGGCAATCGCGACGCCACATCGACCATAGAGGGCCAGAGCCACTGGATGATGGGTTTCAACAGTGCGCCAGGCATGCCCCGCGAGGCCGACATCCACGCCTTTGAGTCGTGGGAGTTGTGGTGGGTGGTGGTCGACATGGTGTGGCAGCCGTGGAAGAACCCACATCACAAGTTCTCGCTCGGCATAGGACTGGACTGGCGCACGTGGCGCATGCACGCCGACAAGCGGTTCCAGAAAGGCGAAAACGGTAGGCTCGATGTGGTAGACTATCCAGAAAACGCCGAACCCGACTTCTCGCGCATCAAGGTGTTCAGCATCAATTTTCCGCTACGCTATCAGCACTACATGAGCAACGGCTGCTCGTGGAGCTTTGGCCCAGTGGTGAACTTCAACCTGAAAAGCAGTCTGAAGACGAAGTACAAGCTCGACGGCAAGAAGCACACCGAGACCCAGAACGGAGTGCATCAAAACAAGGTAACGGTCGACCTGATGTACACCGTTGAGACACCATACATTGGCATCTACTGCAAATACAGCCCTTGCCACATCCTCGACAGCGGCTATGGCCTGAAGTTCCATTCGCTGACGCTGGGACTCTTCTTCTGAGAAAAACGGCGCAGCGGATATTTTCCGTGGATTGGTCACTCTCTATCCAAGAACGGTGAA
>CAZRSL010000007.1:0-64883 GCA_964602785.1 uncultured Prevotella sp.
GAGTCGCTGGCCATGCGCCAGTCGCCTCGCGGCGAGAGGCTCACGCTGCCCACCTTGGGGCCGTCGGGCAGACAACTGCGCTTGAATTGCTGGCTGAAGAAGCGCCAGTAGAAGTTGCGCAACCAGTGCAGTATCGTGGCGTTGCTGTAGCGGCCACTGAAAGCCTTTTGTGCGAGCATGAAGATCTTCGAGGGGCTGAAGCCGTGGCGCAGCGAGTGGAAGATGAAGAAGTCGTGCAGCTCGTATGGGCCTATCAAGTCCTCCGTCTTCTGCGCTATGTTCCCTTGGGCGTCGGCGGGTGTCAGTTCGGGGCTGATGGGCGTTTCGATGATGTCATTGAGCACACGCCCTACCTCGCCACCAAGG
This sequence comes from uncultured Prevotella sp., assembly GCA_964602785.1. Lineage (GTDB taxonomy): Bacteria > Bacteroidota > Bacteroidia > Bacteroidales > Bacteroidaceae > Prevotella. The sequence continues at coordinate 367 of CAZRSL010000007.1, forward strand.
CGTTTGGCCTCGTAACCGACGAGGAACTTGACCAACGTCTTTGGCACTCCAACATTGACACCGTACATGCTCATGTGGTCGCCGTTGTAGGTACACCAGCCAAGGGCCAGCTCGCTCAAGTCGCCAGTACCCACCACGAGGCCGCCAAGCTCGTTGCTCAGATCCATGAGAATCTGCGTGCGCTCGCGGGCTTGCGAGTTCTCGTAGGTGGTGTCATGAACCTCGGGGTTGTGGCCGATGTCGCTGAAGTGCTGGCTCACGGCCTTGGATATACTCACCTCGCGCTGCGTGATGCCAAGCTCGGTCATCATCTCCACAGCGTTGTTGTGGGTACGCCCTGTTGTGCCAAAGCCCGGCATTGTAACGCCGACTATGCCCTTGCGGTCGCGCTTCAACATATCGAAAGTGCGCACGGCCACGAGCAGTGCGAGAGTGGAGTCAAGTCCGCCGCTAATGCCTATCACCACCGTCTTTGCATGGGTGTGAAGCACGCGCTTGGCCAGTCCAGCCGACTGTATGCTGAGTATCTCCTCGCTGTTGGCGTCCATGTCGCCCGAAGCGGGGATGAAAGGCGTGGGGCTGACAGACCTCTCAAGGTGGAACTCGCGACTGTTCTCTGTCTGGCGGCATCTGACCAAACGACAGCCATCGGCTGCCACAAGACCTTGGGCGGTGCCAAACGTGCCATTACGACGTCGCTCCCAACGCAAGAACTCAACATCTACTTGAACCGTGATGAGTGAGCCTTCGAGCGAGAAACGCGGACCAGAGGCCAGAAGCTTGCCATTCTCGAACACCATTGTGTTGCCACCATAGACCAAATCCTGTGAGCTCTCGCCGAAGCCACAACTCGAATAGACGTAGCCGCCAATGCTCCGCGCGCTCTGCTGGGCCAGCATCTGACGCAGATAGGCGTGTTTGCCCGTAAGCTCGTCGGATGCCGAGAGGTTGAACACGATGTCGGCGCCGAGCAAAGCCAAACGGTCGCTGGGTGGCTCCGGCGCCCACACGTCCTCGCAAATCTCGATTCCGAAGCGGCACCCGTCCTGAGTGATGAAGAGCTGCGGTTGCGGTGTAAGCTCAACATTCTGAGCCGCATAGCGGATGGTGGCGGGATGAAGCTGCTCGGCGGGCGCAAACCACCGTTTCTCGTAGAACTCCCCATAGTTTGGCAGAAACGTCTTGGGCACTATGCCAAGTATCTGACCCTGCTGGATGACCACCGCGGCATTGAGCAGCAGCGGTCCGCACGGCACTGGCGCACCAACAATACTGATGATGTCGAGCTTGCGAGTGAAGTCGAGCAGCATAAGTATGTTGCGCTCGGCCTCGTCAAGCAGCAGTTGCTGGTGAAAGAGGTCCTGACAGCTGTAGCCAGTGATTGACAGTTCTGGGAATACAATGATCTCAGCCCCCAGCCCCTCGGCCTGGGCTATCATGCTCTCTATGTGGCGGCGGTTGGCCTCACAGTCGGCCACTGCGGTTTGCGGTGTGGCGGCGGCCACCTTGATTAGTCCGTAGTTCATGGTCTTCAAGTTGTTTTGGCGGTTGTTCTACTTTATAGTTACTTGTGTGGCCCCGTAACCGTATTCGCGGAAACTGGCGTCCTGATATTGATACGACTTGTATCGATAGTTCAGTTCGTGGATTAATGCGTGGCGGAGCACACCCTCACCCTTGCCATGGATGAAGATGATTTTCTGCCCCTTCTTGTCCTTATACTGGTCGAGCGTGTGGCGGAACACGTCGAGCTGATACTCGAGTATGTCGGAGGGCTGCATGCCCGCCGTTGTCTCAAGGAGGCTGTCGGCGTGGAGGTCGACCACAATTTTGTCGTCGCGCAGCACCTGCTTCACCTTGCGGCTTTTGCTCTGGTCGGGGGTGTAGCGACGCTCCTGATGGTTGTCGCGCGGCTCTGGTTGCGGGTTCGGGCGGGCAGGGCTCTTTGCAGGTGGCTCGTGGCGCTCATAGAGGCTGTCCTTAATGTCGTCAGGGTTGAGGTTGACGGTCTTCGCAGGACGGTCGTTCTCCACGATAGGGCTCACCAACGCACGCTGTTCGAAGAAGTCGTTTTCGCGGAAGGTGTTGAGCTTGTAGAACTTCACTGGGTCGAGCTTGAACTCCACACTGACGGGAGCCTTGGCCAAGAACGGCTTGCCGCGCTTGAAAGCGAGCAACTGCACGAGGTTGTTCTCACGCTCGTTGAGCTCATCACGACCGAAGGTATCCAGATACACCTTAGTGTTTGGCTCCACCTCGCCCTCCTCCGCCAGCGTCATACTGTTGCCCGAACGGCGCAGAAGCGTGTAGCGTATATAGTAGTTGCTGTCGTTGATGACGTAAGTGTCGAACGTAGTGTCGCTCATTCGCGTCGGGTCGGTGGGCACAAAGGCGATATAGACGCTCAGCCTGTCGCCGCCCTTGCGCTCTTGAATGGGTCGTTCGAAGCCATCGGAAGGGTCGCTGTCGGGCTCGTCGTCGGCAGGGGTGTTATCAGCAAGCCTCTCCTTGATGCTTCGCGTGTCGGGCGTGGCCGCTGTCTGCATTTTCTGTGCCACCATATTACCCATGCTGTAGTCGTCGGAAGCCACCACGACAACATCGTTAATGCGGGTGGGAATCTGGAAGCCGTCCTCGTCCTCAACAAGCACAATGTTCTTGCCCTGGAAGCCCACGACGCGTCCGCCGCCGGACTCGCTGAGGAAACTGACTTTATCGCCTATTTTCATATCGTTTGGATTTTTATTGTTTCACATCATTATATCATGGTATCAACAGCGAGCTGTCGCCATAGCTCAGGAATCGGAACTGGTGGCCGAGGGCATAGTCGTAGATGGTGCGCCAGTCGCCGCCCACAAATGCGCTCACCAGCAACAGCAGCGTGCTCTTGGGCTGGTGGAAGTTGGTGATGAGCATCTTCACAATCTTGTACTTGTAGCCCGGTGCAATGATGATTTGGGTTGATGAGTGGAGGGCGTCGAGCTGGTTGCGGTCGAGATAGTCGAGCAGATTGCAAATGGCCTGCTGAGGTGTGATGCCATCGATGAGGCCTCCGTCGGCTCCACCATCGTAAGGCGCCCACTGGCTCACGTGCTGTTCCTCCTCATCAGCATCGGGGTGGGTTTGCAGATAGACACCCATGTAGTAGAGGCTCTCGAGAGTGCGCACACTGGTTGTGCCCACGGCTATGGCCTCGCAGTTGTGGCGAAGAAGCCGCTCGAAAGTGTGGCGGTGAACCACAACAAACTCGGTGTGCATCTTGTGACCCTCTATCTCCTCTGTCTTCACGGGCTTGAAAGTGCCAGCACCGACGTGCAGCGTCAGCTCGTCGCGCTCTATGCCATGCTTGTCGACAGAGTCGAGCACTGCCTGGGTGAAGTGCAAACCGGCTGTGGGTGCGGCCACGCTGCCTTTTATCTTGGAGTAGACAGTCTGGTAAGTTGTTTTGTCGCTCTCCTCGGTCTTGCGGTTGAGGTATGGCGGAATGGGCAGTTCACCCACCGACTCGAGTATGTCGGCAAAGTTGAGCTGCCGGTTGTCCCACTCGAAATCGACCCAATAGTTGGTCGAACTGAGCGGGTCGGTCTTTGTGCGGTCGAGGGTGGCAGTGAGGGTGGTGTGCTGGTAGTGGATTGTGAAGTCGCGCCGCAGGGTACCATCCTTCCACTTTTTCAGATTGCCTATCATGCAGAACCACGAACAACGACCGCGGCTCTGAAACATCTGCTCGTAGTCGGCAGGCAGGGCCGGCTCCATGAGGAACACCTCTATCAGCGCACCCGTCTCCTTGCGGAAGTGGATGCGAGCCTGAATGACACGGGTGTTGTTGAACACCATCAGCCCGCCCTCGGGCAAGTAGTTGGGCAGATTGTAGAACCTATCGTCGCTGACGCTGCCATGACGGTAGACCAGCAGTTTGCTGTGGTCGCGCTGAGCGAGTGGATATTTGGCGATGCGCTCGTCGGGCAGAGGGTAGTCGTAGTCGGCTATGTGGATATGTCGTGTGTCGTTCATCTTCTTATACTATCACAAAAAAAATATTGTGGCTCTTACCACGCAATAGGCCAGCGAGAGAATGAAAACAGTGAGCACAAGGTCGATGTCGCCATGGGCGTAGCCTGCGGGGGTGTACTGCGTGGAAATGTAGTGCAGCCGGGGCGAAACCTTGTAGTAGAGCCAAAGGTAGATGCGATAGACCACCGTGCCCATCAACGCGCCCCAGAGCATGCCCACGAGCACGTCGCTGGGCCAGTGGACGCCGAGATAGAGCCGCGTCCAGCAGTTCAGGAGCGACCAAAACACAAGCGTTGAGGCGAGCAGGCGACTGCGGGTGAGCCATCCGACAAAGGCCGCCAGAGCCATAGTGTTGGCCGCATGACTTGAGAAGAAACTGAAACCAGAACCCGTTATGCCGTCGACCAAACTGACCGTGCCAGCTAACGAAGGGTCGAGCGACGGTCGCAATCGACCAACAAGGGGTTTGACCACCACATCAGACAGTCCGCCCGACAAGGCCAACGCACAAAGGCACGCCGCCAAAGCCAACAGTATCTGCGACATCTTTTCGTTGTTCTTGATCACCATGTAGAACAGGGCAATGAATAACGGAATCCACGTGGAGGTGCTTGTGGCCGCCACCGCAAACCCGTCGAGCCACAACGAGTCGCTGCCATTGAAGAACTGTAGTATGCTTATGTCCAAGTTTCTTCTCTCTGAGTTATGTTTATATTTCTTCCAACGCTGACTCCTGCACCCAGCCATCGCGCCCATCAGCCACCTTGACACCGCGCCAACCCTTCAACTGGCGGTCGGTTATGTCGACCTTGGTGCCCTCGTGGAGCACAAAGCTGGACTGTGCGTTGGCATCAGGAGTGGTTCTGACGCTCACCGTTGGCGCCACCACGACAGCTCCACGGTGATTCTCTATGGCCGACTTCTGCTGATAGGCAAACACGTTGGACAGCACGAACACCAACAAGAAGAACACGCCACCGAAGAAGCCCGTCTTGCGCAAGCCGACGCGCCCTCCAAAGAGATAGACCAAGGCCAGTAGCAATGCTAAAAGCACGCTGACAATCGATACCACAGCCCAGCCGTCGACACCAAAGAGGTAGACTACGGCTTTCCACCACCGGGCGAGGAAGAATTCTGGCGACGGCGTTATTTTGTCAATCGTCTTCGAGTTGGCCACTTCCAGATTCCACCTGATGTCGCGGTTGCCTGGGTCAAGCCTCAGGGCACGCTCGTAATTGATTATTGCACGGGGCAGGTTGTCGGCGCGATAATATGCGTTGCCGAGATTGTAGTAGAGGTCAGCACTCCTGTGGTCGCCCAGCAGTTCCTCGTAGTCAGCGATGGCTTGTTTGAAGTTGCCACGATTGTATTCATCGTCGGCGTTCTGCTTCGTTATGGCCGAGGCTGAGAGCGGAAGCAGAGCCAAGAGCAGCAGCACCGCCGCCCCAGCAGAGGACTTCAGCTTCGTGCCTTTCTGCTTGAGCACATTCTCTATGTCCATGATAGCTGTCATTGCCTTTTCGAGAGTGCGGTTCATGTCGCCCTCCTCCGAAGCCGGGGCATAACGTTCAAACTCGCATTCGTCAATCGCGTCGATGAGTTTGGCCGATGTGACTTGGTCGATGCCGAGACCCTCCAGCCTTCCTGCTATGTTCTCGCGGTTGAGCTGTTCGGCTGGCATGCCCAACTTGTCGCCCACGTATCCCCAAAGCGCATGCAGCACCTCCTCGTAGAAGCCTTGCCGCTGCCCCTTGAGCATGAGCAGATTGGCAGAACGCAAACGGCGAGAAGCCACCTTGTTGGCCCTGCGCCCGCGCACCAGTGTGGCGTTGGCCAGCTCCATGGCGCGCTTGCGAAACACCACTATCAGTGCCACAAACGCCGCCACCAGCAACAGTAGCACCACGCAATAGGCTGTCGACCCGAAGAAGAAGCCGTCGGTGTCGGTGTGGCTGTCCTTGCCAGTGTGGATGGGTCGGATGTCGTCGGTTGCAGCCTCAGCCCTGACCTCAGAGCCATCGGAGCCATTGCCCGACAACACACTGATGGCTATGGGCTCGGTCTTAATGGTGCGATAGGCCTTGGCCTTGGTGTCGTAATAAATGAAACTGATGGCAGGTATAGTGTACTTGCCCTCCTTGCGAGGCACCATGAGTATGTCGTAGATCATGTTGCCTTCCACTCCGCGTGATGTAACTCGCGTCTTATCGGTCAGTTTGGCGTCATAGTGGTCGAACTGCTGTGGAAACTTCACCTCTGGCTGCTTGATGAGCTTCAGATTGCCAGAACCGCCCACGACAATGCGGAGGTTGACCGGCTGTCCGGCTTGCACCTCTTGCTTGTCAACCTGCGAGGAGATGTTGAACCGCCCTACCCCACCAGAGAATCCAGCGGGACGCTTTGGCAGAGGGTCGACGTGGATGGTAACGCTCGGAGCCTTGATGTTGCGGCTCACCTCCATCTCTCCGCCCTGTCCACCGAAGATGGCGTCGAGCGGATCGACGCTGCGCGGCTGCTCGCTCACCACACCACGGAAGGTGATGGAGGGTATGGTGAGATTGCCGGTCATCTGCGGATACATCAGATATTGGCTGCAGACCACCGTCTTGTAGGTGCGACCATTGAATTGCTCGGTGTGGTAGGTCTTCGGACCTGGCAACTTCACCTCCTGAGAGTGGAAGCCTGTCAGCTCGGGCATCTTTCCCTCAAGCTGTGTGAGCGACATAGTGGTGTAGACCTTATAAGTCAGCAACACTGGCTCCTGCTCATACACACGGCTCTTGCTCGGCGTTACACGGATGAAAAGCTCACCCGAGCGACGCTCCTCCGGCTCCTCGCTCCACTCTTGTTGGCTCTGTCGCTGACCTGAGTGCTGGGCGTGGATGGCTCCTGTGGCACTGCCAGAGGCTGTGATCTTGACCGCCGAAGTCTTCACCTTGCGTCCGTTGACCACTGCCGTGGCACCACCGATGGTGAAAGACCCATGGCGTGTGGCCACCAGAATGTAGCTCACCGACGAGCTGCTGGAGCTGATGGCGTGGCCGTTGACAAACTGGTAGGACGACGAACTCGACTGGCTGGGGCCGTACACTACTTCTAAGCCTTCAGGAATGCTGCCGGGATGCAGTCCGTCGAGGCTCTTGTTGCTCACGGTGTATTCCAATCTGAACTCCTCGCCCACTGCCACATGATGCGGCACGCTGACGTGCACCTCCTGCGCCACAACTGGGCTCAGAGCCAATATGGAAAAGAATATAAGTAGAAGTCTCCTCATAAATTGTTCTTTATTGCGTTGAAAGACATCGGCTATCTACCAGTTTTTGGCTTTCTGCCTTTGCGAAGGCTGCCTCATGGCATTCTGAAGTCGCTTCTGAGTGTTCTGCTCCTCTTGCATCGCCGCTTGGAGCATCTGCTCGGCATTGTCACGGCTCATCTTGTTGTCCTTGGGCTGCTGCTTCTGGTTTTGCTTGTCCTTGTCTTGCTTATTCTTGTTTTGCTGTTGTTGCTGTTGGTTCTTGTTTTGCTGCTGTTGCTGTTGTTGCTGCTTCTGTTGGCGCAGACACTGGGCCAAGTTGTAGCGAGTCTCGTTGTCCTTGGGGTTTAGCAGCAAAGCCTGCTTATAGTCCTTGACCGCCTTGTCCAACTCCTGCTGCTTCTGGTGGATGGTGCCCATGTTATGGTAGCTCATGGCTCGGCGTGTGCGGTTCTTCTCCATCTTGGCCGCGGCGGCGTATTGAGCCAAAGCCTCTTTCTGCTTGCCCTGCTCCTGCAGCACGCGACCCAGGTTGTAGGCGGCCTGAGGGTTTTGCGAGTTCTTGGCCAGAGCTTTGCGGTAGTCGGTTTCGGCCTTGGCATACAGCTTCTGCCGGTAATTGCTGTTGCCCGACCGTATTAGCTTGCGGTCGCTCTGTGCCTGAGCCACCGTGGCCAACATCAGCATTATGGTGAGAATATATGTTTTCATGTTTGTTTCCTCGTTTTTGTCAGTCTTTGCTTGTCAGTCCGCGCTGTGGCTTGAAGAGTTGCCACTTCCTGATTCTCGGGTTGCGGGCCTCAGTGATGCAACAGTCAGCCAAAAGCAGGAGCAACGCCGCAAAGGCGAACCATTGGTATTGCTCAGCAAAATTGCTGTAGCTGTAGCCGTCGATTTCTCCTTTCTGCAACTTCTGCACCTCGTCGGATAGCTTGTCGCCAGCGTCAGAGGTGTTGTCGACGTGGAGGTAGATGCCGTTGCCAGCCTGAGCCAGCTGACGGCACATCTGCTCGTTGAGTTTCGTCATAACCGTCTGGCCACTTTGGTCAGCCAGATAGTTGCCATCACCTGTCGGGATAGGCGCTCCTGAAGTGCCTCCCACACCGAGCACATACACCTTCACCCCCTGCTTGGCGGCTTGACGTGCGACTTCCTCCGCGCCTCCCTCATGATCCTCGCCGTCAGTGATGAGGATGATGGCCTTGCCCTGCGACGAACTCTTGTCGAAAGAGTTGAGGGCCAGCGTGATAGCCTTGCCTATGTCAGTGCCCTGGTCTTGGATGAGAGAGGGCTGTATGTTGTCAAGAAACATCTTCGCGCTGACGTAATCGCTCGTTACGGGCAGCTGCACAAAGGCGTCTCCGGCGAAGACCACAAGCCCCACCTTGTCGTCGACAAACTCATCGACAAGGTCCTCCACAATCATCTTGCTCTTGTCGAGACGGCTCGGAGCCACGTCGGTGGCCAGCATGGAGTTGCTGATGTCCATGCAGATTATGGCTTGGATGCCTTGCCGCTTCTCGCGGGTGTTGCGAACTCCCGCTTGCGGCCGCGCCAGAGCCACTATCAACAAAGTGAGGGCGATGAGACAGAGCACGAGCTTCAGCCTCAGACGGAAGTGGCTGGCCATGGGGGCAAGACGCTCTCCAAGTTGGCCGGCAAAAGTCTTCATGGCTTTGCGCCGCTTCCACGCCGCCCTCAGCGCCATCAACAGAAGCGCTGGCACAAGCCACAAGAGCCACAGATATTGAGAGTCAAGGAATCGGAACATCACGGTATCCTCCTGAATGTTGTAAGCCTGAGCAGAAGCTCCAAGAGCAGCAACAGCACTGCCACCCAAAGGAACCGCTGGTAGGCGTCGTATTTCTTACTCAGCGACTTCGACTTGAGTTTGGTTTTCTCCATCTTGTCGATTTCGCCATATATCTTTTTCAGCTCGGCTGTGGAGCCGGCGCGATAGAAGTGTCCCTGTGTGGTCTGGGCTATCTGGGCCAGTGTGGCAGTGTCGACCTCGGCCGGCAGGTTGACATACTGCACCGAGCCACCCACCACCATCGGATAGGGTGCCACCTTGTTGGTGCCGAGGGCGATGGTATAGACCCTGACGCCCACCGAGCGGGCTATCTCAGCGGCGGTTACGGGCGAAATGTCGCCACGGTTGTTGCTACCGTCGGTGAGCAGTATCACCACTTTCGACTTGGCCTTGGAGTCCTTCAGCCGCCCCACCGCACTGGCCAGACCCATGCCCACGGCGGTGCCGTCCTCTATGAGGCCGCGGGCGGCTATGTCGGTGCGGACGGAGTGGAGCAGGTTGAGCAGCGAGGCGTGGTCGGTGGTCATAGGGCACTGGGTGAACGCCTCGCCGGCGAAGATGGTCAGACCAATGTTGTCGTTTGGCCGGTCGCCTATGAACTCGGCGGCCACGCTCTTGGCAGCCTCCAGCCGGTTGGGCTTCAAGTCCTCGGCCAACATACTGGTGCTCACGTCCATGGCCATCATTATGTCGATTCCCTCCACGTCGCGTTCAGCGCCTATCGGTGTGGTTACCTGCGGGCGGGCCAAAGCCACCACTATGAGCACCAAAGCCAGCGTGCGCAGCACCATGGGCAGATGGCGCAGCCTGACGCGCCACGAGCGTGGGGCCCGCGTGTAGGCATGTGTGTCGCTCATCAGCATGGTGGGTTCGGTGCGCTTCTGATGGAGGAAGTACCAAACCACCCACAATGCCACGGGCAGCAACAGGAGGAAATATATCTTGTTTGCGAAATACATTCTAACACGTTTATTTTATATATCGCCTAACAGCGGCACGACCAACACCACCATCGCCACCACAGCGGCCACGGCAACCACCGACAGCACCGCTATCAGCCACTTGCATATATGGCGGGTGCTCATAATCGCTTGCTGCTGGGCTGTGAGTTCAGGCACAGTCTTCACGATACGTTCCTGCTGGTTGAGCTTGGTGTCGCTGATGAAGCGAGCCACACTCTGCAGGTTCTGCTCGTTCTCATCGCCCGGCGTGGAATATTTGGCGAACTTGGCAAGGTCGGCTGTGCTCAGCACCTGGCGCAGCTCATCGGTCTTTTCCTTGTCGGCCTCTTGGTTGAGACGACCTATGATTTCCTCTGAGGTCATCTCCATGGCGTTGAAGCTGAAGCGCTCACTGATATACTGACGGAGCACGTCGGTCAGGCTGGTGTAGTACTCCTTGGAATCTTGAGGCATCCGGCTCTTCAGCTCCTCTATGCGTTCCAAAGCCCGCTGATGGGCAGGCACTATCTTCACCTCACGCACAACCATACGGAGAGGCTTGCGGCTGCGCAGTCGCTTTGCTGAGGCCACGATGCCCACAATCGACACCACAGCCACCACGAGCAGAAGCAGCGGCAGCCACCAGTCGGCCCAGCTGAAGGGGTTGCGCTGTATGTCCTTGGGCGGATATGTCTTCTGCGGGTTCTGCTTGTCCAGCACCACGCTGTCAACTTGGAGCGAGAGCGTATTGGCCACAACAGGCTTGCCGCCCACACTGACTTTCAGTCCTGGCAGAGTGTAGCGGTTCGGGGTGAAGCTGGTGATGGGCACAGAAAACTCGCTTACAGTGCTGTCGCCCCGCGTCTTGTTCTCTATCTGGGGCTGCTCCACAACCATCACACTATCGACCAGCATTTGCCCAGCCTTGAGCTGAGGCATGACGACGGCCACGCCCTTTGGCGCACTCACGCGAAGGCGCAGCGTTGTCTGCCCACCGAAGGGGATGCGCATGCTGTCGAGCCGTGCGCTGACGGTGGCCTGTGCGCTTGCGGCGGTGGCCACGAGCAGCAACAGTAGTGTGATGGTTATGCTTCTAATCTTGCTCATAACTTTTAATTGGTTCACGCTCTTTGGGCAAACAGTGCCATCAGAGCCTTGACGTAGTCTTGGTCGGTGGCCACCGAGATGGCGTCGACCTTGCTTCCTGCGAAAACCTGACGCAGTCCTTCCTGCCGGCTCTCGAACCAGCGTGTATGGGCTTGGCGCAGCCGGCGACTGCTGGTGTCTATAAGCGTCTCATGGCCTGTCTCGGCGTCCTCCACGCGAACCAACCCCACGTCTGGCAACTCGCGGGCGCGTCGGTCGTAGACTTGTATGGCCACCACGTCATGCTTCGAGTTGCATATCTTCAGCTCATGGCTGAAATCGCGCTGGCTGAAGAAGTCGCTGATGACAAATGCCGTTACCCTGCGCTTCATCACCCTTGTGAGGAAGGCCACTGCCTGACCCACGTCGGTGTGGCGACTCTGAGGCCTGAAGCTCAGCATCTCGCGTATTATATATAATATGTGGCGTCGTCCTTTCTTTGGCGGGATGTATTTTTCTATCCTGTCGGAGAAGAACACCACACCTATCTTGTCGTTGTTCTGTATGGCACTGAAAGCCAGCGTGGCGGCTATCTCTGTGGCCAAGTCGCCCTTTGTCTGCGTGGTGGTGCCGAAGTCGAGCGAACCGCTCACATCAACAAGCAGCATCACCGTCAGCTCACGCTCCTCCTCAAACACCTTGACGTAGGGGCGGTGGAAGCGGGCGGTAACATTCCAGTCGATGTCGCGCACGTCGTCGCCATACTGGTACTCCCTCACCTCGGAGAAAGCCATGCCCCGTCCCTTAAAGGCGGAGTGATACTGCCCTGCGAAGATGTTCTGGCTCAGTCCACGAGCCTTGATTTCTATCTTCCTTACTTTCTTGAGTATGTCTTTTGTCTGCAACTCCATATTGCCTCCATCGCATTAGATACCCCTCAGTGTGGCTCAGGGCACCTCAACGCGGTTGATGATCTTCGACACTATCTCCTCGCTTGTAACGTTGGCAGCCTCAGCCTCGTAGGTCAGGCCGATGCGGTGGCGCAGCACGTCGTGAGCCACAGCCCTGACATCCTCAGGCACCACATAGCCTCGCCGCTTGATGAAGGCGTAGGCTCTGGCAGCCTTGGCCAGGCTAATGCTGGCGCGTGGACTGCCGCCGAAACTAATCATGTCTTTAAGCTCGCCGAGGCCATAGCGGTCGGGATAGCGAGTGGCGAAGACGATGTCGGCGATATACTGCTCTATCTTCTCATCGATGTACACCTGGTTGACCACATCGCGGGCCTTTACAATTTCCTCTGCCGTGGTCACGGGTTTAACCTCGGGCATCTGCCCTTGCAAATTCTCGCGCATGATGAGCTTCTCCTCGTCGATGGTCGGATAGCCCACCACCACCTTGAGCATGAAGCGGTCCACCTGAGCCTCGGGCAGCTGGTATGTGCCCTCCTGCTCTATCGGGTTCTGCGTGGCCATCACGAGGAACGGGTCGGGCAACTGGAATGTCTGGTCGCCTATCGTTACCTCGTGCTCCTGCATAGCCTCGAGCAACGCGCTCTGCACCTTGGCCGGGGCGCGGTTGATCTCGTCGGCCAGCACGAAGTTGGCGAACACAGGACCGCGCTTGCAATGGAAGTTCTCGTCCTTCTGCGAGTAGATCATTGTGCCCACCACGTCTGCCGGAAGCAGGTCAGGTGTGAATTGAATTCGACTGAACTTGGCGTTGATGAGTTTGGCCAGTGTACTGATGGCCAGGGTCTTGGCCAGGCCTGGAACGCCCTCAAGCAGGATGTGCCCACCTGAAAGGAGGCTGATGAGCAGCGAGTCGATAAGATGGCGCTGCCCCACTATCACTTGGTTCATGCCCGTGGTCAAGTTGACCACAAAACCACTCTGCTGCTCTATTACCACGTTCAGCTCGCGTATGTCTATTTGTTCTGCCATAGTCAATGAAATGTCTTTTTTTGCTTTTTCTTTGTGCAAAATTACTACAATAGTGAAACAATCGACCCCAATTAAGGAATAAATAAGCTTAAAATTGGTGGCGGTAATTCAAATTTAAGATTTTTTACAGGGCTTCGTCAATTGTCAATTTCCCCAAAACAACCGCACAACTGATTATTTTAGCAAGAAAACTGCATTTTTTCTTTGTCGTTTGTAAGTTTTAGTGTAACTTTGCCATTGAAACAAACCACTTCTTGAGGCGCATCCTCTAACCAAAAACAAAATAGAACATGAAAAAGTATTTAGCAGAAATGGTGGGCACAATGGTGCTCGTGCTTATGGGCTGCGGTGCAGCCGTGTCGTTGGGCTGCGATGTGGCCCAGCCTGCCACTGTGGTGGGCACAGCGTTGGCTTTCGGCCTCTCTGTTGTGGCTATGGCCTACACCATCGGCGGCATATCGGGCTGCCACATCAACCCCGCCATATCGCTCGGAGTGTGGCTGAGCGGAAGGATGAGCGGCAAGGACTGCGCGATGTACATTCTGTTCCAGGTGATAGGCGGTCTGATTGGCGCATTGCTGCTCTATCTGCTCGTTACTGCTGCTGGAGGCGACTTGGCAGCGAGCGCATTGGGCGCCAACGACTTGCAGCCACTGGGCGCTGACACGGTGAGCGTGGGTGGCGGACTGCTGGCTGAGGTATTCTTCACCTGCGTGTTTGTGCTCGTAGTTCTCGGAGCCACGGCAAAGACCAACGGCGCAACAAACAACTTCGCCGGTCTGGCCATCGGTCTGGCCCTGGTGCTTGTCCATCTGGCTTGCATCCGCTACACTGGCACGTCGGTCAACCCGGCCCGTTCCATCGGCCCGGCCATCTTCGCCCAGCTCACTCCTGGCCACGCTGGCGCACTAAGCCACCTGTGGATATTCATCGTAGGTCCATTGGTAGGCGGCGCCCTGTCGGCTTGCATCTGGAAGCTGATTGAGCCGAAGGAGAAATAAGCCTGACTCCACTTGACAACTCCAAAGACTGCCGCACGGGCGAGCCAGTGATTGCGCTCCTCCGTGCGGCAATGGTGTTGAGATAGGTTTCAATAGTTTCAATAGTACCTATAGTATCAATAGTATCTATAGCAACTATAAAACTTCAAACTTTTAACTTCAAACTTCAAACTTTTAACTTCAAACTTTAAACTTTTAACTTTTAACTTTTAACTTCAAACTTTTAACTTACCATTATGGACGGCTACAAGCAAAAACAATATCCATTCAAGACCAAGAGATATGTGCAGACGCTCGACCTCGTCGACGACGAGGCGGCCATTCGCGAGTACCGGCGGCTGCACTCAGAGGCTGTGCAATGGAAGGAGATACGCGACGGCATACGCGAAGTGGGCATTCTGGAAATGGAAATCTACATCAGTGGCAACCATCTGGTGATGATAGTCGATGCGCCAGAGGACTTCGACTGGGACAAGGCCATGCGCCGGCTCGCCACTCTGCCCCGCCAAGCTGAGTGGGAGGACACGGTGGGCAAATATCAGCAGAGCCGCCCCGGCGCCACCAGCGATGAGAAGTGGACGATGATGGAGCGGATGTTCCACTTGTATGAATGAAAAATGAAGAATGAAGAATGAAGAATTAATTTAATTGTCAACACTCAACTTCAAACTTAAAAACTTCAAACTTAAAACTCAAAAACTTTAAACTTAAAACTTAAGACTTTAAACTTAAAACTCAAAAACTTCTAAACTTAAAACTTAAAAACTACAATGCAATACAGAGAGTTAGGCAATACGGGAATGAAGGTGTCGGCACTGGGCTTCGGCGCCTCTTCGCTTGGCAGCGTTTTCCACGCCACAAAGCTCGAGCAGAGCATCGACGCTGTGGTGGCAGCTGTTGACGGCGGCATCAACTACATCGACGTGAGTCCATACTATGGCTACTACAAGGCAGAGACCGTTTTAGGACAGGCTTTGCAGAGGCTGCCACGCGACAAATACTATTTGGCCACCAAGGTGGGCCGCTACGGCGAGGACGGCCACAACACGTGGGACTACAGTGCCAAGCGAGCCAAGGAGAGCGTCTACGAGAGCATGGAGCGTCTGCACGTCGACTACATCGACCTGATCCAAGTGCATGACATAGAGTTCCAAGGCCGCACCTCTGAGGGCTTGCAGAAGGTGGTGGATGAGACGCTGCCGGCACTGCACGAGCTGAAGCGCGAGGGCGTGGTGAAGCACGTGGGAATAACCGACCTGCAACTGAAAAACCTGAAGTGGGTGATAGAGCACGTGGAGGACGGCACTGTGGAGACAGTGCTCAACTTCTGCCACTTCTGCCTCAACGACGACGCGCTCACCGACTATCTCGACTTCTTCGAGCAGCACGGAGTGGGCGTGATCAACGCATCGCCATTCTCGATGGGCTTGCTCACACAGCGCGGCGCACCGGACTGGCATCCGGCTCCACAGCCACTTAAAGACGTCTGCAAGAAGGCCGCCGACTATTGCCGCGAGCAGGGCTACGCAATAGAGAAGCTGGCACTGGAATACAGCGTCAGCAATCCACGAGTGGCCAGCACACTGTTCTCGTCGGCCAACCCCGACAACGTGCGCCGCAACATAGAGTGGGCCAGCCAGGAGCCCGACTGGGAACTGGTGAAGAAAGTGCAGGAAATAATCGGCGACCAGAAGCGCGTTACGTGGGCCAACACATGATATGGACAACATGACGATAATAGACGCCCACAGCCACTTGTGGCTGAGGCAAGACACAATGGTCGACGGACAACCCATCCGCACCCTCTCGCCCAACGGCTCGCGCTCAGAGTTCTTCGGCGAGGAGGTGCAGATGTTGCCGCCGTTCATGATTGACGGGAGAAACACCGCCGAGGTGTTTCTCTCCAACATGGACTACGCCCAGGTGGGCGCGGCTGTGGTGGTGCAAGAGGTTATTGACGGCAACCAGAACCAGTATCTCGCCAACGTGCAGCGACGCTACCCCACCCGATTCTTCTGCATGGGTTTGGCGTTCACAATCGACGAGGCTAAAAAAGCTAAGAAGATGGGCTTGCGTGGATTGGCCTTCCCCGGCCACCGCATGACATCGCGACCGCTCACCGAACTGATGCCAATATTCAAGTGGATGGAAGAGGAGGGCATGACGCTCAGTATATGCCTCGCCGACAGCGAGAAACAGGTTGGCGAGATGGCTGAGGTTATAAGCGAATGCCCGCGGCTGAAAGTGGCCATCGGTCATCTTGGCTATGTCACCACACCGTCGTTCGAGAGCCAGATAAAGTTGGCACTGCTCGGCGACAATGTTATGATAGAGTCGGGCGGCATCACGTGGCTCTACAACTCGGAGTTCTACCCATTCCCGTCGGCTGTGAGGAGCATCCGGCAAGCCGCCGACTGGGTGGGCTGGGAGCGGCTGATGTGGGGCAGCGACTACCCGCGCACCATCACCGCCATCACCTACCGCATGTCGTACGATTTCATCACCAAGACCACTGAGCTGAGCGACCGCGAGAAGCGGCTCTTCCTCGGCGAGAACGCCCACCAATTCTATGGATTCGGACAGCTGCCCGTGCTGCCCTACATTAAAAACATGTCAGAATGAACAACAAACGCAACCGCGTGGCACTGGCACTGGTGTTCACGTTGTTTTTCCTTTGGGCCATCAGCAGCAACCTGCTGCCCACGATGATCCGCCAGTTGATGAAGCAGTGCAACCTTAACACCTTTGAGGCATCGTTCACCGAGAGCGCCTATTGGTTGGCTTACTTCATCTGTCCCATACCGATAGCCATGTTCATGAAGCGGTTCAGCTATAAAGCCGGCATCATCTTCGGACTGACGCTGGCCGCCGTTGGCTCGTTTCTGTTCTTCCCCGCCTCGGCCATCAACTCCTACCCCGTCTATTTGTCGATATTCTTCATCATCGCCACGGGCATGTGCTTTCTCGAGACGGCGGCCAACCCCTACGTAACCGAGTTGGGCGACCCGCAGACGGCGCCACGCCGCCTCAATCTGGCACAGGCCATCAATGGGCTGGGCGCTTTCATAGCGGCCATGTTCCTGAGCAAGGCCGTGCTGGGCAGCGGCAAGTTCTCCCACGTCTACTTCATCCTGGGCAGCGTGCTCATATTGGCGGCCATGGTGTTCGTCTTCACGCGGCTGCCGAAGACCGCCGACGAATTGGAGACGCAACGCATGCGCAGCGAAGGGGGCAACGAGAGCAAGCTCATCGACTTCTCGGTGCTGCGCGTCAGCCACCTGCGCTGGGGCGTGATAGCGCAGTTCTTCTACAACGGCGGACAGACGGCCATCAACAGTCTCTTCCTCGTCTACTGCTGCACATACGCCGGCATCGACGAGGCCACGGCCACAACGCTCTTTGGCGTCTATATGCTCTGCTTCCTCCTCGGAAGGTGGATAGGCACTGCGCTGATGGGACGCTTCAAGCCTCACAACATGCTCACGGTCTACGCCTCGGTCAATGTGTTGCTCTGCCTGGTCATCATGCTTCTCGGCGGATGGGCTGGAGTGATATGCATGATGGGCGTGTCGTTCTTCATGTCCATCATCTACCCCACACAGTTCTCATTGGCACTGACGGGTCTCGGCGAGCGCACCAAGAGCGGCTCTGCCTTCCTCGTGATGGCCATAGTGGGCAACGCCATGGTGCCGCAGTTCACGGCCTTCATCATGCACAAGATGCCCCAAGTCTACCATGCCGCCTATATCGTGCCGTTGGTGTGCTTCATGGTGTGCGCCTACTATGGATGGAGAGGGTATAGGGTAATTGAGAATTGAGGATTGAGAATTGAGAATTGAGAATTGAGAATTGAGAATTGAGAATTGAGAATTGAGGATTAAGAATTAAGAATTGAGAATTGAGAATTGAGATAATAAAGTAATAAAGACGAAACATAATAGATTGTTAAAGGAATGAAAGCAATTAAGATCACACACAACCACGAACTGAGCGTGGTGGAAATGGAGGCGCCTGAGAAACCCAAGGCAGGCGAGGTGTTGCTGCGAATGCTGTATGTCGGCTTCTGCGGCTCCGACCTCAACACCTTCCGCGGGCGCAACATGATGGCCCTGAACCCTGTGATACCCGGCCACGAGGTGAGCGCACGGGTGGAGAGCGTGGGCGAGGGTGTGCCAGAGACGATAAAGCCGGGCATGCTCGTAACGTGCAACCCCTACACCAACTGCGGCCACTGCGCCGCTTGCCACAACGGACGGGTGAATGCTTGCGAGCACAACGAGACTCTCGGGGTGCAGCGCGACGGAGCCATGCGCGAGCTGTTCGCCCTGCCATGGCAGAAGATAATACCAGCCGGAAAGCTTGAGCCGAAAGTGGTGGCGTTGGTGGAGCCAATGTCGGTGGGTTTCCACGCCGTCAGCCGCACAGCAGTGAGCGACGTCGACACTGTGATGGTGATTGGTTGCGGCATGGTGGGCCTCGGCGCAGTGGTGCGCTCGGCTCTGCGTGGCGCCACAGTGATAGCCGCCGACATCGACGACAGCAAACTGGAGCTGGCCAAGCGCATGGGAGCCACCTACGCCGTCAACACCATCAGCGACAATGTGCATGAGAAACTCCTCCAAATGACTGGCGGAATGGGACCAGATGTGATTATAGAGGCTGTGGGCAGCGTGCCAACCTACAAGCTGGCTGTCAACGAGGTGGCTTTCACCGGTCGCATCGGTTGCATCGGCTACGCCAAGACCGACGTGGAGCTTAACACGAGCCTCTTTGTAAAGAAGGAGCTCGACATACGCGGCTCGCGCAACGCCACGCCAAAGGATTTCGAGGCCGTCATCCGCTATTTGGAGCGCGGCACCTGCCCCACCGATGAGCTGATAAGCCGCGTGGTGAAGCCAGAGGACGCGCTCGACGCAATGCAGTGGTGGGACAAGAACCCTGGCAAGGTGTTCCGCATATTGGTCGACTTCGCCGGCTGACAATGTTAAAATCGTTGGAAAATGCACGCAGTTTCTCGAAAACTGTTACCTTTGTGGTTGGATTATAATATAACCTATACCTACAAGATGAAGAAGACAAGATTATTCAGCACACTCTCTGTCGCCCTCATGGCAGTGGCGGCATTGACTTTCAGCTCGTGCATCAACGATGATGACGACGATAACAACGCACTCTCGCAGCAGGAGCAGATGAACGCCCAGCTAAGCTTGGCTGGCACGCACCGTGGCAAGATGGTCTACTACGAGGTGGACGACAACGGCACAGCCAAGAATGACACTGTCGACGCTACGTGGATGGTGAACCCCGATTCCACGCTCGTCATCTACGACTTCCCACTGAGTCAACTGGGCGACAATGTGGCCGACAACGACGTCAAGGCTGCCATCAATGCTCTGCCTAACGACGACCTCACTTGCCAGTACTACGCCGTGGCAAGCAACCCGGTGCAGTGCATTGTCAACCCGTACACCATCGAGAAGAACGTTACCGTCAACGGCACACAGAAAAACCTGAAGTTCGTGTTTTACGCCAACAGCGGCTACAGCTTTATGCAGTATGTAACAGTGGGCGGCAAGCAAACGCTCGGGGTGCAGATACTCTACTACTCGGTGTGGATCGACAATGTGGAGCAAGTGCCCGACGGTGCAAAGGCGTTCGGCCTCTATCAGGAATAAAGACATCAACCCACAACTAAACCTAACCTATAAGCCACAAGCTGAAGGTGGCACAATTAAGTTTCGTCCGGTCAGACAAACCATCGCGTTTGCTGGCCGGACGTTTTTTTTCATATAAACAGACTATAATAGACAGACACTTGTAGTGGCCGCCCTTGTGGCGGCCATAAAGCAAAGGCACAACCACATAAAAAAGAGGTCGAACATTAATAATGGCCGCCACAAGGGACGGCCACTACAAGTGGATAATGTCTATGAATTATGTTGACTGACACTTCCAAATGACCGATTTGGGTTTATCATTCCTCAAGTTTGGCCCTCAACGACTTCATCTGGGCGATGAGGTGGCGGCGCGTGGCAATGATCTGGTAGCGATAGACGGCGCAAGTCATCAGGAAATAGACACCAGTCTGTATCCACAGCGCACGGAACTGCGGTTCCACGTCTGTCAGCGTGGCTCCCATCGAGTTGATGGCGATGTAGCCCTGAATGCCAAAGGTTGAGGGAATGATATAGCTGACCGACTTCCAGAAAGCCGGAATGTTGCTCTCAGGCCAACTCACGCCCGAAAGGAAGAGGAATGGCACCGACGTGAACACCACTAATAGCATCACGTTCTCACGATAGCGCACAAAGCCCGACAGCATCATGCCGAAGAATATGCAACTCAGGATGTAGGGCAGCATGAACAGCAGCAGCGTCAGCGGGTCGTACATCGTGGTGAAGCTGAAGAACCGCGGCACAGCAAGCGTGATGTAGGCCGCCATGACGCAGTAGAT
The DNA here is from genome assembly GCA_964602785.1 of uncultured Prevotella sp. Taxonomy (GTDB): domain Bacteria; phylum Bacteroidota; class Bacteroidia; order Bacteroidales; family Bacteroidaceae; genus Prevotella. The sequence continues at coordinate 20,872 of CAZRSL010000007.1, forward strand.
CATGAAATAGCACATCGACTTGCCGAACACGATGCGGAAGATGCCGTTGTAGTGGCGGCTGACTGGCACCAGCTCGCGGTAGCGGTTGTTCTCCCGGGCGGTGCCGGCGGAGAGGCCAATGCCGAGCAGCAGCGTCTGTTGCAATATCAGCATCAGCACGGCGGGCAACAGGAAGTTGCCATAGCCGCCGGTGGTGTTGAATATTTGCACATCGTCGACAAGCAGCGGCCCCGTGTTTATCTCGTCGTCGCGCTCCGTAACTCCGCCCGACTGCGGTATCTGTATCTGCGTGCTCATGCTCGAGGCCACCGCCTGCGCCGCCTTGTAAATGGCCTTGTAGGTGAGGATTGTACTCATGTCGCAATACACGCCGACGTGGGCCTGCTCTCCCCTACCCACTCGCGTTGAGAAGTCGGCAGGGAAGTAGATGATTCCCCTCACCACTTGCCTCCCCACCAGGTCGCGGGCCTCGTCCATGCTTGAGCAATGGTATTTCACGTCGACATCGGGCGTGCCGTCGAGCTTGAGCAGAAACTCGCGGCTCGGCTGCGAATGGCTCAGGTCGACCACCGCCACCGGCACCTCGCGCACCACCTCGTTGTTGTAGATCCACGAGTAGAGCAGCGGATAGCCAATTGGTACAAGTATCATGAATATCAGCGCACCCTCGTCGAGAAAGATGTTCTTCATCTCGAGCCACCATATATAGCACATGTCGCGCAGGCCCTCGCCTATCTGCTGCCAGAATGTCTTGTTGTCGTTGCTCATGGGGTTACAGCTTTAAGGTATATAGACGTATTTCTGCCACGCCTTGCGTATGTGGCCCAGCACCAGCATCGGCAAGCAAGCCATAACCACGAGGCAGCCCACGTTCCAGAACGCGTCGGCCAGCGGGAAACCGTTGAAGATGCAAATCTGATAGATCATGAAGAAATGCCGGAGAGGGAACAACTGTGCCATGGCCTCAATCATGCTGTCCATGGCATAGAGCGGGAATGTGGCGCCGCAAAGCGAGAAGCCCAGCACCGCCCATAGCGAGCAGAGGCTCATCGACATGCGCAGCGACGGCATCAGCCCGAACATGAATATGCCGAAGCCCTGGGCTGACACCACCGTGAGGAAGCTCAGAACCAGTATCGGCACCAGTCCGCCGGGATGTGGGAAGCCCAGATGACCGTAGAGATACCACATATAGGCCAGCACAATGGTGAGGAAGATGAAGAACTGCGGAATGATCTTGCCAAGCACCGCCACGTGGATGTTGCCCCCGGCCATCTTCATCAGCTGACGCGAGCGGCGGAACTTCAGTTCGGTGCCGAGGCTGTAGGCAGTGATCAGGAAGATGAACATCATCAGTATGCCCGGCACCATTATTGTGCTCAGATAGACGTTGTAATTCATCCACGGATTGCCTATCATGTGCAAATCCAAGGTGATGGGCTGAAGGAATGTGCTTATCTCGTCGGAAGTCTTGCCCAGTGCCGACAGCTTGCTGATGCCGACGGCGGCGGAGCCCAGCGTGGTTATCGTCTTCAAGTCGCGGTAGAGCATCGAGCCCGCAAGCATGATTGTACTGGTGTAGTAGAAGCCCACGCGCGGCTGGCGGTTGGCCAGTAGGTCGGCCGTGGTGCCCTTGGGCAGATAGAGGTAGGCGTAGATTTTGCCCTGTTGCATGGCCTTACGCGCCTCATGGGTGGTGTTGTAGTAGGCCACAACCTTTGTGGTCTGGAATGCGTCAAGCCTGCGCACCATCGAGCGCGTGGTCGACGTGTTGTCGAGGTCGACCACGCCGACGGGCATTTCCACTGGCTGGCCTCCGTTGAGCAGTGAGGTGAAGTAGATGGTTACCACTATCGGAAACACCACCATACAAAATGGGTAGATGGGGTTGCTTCGCATGATGCCCACCTCCCGCAACATGATGTGGAGAAGTCTCGACAGTGTGGTCTTCATCACTTCACTATCAACGACATGCCAGGCCTCAACCCGTCAATCTTGGTTACGGGACGGGCTTTCACCTCAAATGTTTTCAGGTCGTAGTCGCCGTTGGTCTTGGTGGCTTTCCAAACGGCGTAGGTGCCCTCGTCCTTCATATAGTAGACGCGCATCTTCAAGTTCTTCTTGAAAGCCGGCACGTAGGCGGTGAATGTGTCGCCTATCTTCATGCCGTCGAGCTGGTCCTCGCGCACGTTGAAAGTGCCCCACAGGTCGTTCATGGTGGCTATGGTCATGATAGGCGAGCCAAGGCCCACCAGCTCGCCCACCTTCGGATAGACATCGGTCACCTCACCGTCGGCCGTGGCCACCTGCACCGTCTCGCGCAGCAACGCCGCCACCACGCCCACGGCGTTGCGGGCTGCTTGCGTCTGCTTCTCGGCGGCGCGCTTTTCCTCCTCGCGCTTGCCGTTGCGAGCCAGTTCCCATGTGCTCTTGGTGGCCTCAACCGATGCCTCGGCGGCCTTGTAGGTGGCTTGAGCCTCGTCGCGCTTCTGCTGAGATATGACGCCCTCGCTGAAGAGCTTCTCCATGCGCTGGTAGGTCTTCTGCGCTATGTCGCGGGCGGCCACAGCCTGCTGGTAGAGGTGGTATGCACTGGCTATGGCCTCGCTGCGGTTGCCGTTCTCGGCCAAGTCGCTCAGCGCTTTGGTGGCTTGCTCGGTCGACTCGGCCACTTTCTTCTGCTCCGATGCCTCAGGCACTTCGAGAATGGCAAGTGTGTCGCCCTTGCGCACGAAGTCGCCCTCCCTCACTCTGAGCTCAACCACGCGGCCGGGCAACTTGCTCGACACGCGGTATTCGCCCACTTCCACCTCGCCCTGTATCACGTCGGGCTGCCGCTTGATGGTGAAGAAGCCTATTATGCCCACTATGGCCACCACACAGGTGAAACCAAAGACGGCCAAAAGTATGTTGTTGTGCTGTTGTTTTGCGCTCATTGCTTTCTGTTTTAGTCGTTCTGTTTGATTATCTGAGTTGGCCGAGTGCCTTTCTCAGTGCCACCGTGCCCTCCACAACGCCTATCTCGGCGTCGATCTTCTGGCTCTGGGCCTGCTGCCAGGCGGTCTGTGCCTCCATCACGTCGGTAACGGTCATCACACCCTCCTTGAAACCGAGGTTGGCGCAGCGCAGGTTCTCCTCGGCGCTGGTCAGGTTCTTCATAGCCATGTCGAGCTTCTTGCGGGCCTCCTTCAGGCGGAAGCGGCTTTGGCTGATTTGCAAGTCCACTTTCTCGTCCATGTCGGCCAGCGTCAGGTTTGCCATGGCTGTGGCGGCCTTGCTCGCGCGTATCTTGTAGCGGCTCTCAAGCCAGTTCCACACGGGCACGTGCAGCGTTACGCCCACGTTCCACACGCCCTTGAACTTGCGCTCAAAGCCGTTGAACACGTTGGGATTGCTGAAGAGGTAGCCGCCCGTCAGCGCGAGATGGGGCATATACTCTGCTTGCACCAGCTTGGTGGCTTGCCGGCTCATGTCGACGGCGTTCTCAAGCATACGGATTTCGGGGCGGTCGCGGCCACTCAGCGTGTCGCCCGCAGGCTCGCCCACCGCAGCCACGAGGTTTGGCGAGTCCTCGTCGGCGAGTGTTATCTCGGTGTCGAGGGGCATTCCGCACAGTTGGCATAGCAGCATCTTCGACAGCACCACGCCGTCCTCGGCCTGGGTGAGTTGCATCTCTGCGGTGTTCTGGGCCACGTCCACCTTCAGTCCGTTGGCGCGGGTGGCCACTCCCTCGGCTATCATCTTGTGAACATCGCTGTTCAGCTTCTTCACCAGTTCGAGATAGCTCTCGGCCAACTGCTTCTTGTGCTTCACGGAGACCACCGTCCAGTAGGTGTTCTCTATGTTGTAGAGCGTGTTCTGCGTCGTGAAGTCGATGGCGTTGTCGGCCATCAGCTCCGAGATCTGCGCCATCTTGTTCATGGCAGTTATGCCGCCGCCCATATAGAGGGGCTGCGTAACCATGACAGCGCCAGTCCAGATGTTCTTAGAGTCGGTGCGGAAGGCGTCGCGTATCTCGTTGCCTATCTGGTTGCCTTGGTCGGCGATGGGCTGGGCCACTTGCGTCAGCCCGGAGCCGAACTGCTGGGCGATGGCTTGGGCCTGCTCCTGTGTGAACACGCCACTCTGCAGCAGCCCTTGCAGCACCGACTGCGAGCCGGCGGTGATGTCGCTCACGGTATTGGTGCCCAGATTGCTGAGAAACGACTTCTGCGAGTTGTTCAATATCGACACCTCGCGACTGAAATACTGGTAGCCGCCGATGGCGTTGACGTGGGGCAGATATTTCGTGTGGGCCGCCTTGCGCAGGTTGGTGGCCATCTGCTGGCTCGTTTTCGATATGTTCAGCTGCTTGTTGTTCTGCAATGCCATCTGGCGGCAGTCCTCCAGCGTCAGCGTGCGCTGGGCTGAGGCGGCTGTGGCCACGAGGCACGATAGGAATAGTACTGTCAGTTTGCTCATTGACTTCCTGTTCAAAATTGGAAACATGTTGCAAAATTAATTCATTTTTTCCATTTTCCATTACCGAAGAATATCAAAAAGGGTTAATAGAATGAAAATCGCAAGTGATGGGGCTATTTTTCAACTCCCACGCCAATGGCATTGCAGGGCGGAAGAGGCCCAAGTGTGGTTTGCGACACGTGCCAAAAACGTTTTTCACACGTGTCAAAAATGTTTTTCACACGTGCCAAAAATATTTTCGACACGTGCCGCAAACGTTGAAAGAGCCTCCGCTGTAACCTGAAAGCGGCACCATGGCTATGGAAAATGAAAAACCTTGACCCGTCATCACGACGAGCCAAGGCAAAAAAAATGTATATGAAATAAAAAAAAGTATCCTGAAAAGATTTATCTAACGGCCACTTTCACACCGCCAACCATATAGATGCCGGGCGGCAAGGGCAGGTTTCTGACTTCTCCACTGGCCATTTTGCCACGCGAAACGACTTGTCCAGCAACGTTGTAGACGCTGAATGGCACTGCGGCACTGGCTTTCAGACTGATGAGACCGTCGCCACCGATGACCAGAAGACCGCTTTCCGGCCTGACGTGGCTGATGCCAGTGACATCGGAGATTTCAGAGCCATCGAATACCACCGTGGCCTTGGCACTGTTGGCCGTGTTGGCAGTTGTGGTGTAGTAGGCTCGGAACGGACGGATGTTGACGTTGCTGTAGGTTTGCAGCTGACCCGATTTCCAGAAGTAGTCCTTCGAGAAGTACCAGAGGTTGTCGGCCTTGTCGGGTTGTATGCCGCTGTAGGTGCCAGTGGCCGTCCAGTCGCCCTGAGTGCGCGTCAGCGAGGCCTCGGCGGTGCTCAGGAACTGCGCTCCCGATATGGCGAAAGTGAAACCGAGGTTGTCCGACGTTACGTAGTAGGGCTGGTTGGCTCGCGCCGTGCCCTCGCTGACGGGCTGCGCCAGCATGGCGAAAGTCAATGCCTCGCCCGAACCCGGCCTGACGCTCGTAACCTGACCGAAGCCAGTGATGTCGTGGAAGCGGATGGAGTTGTCCACTGCGTCGCTCGAAGTCTTCAGATAGCCCTCGGTGGTGAGGCTGACGTTGAATGGGAGCACAGCCGTCATGTTGCCCACCAGTGCCTTGGCCGAGCCAGTGGAACCGCTCACAGTGCCCTCGCGCTCGTATTTGGCGTGGCGCGTGCCGGTAACGAAGCTATGGGGAGTGTAGAAAGGCTGCTGGTCGGCAACCACTATGTCGCCCACGGCCTCAAAGCCGCTGCCCTTTCGGGCTATAGTGTTCTCCACATTGCGGTTGAAACCCTCCGGCATGAAGTAGAGGCAGTTGTCGGCTGTGGCGTCGTTGAAGGCATCCCAGTTGTTGACACCATCTGTGCTCTCACCCGTAACGGTGGTCAACTGGCTCATGTCGACATAGAGTATGCCACGATAGGGGTCGGACTCGGTAAATCCGCAGTAGTTCTCTTGGGCCAACGCGTCGTGGATGGCAGCGATTATCTCCGTGTTGGTGAGTACGCCGTAGGCCGTCTCGCCCTTGTTCTCAGGCTCCGACGTAACCGTTATGCCGACGTACTGGTGCCGGGTGTCGAGCTTGGAACCATCCGAGGAGAGCGAACTCGACGGCTTGTGGGGCGCGCTCTTCAGCGTCTCGGAATAGATGGGCGTGATTTCGACCACGGGCTTCTCGTTCTCAACCACCGGCTTCACCGTGATCTCGTAGTAGCGGTAGTCGATGTGCTTGGAGCCAGTGCCCGACGGCATTATCTGGAAGGTGGGCTCGTCGGCGGAATAGACATAGACGGTCTTGCTCGCATTGGCACTGAGGCTCACGGCCTTGTATACGGCGTTGGCCTTGCTGAACTCGTTGTCCTTCAGCTCAGTGGCCGAACCAGAGACAACCTCGTCGATGTTGGTGGCGAGCAGCTTTGCAGTGCCAGCCTCGTCGGCATCGACACGGGCGGAGGGCCACGGTGTGGCCGTCAGGTCGAGATAGTCGCCGCTGTAAGCCGAGCTGTTGACGAGGTAGTAGTTGGAATAGCCGCCAGTGGAAGAGCTGTTGTTGTTCATGCCAGAGGTGTACCACAGCGTCTTCTCCTCGTTCTCGGTCTTGCGGAAGACGAGGGAGTAAGGGCTGGCGGCATCCTTGGGCACAAGCACCTTGACGGTGTCGCCGCTGAAGAACTGGTAGTTGAGCGACGTTACTTCGCTGCTGCCCATGTCCTTGCCATCGATGGTAGCCGCCACTTGCAGCGACTGGACCTCGGGGTTTAGTGGCAGCAGTGTCAGGTTGAAGTTGTAGAGTGCGGCCGAGCCTGTGGTGAGTCCGCTGATCTTGAAATGGATGGCGTCGTTGTTGTAGTCGGCCACAGCGACAGTGGCAGTGCTCGCCGAGGCTGTCAGATCGCGCTCGCCGTCGGTGGCAGTGGCTGTGTTCTCGCGGTTGAACACGGTGGCGGTGAAATCGGCGGCGGTGTAGGCATTGCCTACCGTCGTGGTGGCCACTTGCAGTATCACAGCATTGGAAGAGCCTCCTGTAGAGGTGTAGCCCCAATTGCCGCCACCATAATAGATATATTTCGTGCTACTGGTGCTTGAGCCTGGCCTATTGCCACTGCTCGATATGGAATAGCCCAAACCGTAGCCCGAATTAGAGTTGTAGCTCCAATATTTAGCAGATGTGCTCAGGTAGAATGCGGCTGTGGCACTCTGCATGTACAGATAGTAGTCACCACTCTTGAGAGTGTAGCCACTGCTGGTGTAGGTGATGACAAAGCGAGTCGCGCTCTCCCGGTCGGTAACGTTGGCGCCCGCAGTGCCCGTTCCGCTGATGCTGAGATAGTTGCCGCTGCTTGTTCCGATGATGATGGTGTCGCCACTCGACGAAGTGGAAGGGGTATAGCTCGTGTAGTCGACGACGGTGGTGTTGCCCTCCACGTCGCTGCGCAGGAAATTCAGGGCGGCGCCAGTGAGGCGGAACTTCTGCGGTGCCTCAACATAGTAGTCGCCATTGGCGGCGGCCACGAAATACTGGTTGCCATCGACGGTTACCACCTCAGTCTGCTTGACGCCGGTGGAGCTGACCACGTTTACCTCCTGATAGTCGGTAACAACTCGGTCGCGGTCGAACGACCAATAGTTGGCACCCTTATTGTTGTAGGAGAACGTGCCAAGATCGAGCAACCCGGTGTGCACATCAAGACCCCCATCGGCATTGGGCACTTGCGCCGGGAACGGTTGGTCGATGACGTAGGTTACCTGCAGCGACTTGAGCAGCAGGCTGTAGCCCTTGTCGGTGGCCTGGTTGTCAACACGGAAGTAGAGCACGTTGCCGCCATTGTCAAGCGACTTGTCTAAAGAGGCATTGGTCTCGCTGACAGGGAACAACAAGTCGTCGCTATAGACGGGATTGCCGTCGGTGTCGTATGTGTACTGCTCTATTGTGGGATTGGTGGCGGTGGAGTTCTCAACGTCGAACTCCATTTCGTATCGTGTGAAGCGGTAGCCCATGGGCGCCATGATGGCGAGATAGCAATACTGCGTGCGGTCGCCAGTGTCGAGCAGCCCGTTCCAAAAGCCAAGATAGTGGGTTGCGGCATCGAAGAGCATGTTGTTGGTGTTCTGCACGAAAATGCCCGCACCCTCGGTGTTGAGGTCTGGCGTGTTGGAAGAGATGAGCTGCACGTGGGCTATGTCGTGGCGCAGGAAGCCGAAGAACTGGGCATCCTTGTCGTCGCCATTGGCACCACTGGAAAAGAGCTGATGGCTCGAATTGTAGTCGAGCGAGATTTTGGTGCCCTGTTTGCTGATGTTGTCGGCGGCCACAATGCTGTAAGTGGCTGTGGCCACGGTGCTCTGGTTGCCATCTGCGTCGATTGCGATGGCTTTAAGCGTGGTTGACTGGCTGATGGTGATGGCTCCAGTGTAGGTTGCGCTCTCTGCTGTGGGTGTGGAGCCGTCGGTGGTGTAGTGGATTGTGGCTCCTTCGGTGTCGCAAGTCAGCTCCACTGTCTGCCCGACAGAGTAAGTGCCAGAGCTGACAGAGAACTTGGGCGCGGCAATCGCCACTGGACTTGCCTCGGTGGTGGGCTCTGATGTGGTATGGTAACTGCCCGAGGGACTGGCGCTGTAGCTGTAGGCGTTGCCAGTGATGGTGCTGAGGGGCAGCGACCGGAACACCATGTCGTAGCCGCTGTTGAGCGATGTCTCCTCATAATAGAAAGCCACGTCGCCATTCTGGTCGAGCACCATAGTGGAATAGGCCGACGTTGTGGTGCTTACCTGGTATTTGGTCCAGCCGCTGACGAAGTCGGACGGGTCGTCGTAGTCGGCCTCGGTCTCCAAAGCCTTCCAATAGATGCTGACGTAGCGACGGTCGGAATAGGCAGGAATAGATTGCAGCAACACATAGAGCTGCTTGCCATCAGAGGCGCGCTTGGCGGGAACGAGCAGAAGCTCGCCGTTGCATGATGTGCCATACACCTGGCCACTGACATCACTTGAGCCTGATGTCGCTGTTGCGCCCCATGAGCCTTCGCCCGCTGTCTGGTCGGTGAAGGTGAAGATGTTGTAGTAGCGGCCAGTGCTATAGGTGCGGCAGCTCAGGAGGATGTTGCCGTTTGGCAGCTCTTCCACCTTGCACTCGTCGCCGTATGGTGCAGGCATTGCGCTTACGCCGCCCAAATATGTCCATGTGGCGCCGAAGTCGTCGGAATAGACCACACGGCTGCCACCGTTGTTGGCGGTTGTGTTGTTGGGTTCTATGCGGGTGTTGACGGCGGCATAGATGCGATAGTAATCACCCTTCTTTACAATGGTGCTCTGTATCATTCTACCGCTGGAGAAGAACAGATGCTTCACGTAGGTGTCGTTCTGATAGAGCTTGCTGGTTATCTCGCTTGTTGTCCAAGTGGAGCCATTGTCGGTGCTGACGGAACAGACCACGTTCTGATAGGTGTCGCCAGTGAACTTCACCTTGCCGGCTGGGTCCATGAGCAGGATGTGGCCAGTCTCACGGTCGACCACAGTGGAGGCGTCGCCAAAGGCGTAGGTATAGTCGGAGGCGTTGCTGTTGCTCTTCAGCACTGTCTGCTGAGAGCCCCACGTCGCGCCGTTGTCGGCTGAAGTCTTCGCCACGATGTCTAATGGCGAGCCGAAACCGATGTCGCCAGTGCCATAGCGCAGGTCGCTGAAGGCAAGGAGCGTGCCATCGTTGAGCCGAGCTATCGACGGAATGCGGTAGCGGGTGGTGGCGTTCTGTTGGGTGTCGAACACCGTAACGGCGGTCTGCGCCCATGTCGTGCCGCCAACGAGGCTGAGCAAGGCAAAAAGTAATGTTGTAAAAGCTCTTGTCATATTTGAGTGTTTTGTCTTCAGCGTTCTGTGTGTGTGTGTGAAATGGCGGGAAGCCATAACCGGGGCTTCAACAGTCTCGGGATAGCTTCCCGCCCATGAAGAATTATAGAATCGGAATGAGGTTTATGTTAATCTTCGAACAGGTTTCTGTCTTGGTGCCCCCACGTGTCGGACGATTCGTCATCGTCGTCGCTCCATGGGTTGGGCTTGGCGTCGGCGTCGTTGTCCTCGGTCTGTGAGTAGGATGCCATGACGGGCTTGTCGGCAAGCAGGATGACTTCAACCGAAGGCGAATAATACTTCTTTTTCATTGGTATGTTCGTATTTAATTATTTCACAACTACTTTTACGTTGTTCACTATGTAAACTCCCTTCTGCACAGTGACCGTGCGGCTCTTGCCCGCGCAGAGCTTGGCCTTGGCAACGAGCTGGCCAGAGAGGGTGTAGACGCTGAGGTCGGAGGCCTTGTCGGCTGTTGCAGTTATTGCACTGTTGGCCACGCTGATGTTGAGCTGGCTGACGGTGCTGACGCTGCCGATGCCGGTGCTGACCACGTCGTCGCCACTGAACACCACCGCTGCCTTGACGCTGCTGGTCTTGTCGGTTGTGGTGAAGTAAGCGCGGAACGGGCGCACGTCTACACAGTCGTAGCTCTTCAGGTTGCTCGACTTCCAGAAGTAGTTCTTGGCGAAGTACCAGAGGTTGTCGTCAATCTTCGGCTGATCTCCGCTATATGTTCCGATTGCCGTCCACGTGCCATTGGTGCGCTCGAGTGTATCTGTTGTGGCACGGAACTGGGCTCCCAGTATATTGTAGGTGAAGCCTTCCTCTGTTGTCTCAACATAGTAGGGTTCATTGGCCAGGGCTGTGCCATCGGTGACGGCCTCAGCCACAACAGCATACGTGAGTTCGCCAGCGTCGCCGGGGCGCACGCTTGTCAGCTCGCCCGACCCAGTGATGTTATGATATGTTACGGTGTTGTCGGTTGCGTCGCTGGCCGTCTTCAAGTGGCCGGAGCCATCGAGGTTGACATCGAAGGGCAGCACCACGGCCATATTCTTCACCGTGGCCTTAACGGTTTGGCCTTGCGCTGTGCCTTCGCGCTCGTAGGTGGCGGTGTAGGTGCCGGTGTTGAAGTCGTAGGGCGAGTAGAACGGCTGCTGGTCGCTGACGACGATGTTGCTCACGGCCTCGAAACCGTTGGCTGTCTTGGCCACCGTGTTGACGACGTTGTCGCGGTGGAAGTCCTCATACATGAAGTAGAGGCAGTTGTCGGCGGTGGAGTTGTGGAAAGCCTCGGTGAACTGAGAGTTGTCGACGGCCGACAGGTTGCTCATGTCGATGTAGAGCACTCCACGCAGCGCGTCGTCAGTCAGGAACTTTATGCCCTGAGTGTTTGTTGTGATGGCTGTCTTGATGGCATCGACCACCTGTTTGCTGGTCAGATAGCCCTGCTTGGTGCCCTCATCAGCCTTTGAGTCCACCTCTACACCGATGAAAGTAACAGCGTCGCTCATAGTGTCGCCGTCGGAAGCAATCGACGGGTTCTTGTGGTTCTGGTTCTTGAGCGTGGATGTGTAAATCGGCTTTAGCGTTACCACCGGCTCCTCTATCTGCTTCTTGCAAATCAGATTGAGCGTGAAATAGCGGAAGTCGATGTGCTTGGAATCAATCGCCGATGGCAAGATGTTGAATGTCGGCTGGTCGGCGGTGTATATATAATATGTGGCCGAGTCGCCGTCAACTGTTAGTGTGGCGGTGCCATAGTTGGCTGCCGACTTGCTGAACTCGTTGTCGACAAGATAGGATGCGTTGCCATCATAGACGTCCTTGATGTTGGTGAAGAGGAGTTGATTTGTACCAGCTTGGCTGGCAGCGACACGGGCGTTGTCGTGGGGTTTGGCATCGATGTTCAGGCTGACATCGGCGCCGCCCTCGTCGGCCGTGCTGTTGACGAGGAAGTAGTTGGAATAGCCACCAGTGGACGAGCTGTTCTCGTTGACCCCGGAGGTGTACCACTGTGTGCGCTCCTCGTTGTAGGCGTTCTGGAACAGCACATTGCACTCATTGGCAGTGGTGCTCGACGGAACTATCACCTTGACGCTCTTGCCGCTGTTGAAATAATAGTTCTCTGCTTTGAAACTCGTGGTGTTTTCCATCACCTTGCCGTCCACCTCGCTCGCCACGGAAAGGTTCTGAAGCTCAGGGTTGAGGGGCAGCAGCTTGAGGTTGACTGTGTAGAGGGCGCACGAGTCACCATCGAGACCACTTATTTTGAAGTGGATGGCGTCGTTGTTGTAGTTGTCGACTGCAATTTCCACACTGTCGTTGTTCGCGGTTAAACTGTAATCGGTGCCAGCATGGTCGTCGCGGGAATAGACATTGGCGATGAAGTTGCCGCCATTTAACGCCTCTGACGAAAGTGTCCTACTTTGAAGCTTGGCGTTGGCATAACCTCTATCGGTCACCCCAGTCCAACTATTTGAGTAAGCAAGGTAATAATTTACACTTGACGATGTCGCATAAAAGCTACTACCATTCATTTTCCAGTAGAAGTTTGAGTAAATCGTTGTTGAATTACTTACACCAAGTGTACCACTTGATATTTTCAAGTAAAATCCACCACAGGTAATTAAATAGCCACCAGAAGAAGAAGTTACTGTCCATTCTGTTGCTTTAGAGGCGGTATTTCCTGTAGCAAGAACTCCATCAACCAAGTTAAGATAGTGTCCACTACCATCGGTAATGATAAAAGTACCACTTTCAAGACCTGAAACGTCGGTATATGAATAGGTGTGCTTTGAGGCGTCGCTTCGCAAGAAATTGAACGTTGCACCCACAATGCGAAACTTCTGCGGAGCTTCAATATAGAAGTCGCCATTGGTGGCAACAAAATAGTTCTTGTTGCCTACTTTTGCAGATGTGGGAGTTACCAAAGAAGAGCCTTGGTAGACCTTGGTCGTCTGATAATCGTTGATGACATAATCTCGGTCAAACACATTCAGATTTCCAGATGTCGATACATTTTCACTAAGTGGTAAAGATTTATTGGTGAATAAGCCCATGTCAATTACACCCGTATGAACTTCGGCCTCTCCATAACTATTGGGCAAAATGCTCTCGAAGGGCTGATCGATTACGAACTTCAACTTGAGCGAGTTGAGAAACAACTCAGCTTTAGTTTTTGACAGTCCATTATAGCGGAAATAGAGAATGTTAGAGCCATTTTCCAGTTTAACGTCCCATTTCTCCATGCCTTCTTTCACCACCATACTGTCGCCAAAGAGAACAATGTTGCCATCTGAATCGTAGTTGTACTGACTCACACTGGTTCCAACCACAGAAGCCTCTACGTTTATATCCCACTCGCAGTAGGTAAAGCGATAACCCTTAGGAGCTACAACAGCATAGTAGGCATACTGAGCATTATTAGTCCAGTTTGATATTTTAAGACACTTAGTGTCTGTATCAAACAGCATATTGTTGGCGTTCTGCTTGAATATGCCAGTGCCCGTACTGCTTAGGCCAACCTGATTGGAGGATATGAGCTGCACGTGGGCGATGTCGTGGCGCAAATAACCGAAAACCTGTTCAGACTTGTCGGAATATTTTGCTCCATTGGAATAGAGAGCATGGCAAGAGTTGCCGTCGAGTGTGATTGTCGTGCCAGTCTTCTGAGCGGCAACAGGCAGGGCGCAAAAGCACGATAGCGCCAAGGCCGCGAGCATACGATGTTGTGGAAGTTTTCTTTTCATAATTCTATGACAGATTTACTATAAGTTAGAAATATCGTTGCGATAATGGGGAACGCATGATTGATGTCCAAACATGCTGTTTGAACATCACGCCGGACCGTATACAGTCTGCTGTTCGTCGTTTCCTTGATGCCGATTGGGGCCATAATGTTTTTGCGCTCACCAGTCCCACTCGGGGTCTTGGTGCCTTCCGCCTTTGCTCCCCAATTTAGCGGCCTTTGCTCTAAATTGGTTTTACGATATGGTTTGCAAGGAAACAGTAGGGCGTGGGGAGCAGATGGAGCTCATCTCGGTCTCAGGCCTTCGCATTGCCCAACCCAAGAGATAAGCAACACGAGCATCCCACGCCTGTATGTTCATGTTTCTACGCTCCATTCCCATACGGAGCGTAGAAACACACAATTGTCGTGAACGCCGGTTGCGACATCTTTTTGGGTTTAGTCAAAGTTGCGAAGTTTGAGAACCAAAGATGTGGCGTCCGTTAACGTCCTTCGAGCCGACCGCAGCGTCGCTTTCACTCAGCCACGAGCAAGCTCATTTCCTCGATGTCCGAATCTTGGCCTTGCGGCCTTAATTCGCCCACAAAAGTAAGGAGTTTTTTCTTTCCCGCCAAAAAACTTTTGTCTTTTTTCCGAGTTTTTCCAAAATTTGTTTCAAAGTTAAATATTATCGGAATTGAAATGCAATTTGGCGTGGTGTGAGCGGATGTTATCGGCAAAATCATCCAGTGTAGGAGGGTTGTCAGGATGATGCCGGAGGCATCATCGCTTAATAGAGTGTGAATCAATAATGAGGCCTCCAGCCTCACTTTTGAAACACCCTCCTACGGTGAAACCACAACAAAAGCCATTCCATCAGCACGATAATCTGATGGAATGGCTCATACCTTATACAAGTTTCAGAAGTACATAATCTATTGAAAGCCAAAGGCTGCGAACCGTATGGGCTTGATTATCATGCCCGAAACACTGCACTTTTGCCAATGGCGGGCATGATAAATCATGCCCCTACGCATAGAATCGTATTTACTAACATGACTCTGCGTTACTTCAGAAACATGAGCACCTTTAAGTATGTGCTGAGAGGCTGCTACCTCCTCATCACCTTCACGCCCCGCTTTGAGCCGTCGGCAAACGTTGTCTCCTTGATGTAGAGGCCAGGCTGCCTGGGCTCAGCGACGCGGCGGCCCGAAATGTCGTAGTAGCTGACGCTGCTCACAGCCTTGCCGTTGGTGGCCACAGTCTCGATGCCAGTGTAGCGGGCGGTGTGAACCCAAACTATGTTGGAGCGGTGTTCCTCGCCGGCTCCACGGTAGATGCTCTGGATGCCCACGCTGTCGACGTTGCTGGTGTCGAAGTAGAAGTATATCACCCTATAGCCGCTGTTGATGATGATGTCGTTCTGGTCGTTGTAGGAATACGGCACGTCGACGAGCTGGTCGCTGGTGAGCTTGGTGTAGAGCTGCTTCTCGAAGACATACGGTGTGGTCGGGTTGTCGACATACATATTATAATATAGCTTGTCGCTGAGCAGGGTGTTGCCTTGCGCGTCGGCATTGGGGATGCGGAAGGCTATGTAGCCATATCTGCCGTTGTACTCCTGGAAGTTGGTTATCGCCGGGTCGACAGGCACCGCCGCCACCTCGGCAAACGGCGTCAGCTGCAAACTGTCGTATGTGGCCAGGTAATAGAGTGTGGCCGATGGCAGAGAGTTGAGTATCAGCGTCGCGCCCGGAGCGGCCTTCAGCGTCTTGGCCGTGGCGTCGTAGGCGAGGGTCAGCTCGTCGGCTAACGAGTAGTTGAGGGTGTAGACGGTGTAGCCATACTGCAGATAGAACGAGTCGAGGCCAGCCTCATAGAGACCCGGCTTCGCCCACACGTGGTAGCCGTCATCATAGTCGGGGCCGATATACTGCGACTTGAATGTGGCCTTGTCGCCGTCGATGGTTCCCTTTATCCACGATGTGGAGTCGTTGGTGTATGGGTTGTTCACATAGACGTCGTTGCCGTCGAAGGCCACCTTTATCACAGCCGAGTTGACAGTCGACTTGCCCGACGATGTGCTGAAGACGCTGTTCTCAAGCGTATAGTACTGCGGTGTTGCTCCGGCGGGCAGCTTGGCCTGCTCCTCGTTGTTGGGCCTCATCACGATGGCGGCGTCGCCATAGCCCTGCCACTTGCCCGTGGCGTCGGTCACGCCGATTATCGCCTTGGGATAGTTCTTCAGCGAACTGTCGGTCAGGCTGTCCTCCATGGCCAGCACGCCATCCTTATAGGTGAAGTAGGCGTTGATGGCATCGGCCGAGGTGGTGTCGGGCACGTAGGTTACGGCATTGGTGCTGTCGAGCGTGCCCACAAGGCGGTTGACATAGCTGCCCGTGCCTGTTGACGACATATAGATGAGCTGCGGGAACTTGGCCACGTAGCGGCCATCGCTCACCTTGTCGAGTTTGATCCATGTGCCCGGAGCGTAATAGAACGAGGGGTCTTTCAGATAGAGGGTGCCATCAGTGGCCTCAACTATCTGCCCCACGGTGTAGCTGTAGTTGGTCTTCCGCAATCCATAGTAGCGACTGGTGTAGAGGCAAATTCCGCTGCGGAAATCCTTGCTGGCAAGGGCGCCCTCAGGTGTGTCCTCTATCACGGTCAGCGCGGCCTCGGCCTTCTGGCTCAAACGAGAAGCCACGCCATTGGGAACTGCCACATCACCGACGGGGTTGAACGATGTGGCGTTGGCAGTCGACTGGCCAAACCGCTCTATGAGCTGCTGGCGCTTGGTGGGTTGGTTGCCGACGGGCGCCTGGCTCTGTGCGCTGGCACCAAGAGACACCATCATGGCCGACATGATAAACAAGTAAAATTTCTTCATACACATTTTAAATTTAGTGATTTATGCCTAAAAACTTTCTGATAAGTGGGTGCAAAGGTACAACAATCTGACAAACTGCCAAAGAAAAATCAATCAAACATTCATTTATTTCGGCGAAAAAGTTTCTGATTGAAACTTGTCGCTTTATAGAGGAACATTGGCGACGAAAAGAAAAAGAAATGCTTTCATCAGCCAATGCATTGCCTTTGGGGGATGAAAACAATGCCATAGAATCACAAACGAGGCTCATCAGTGGTTCACGACACGTGTGAAAAATATTTTTGACACGTGTGAAAAACATTTTCGACACGTGTCAGAAAAGTTTGCGACACGTGTCGAAAACCGAAATGCAGCATTCCACCACTGATGCAAACCTTTGTTGGGTTGGCAG
The DNA here is from genome assembly GCA_964602785.1 of uncultured Prevotella sp. Classification (GTDB taxonomy): domain Bacteria; phylum Bacteroidota; class Bacteroidia; order Bacteroidales; family Bacteroidaceae; genus Prevotella. The sequence continues at coordinate 37,714 of CAZRSL010000007.1, forward strand.
ACTGCCTTGATTTTGATGTTTCCCCACAACCATTTACATTAAAGACTGTCCACACCCACCCGAACATGTGCATAAACATTATTCATTATATTATCTCCTCAAGCTGGGGAAAATCTTGACTGCGATTCGTGAATAATGTAGGCTGAGCACATTTTCGCCTCAAAAAATACCGAACCTTGCAAAAAATAAGTAACTTTGCAAGCAAATAAAAACAAAAACGAGACAACAATGCTGATTGACTTCAAAAACGTTAGCGTCAGCCGCGATGGCAAACAGGTGTTGACGGGAGTGGACTTCCACGCCGACGAGGGAGAGTTCATATACATCACCGGCCGCGTCGGCTCCGGCAAGACCTCGCTGCTAAAGACGTTCTACGCCGAGCTGAAGCCCGACGAGGCCGAGGGCGGAAGCGTGGCCACCGTGCTGGGCCGCGACATGATGCGGCTGAAGAGGCGCGAAGTGCCGGCGCTGAGGAGGGAGATGGGCATCGTGTTTCAGGACTTCCAGCTCCTGGCCGACCGCACAGTGGAGCGCAACCTGGAGTTCGTGCTCAAGGCGACTGGATGGAAGCACAAGGCCGAGATAGCCGAGCAGGCCCACAAGGTGCTCCAGCTTGTCGGCATGGACGGCACCGAGCAGAAGATGCCCCACGAGCTGTCGGGCGGCGAGCAGCAGCGCGTGGCCATAGCGCGGGCCCTGCTCAACGAGCCAAAAATCATAATAGCCGACGAGCCCACCGCCAACCTCGACCCCGAGACGGCCCGCGCCATCGTGTCGTTGCTCAAGGACGCGTGCTCACGAGGCTCCACAGTGGTTACCACAACCCACAACCCGCAACTGCTCAGGGAGTTTCCCGGCGTGGTCTACCGCTGCGAGGACGGCACGCTGAAGTGCAAGACGCAGTCGGAGCCGATAGAGCAGCAAGAACCCATCGAAGAAGAACAAAAACAAGACTAAGAAAGCTATGATAGTGATGAAATTTGGAGGCACCAGCGTGGGCTCGCCAGAGCGCATGAAAAGCGTGGCCTCACTCATAACCCGCAGCGGCCAGCCAGTGTTTGTGGTGCTTTCGGCCATGAGCGGCACCACCAACTCGCTCGTGGAAATATCCGGCTACCTCTACCACAAGAACCCGGAGAGCGCCAACGAGGTGATCAACGCCTTGGAGCGGAAATACCGCGGCCACGTGGCCCAGCTCTACCAGACCGACGAGGCCCGCAAGAAGGTGGGCGAGTTCATCCAGGGTGAGTTCGCCTATCTGCGCTCGTTCACCAAGGACCTCTTCACCAGCTTCGAGGAGCGCAGCATCGTGGCCCAGGGCGAGGTGATCAGCACCCACATGATGGCCGCCTACCTTGAGGAACAGGGCGTGAAGACCTGTCTGCTGTCGGCCCTCGACTTCATGCGCACCGACAAGAACGGCGAGCCCGACACCGCCTACATACGCGAGAAGCTGAAAGCGCGTATGGAGCAGAACCCCGGCTATCAGGTCTACATGACGCAGGGCTTCATCTGCCGCAACGCCTACGGCGAGGTGGACAACCTGCAGCGGGGCGGAAGCGACTACACGGCCTCGCTCGTGGGAGCCGCGCTGCCAGCCGAGGAGATACAGATATGGACCGACATCGACGGCATGCACGACAACGACCCGCGCGTGGTCGACCACACCACCGCCATCCACCAACTCAACTTCGAGGAGGCGGCCGAGCTGGCCTATTTCGGCGCGAAGATACTCCACCCCACCTGCGTGCAGCCGGCCAAATATGCCGGCATACCACTCCGGCTGAAGAACACCATGGACCCCGACGCACCAGGCACCATCATCAACAACGACACCATCAGCGGCAAGATAAAGGCCGTGGCCGCCAAGGACAACATCACGGCCATAAAGATCAAGTCGTCGCGCATGCTTCTGGCCACGGGCTTCCTGCGCAAGGTGTTCGAGATATTCGAGAGCTACCAGACACCCATCGACATGATAGCCACATCGGAGGTGGGCGTGAGCATGACGATAGACAACCCGGCCCACCTCGACGACATCACCAACGAGCTGAAGAAGTACGGCACCGTCACTGTCGACCGCAACATGTGCATCGTCTGCGTGGTGGGCGACCTCGACTGGAGCAACGTGGGCTTTGAGACACTGGCCACCGACGCCATGCGCGACATTCCCGTGCGCATGATCAGCTACGGCGGCAGCAACTACAACATCTCGTTCCTCATCCGCGAGGCCGACAAGAAGCGAGCACTGCAAAGCCTGAGCCACACGCTCTTCGGCGAATAACATTAATAATGCCACAAACACAAGAGATGAAAGGAAACTTCCCCACCGACAGGCTGCAGCAGACGCCAACGCCGTTCTACTACTACGACACCGAACTGCTGGAGCGCACGCTCTCAGAGCTGCGCCACGAGGCCGGCCGCCATGACAACTTCGTGGTTCACTACGCCATCAAGGCCAACGCCAACCCCAAGGTGCTCAGGCTGATAGCCGCTGCGGGACTTGGTGCCGACTGCGTGAGCGGGGGCGAGATAGAACGCGCCGTGAAGTGCGGCTTCCCGCCGGAGAAGATTGTCTACGCCGGTGTGGGCAAGGCCGACTGGGAGATAGAGCTTGGCCTCAGAGTGGGCATATTCTGCTTCAACGTGGAGAGCGTGCCCGAGCTTGAGGTGATCGACCAGATAGCCACAAGGATGGGCAAGGTGGCCAAAGTGTGCCTGAGGGTCAACCCCGACGTGGGAGCCCACACCCATGCCAACATCACCACAGGACTGGCCGAGAACAAGTTTGGCATAGCCATGGCCGACCTTGAGGCCACCATCGCCGAGGCGCAAAGAATGCAGGCGGTGCAACTGGTGGGTCTGCACTTCCACATCGGCTCGCAGATACTCGACATGGGCGACTTCGCCGCGCTGTGCAACCGCATCAACGACCTGCAGGACAAGCTCGACCGCAGGCACATCCACATGCAGCACATCAACGTGGGCGGCGGACTTGGCATCGACTATCGCCACCCTAACCGCGTGCCGCTGCCCGACTTCAAAGCCTACTTCGACACCTACGCCCGCTGCCTCCGCCTGAGACCGGGACAGCAAATCCACTTCGAGCTGGGCCGCGCTGTGGTTGCGCAGATGGGCAGTCTGATCACTCGTGTGCTCTATGTGAAACAGGGCACGGCCAAGAAGTTCGTGATTGTGGACGCCGGCATGACCGACCTCATCCGCCCCGCGCTCTACAACGCCTACCACAAGATAGAGAACCTGACGAGCGAGGAACCGATGGAGACCTACGACGTGGTGGGGCCGATATGCGAGTCGAGCGACGTGTTTGCCAAGCAAATCGACCTGAACGCCACACGCCGCGGCGACCTGATAGCCATACGCTCGGCGGGCGCCTACGGCGAGATAATGGCGAGCCAATACAACTGCCGGCCACTGCCGCAAGGCTACATGACAGCCGACCTGCCCGCCCCAATGATAAAACCATGACCATAACCATTAGCACAACAACCCTCATCGTGGTGGCTCTGCTGCTCGTGCTCGTCGCGCTCACGCCACTGCTGTACCGTCTGAGCCGTGTGGAGACATCGGCCCAGGCATCGGAAATGTCAGACTTGCCACCACTGACCGTTGTCATCACGCCCCACAACGAGGCCCAAGCCTTGGAGCGCAACCTGCCGGCCATGCTCGGACAAGACTATCCGGCGGGACTGAGAGTGATAGTGGTGTACTGGCGGGGCGACTCCGAGGTTGAGGACGTGCTGAAGCGCAACGCCGGCAACGACCGCCTCTACTACACCTACATACCAGAGACATCGCGCTACATGAGTCGCGAGAAACTGGCGATAACAGTGGGCGTGAAGGCGGCGGAGACAGAATGGGTGGTGCTGACCACAGCCCACTGCCACCCCGAAAGCCCTGAGTGGCTTGGCAAATTGGCCGCCTACATGACCGACGACCGAAACATGGTGCTTGGAGCCACAAGTTTCAGCCCCGAAACATCGGTTTGGCGCCGGTTCCACCATGCCCTGACGGCCTCAAAGCTGCTACACCAAGCCCAGAACCACACAGCCTGGGCCACCAACATGCCCTGCGTGGCGTTCCGCAAGAGCGAATTCATTGAGCAGGAGGGCTTCCGCGGCAACTTGAAGTTCGCGCGGGGAGAGTTCGAGTTCATCGTAAACAAATATGCCAAGCCCAATTCCGTGGCCACAGCCACAAGCGACGGCTGCTGGCTCAGCGAGGACGAGCCCACCGACAAGGAGTGGCAGGCACGCCGTCTGTTTGCCATCAACACCCGCCAGCAACTCAGTGGAGGCGCGATGGTGAGGCTTGCCAGTCGCTCGTCCGCATGTCTGATGCACCTGTGGTGGATAGCCTCTGCAGGTGCCATATCCCTCGGAGCCGCCGCTGCCGACTGGCTGCTTGTGGGAGCTGGCATGGTGGCCATTGTCGCCGGCTGGGCATTGCGCTCTTATTTCGGCGGCAAGCAACTACAGAAGATGAAAGCCAATGTGGAATCGTGGCGCGTGCCACTCTTGGAGTTGGGCCACAGCTGGGCCAACCTGCTCTGGCTGATGCGCTACAAGCGGGCCGACAAGCTCGACTTCATAACCCACAAACTATAAAACACCCAAACAGCAATGACACCCCGTATGCTCCACTTCGCCCAAAAGCTCAAAAGCGACAAACTGATGAGCGACTACCTGCAGGCTTTGACTTCAGATACTGCGGGCGAATCGGGCATGGCAGTGGGACACGGGGGAGAGAAACTATCACCACACACCACAATTTGCCTCCACAATCCGCTCACCTTGTCGCAGCAAATCAGAGCCAAGCGGGCAGCACGCAAGGGAGCGGCAGTAGTGGCCATACCACACGGCGAGTTGTCGGTCTTCATGCTCAGCCACGAGCATTGGCTGCGGAAAAGGCTTCTGCTGTTGTCAGGAGCGAGGCAATTGTTGAGGCGTGCCGACGCTGTAGTGGCTTTGACCGAAGAGGAGGCCAGACGAATAAGCCAACTCGCGCAGCCAGCTCGGGTGGTGGTCATCCCCACCCAAATCTATACCTCCGGGCAAACCATCGACGCTGAACAAGCGGCATGGACCCAGTTGGCACGCAAGATCGACGACACAAGGGCTCCACTGCTCACGTCGTGGGACGAGGCAAAGGCAATCGCAACACTTGCTACCGCTGCCTTGGTGCAACCCGGCGACACGCCCCACTCCTACCCCGAACCGGCTCTCAAGCTTCTGAGCAACGCCACCGACGAGCAGTGGCGCAAGCTGCTGCTCTATGCCGAAAGCGAGGGAGTGCTCAATCTTGTGGCGACTGGAGCTGAAAGACTCGGGATTGGTCTGCCACACGGCGACATTCAGCAGATTGACAGGTTTGCCCTGCGCCATCCAAAGTTCACCGAGACCTTGCCCTCCGACCACACTCTGCATCCCCACCATGCACTGTCGTGGCGGCTGAAGAGTGTCGGCCAAGAGGCGGCACCTGAGTTGAAAGCTCTATGCACACTCATCGTCAACGCCAAAATGCTGAAAGAGGAGCGCAAGTTGAGCCTTGGCAGCGTGATGAGCGTCTACGACTACATTCGCCACACCGATTTCGATGAGGACGAGCTGTGGCGTCTGCTCGGCAGACTGCGCATCCGCAGGTTTGCAAAGCACTTGTTGGGTCTCATCGTCGAACTTACAGGAATGGAGGAAGGCTACCAGCCCATGAAGCCGAAGAAGTCCCGTCCCGATTGGCTAAAACCAAGAAATTGACCAAGCACAAGCGTGCATGATAAATCATGCCCCTACAGTTCCCTGGTGATTTATTTAACGTAGAGGCATGATTATCATTGCTATAGGCATGAAATCACTCAATGAGTCTCAGAACGTGCAAGGCAACGCAAGCAACTGATACATCAGCGTGCGAGCCAGGCGGATATGTCCTTGGTCGTTGGGATGAAGCCGGTCGGTGTCGGCGTTGTGGAAGTATACCGCGCCCTCGTCCATAACTGGGTAGAGGCCGCTCAGCGCATATAGGTCAACGACTGGCACCGACCATATACGGCCAGCCTCACGCACACAGTCGACGTAGGTGCTGAAATACTCTCCTATCACGTTCTGGTATTCCTCGGTGGGCTGTATGTTCTGCTCGCCGCCGTAGAAATAGGCACGATGGATGGGCGTCAGAATCACTATTTGCTTTGTGGGATAGCGGCGTTTCAGGCTGCTGAGCGAAGCGTTGATGCGACCGCGGAAAGTCGACTTGTCCATGTTGGGCGTACGCTTCTTGCGCAATTCCATTGCCTTGGGCCTGTGTACGGCGGCCAACGTGCGCTCCTCAGTCTCGTTCCACCACTCCCCTATCGGCACTCCAGCGTTGAAATCGTTGGTGCCAAGGAAGATGATGAAGGCGTCGATGTTGTCGCCGCACTTGTTTTGAAGTGAGTCGACCTGACGGTCAACATCGTCCCAACGGCGCCCGCTCTTGCCGTAGGTGTAGGGCGTGATGTCGAGCCACTCAGAGAGATAGTTCCACCATTTCTTCTTAGAGCCACTGTTTTTCGGGTCGGTGATGGAGTCGCCGATGTAGCCGACGCGTTTGCCCGCCCAAGGATGGCTGATCATCTTCTGCGCCTGGGCCGGCGAGGCGAGCAGAAGGCAAAGGAAGAATAATGCTAAGCAGTGTTTCATGTTTTTGTAGTTTGTTTTTATTTGTATTGTTCGCAATATCAAGAATGGGAGAAGAAGAGACCTGTGCAGCCTCAACTTCTCCCATTTATTGTTATATTAACAGGCTTCCCACCTGGAACACCACAGCCGACACTATCCACGCAAGGCAGGTGGTGTAGACGGCAGTGAAGCAAGCCCACTTCCACGAGCCCGTCTCGCCCTTGATGGCCGCTATTGTGGCCACGCAGGGGAAGTAGAGCAAGACGAACAGCAGGAAGCAATAAGCCGTGAGCGCCGATATTGGCCCCGCCTGGTCGTAGCTGATGCCGTGGGTGTCGGCCACGTCTTGCTGCATCTCCTTTCGCAGAAGCTCATACTTGCCACCCTCGTCGTTGTAGCTCTCATCCTCAGAGAAGCTGTCGTCGTTGCTGTAGAGCACACCCATCGTCGAAGCCACAATCTCCTTGGCTCCCACGCCGGCCATCAAGCCCACGTCGAGTCTCCAGTTGAAGCCCTGCGGCGAGAAAACAGGCTCCACCGCCTTGCCGATGTGTCCCAGATAGCTTTGCTCCTGTTGCTGTTGCTTGGTGAGTGAGGGGTTGTGGGGGAAATAGCCAAGCGCCCAGACAATGATTGTGGCCACGAGGATGATGCCCCCCATCTTCTTCAGATACTGCTTGCCCTTCTCCCACGTGTGGCGCAGCACGGCTTTCCATGTGGGGAAGCGGTAGGGCGGCAGCTCCATAACAAACGGAGTGTCCTCGCCCCGGGCTATAGTGTGGGTGAAGAGCTTGGCCATCAGTATCGCCATCAGAATGCCGATGGCATAGAGGCTCATCATTACCCAGCTCTGGTACTTCACCGAGAAGAATGTGCCGATGATCATAATATAAATAGGTATGCGGGCCTCGCAACTCATCAGTGGCAGGATGAGCATCGTTACGAGGCGCGAGCGGCGACTCTCGATGGTGCGCGTGGCCATCACTGCGGGCACATTGCAGCCAAAGCCCATGATGAGCGGAATGAACGACTTGCCGTGGAGCCCCATCTTGTGCATCAGCTTGTCCATGATAAACGCTGCACGGGCCATATAGCCGCAGTCCTCCATGAAGGAGATGAAGAAATATAGAATCAATATCTGCGGCAGGAACACAATCACTGCACCCACACCATCAATCACACCATCGATGAGCATTGCCTTGACCGGGCCTTCGGGCAGCAACATTCCTATCTCGTCGCCAAGCCACGCCACAAACTCATCAATCCAGTCTTGGGGATAGGCACCGAGGCGGAATGTGGCCGTAAACATGATGACGAGCAGGAGCAGGAAGATGGGGAAGCCCGCCCACTTGTTGGTGAGCACGGCGTCGAGGGCGTGGGTCAGCTGATAGGTGTCTTTCTTGTGTCCTGTGGCGTAGCCGGCCTCCTTCAGTGCGCCATGGATGAAGCCATATTTGGCATCCATGATGGCCGTCTCGCTGTCGGTGCCCATCTCTTCCTTCACCCTCGCGGCGGCCTCGTCGCGGTGCTGGAATATTTCCTTGGCGTCGGGGAACTGGCTTATGTACTGCTCGATGTCCTTGTCGTGCTCAAGCAGTTTTATGGCCAAATAGCGGGTGGAGAACTTCTGGCGCACGTCGAGCTCCTGCTTCAGGTGCTCCTGCATGTCGCTGATGCCTTTCTCCAGCTCGTGGCCGTGGTTGATGTGGATGTGGCGGAAGTGCGGGTCGCTGCCCTCGGTGCTCTCATACATATTAATAATGGTGTGGAAGAGCTCCTTCACACCACGCCCGGTGGTGAACACCGTTGGCACCATCGGCACGCCGAACAACTCGGAAAGCTTCTGTATGTCGAACTTGTCGCCGCGCTTCTCAGTCTCGTCGAACATATTGAGAGCCACCACCATACGCACGTGCATGTCGATGAGCTGGGTGGTGAGGTATAGGTTGCGCTCCAAGTTGCTCGTGTCGATCACGTTGATAACCACGTCGGGTGTCTTGTCCACAAGCTGCTTGCGCACATACAGTTCCTCGGGCGAATAGGCCGAGAGCGAGTAGGTGCCGGGCAGGTCGACAAGCTCGAAGTGGTAGCCCTCGAACTCGGCATGGCCGCTCTTGGCGTCTACGGTGACACCAGAATAGTTGCCCACACGCTCATGGGCGCCCGAGGCGAAATTGAAGAGTGATGTTTTGCCGCAATTGGGGTTGCCTACAAGAGCCACGCTGATGTTGCGCCCCTTCTTCATGGCCGCGTCGGTCATCTGCTGCGGTGTTAGGGGTTGCTCGTCAGCCGACTTGCTGTCCACCTCGATTGTGGGCTGGTCGTCGGGCTGCTCCAGTTTGCGGGCCTCATCCATCGAAATAACGTCGATGAGCTCGGCCTCGGAGTGGCGCAGCGACACCTCGTAGCCCATTATTTTGTACTTCACAGGGTCTTTCAGCGGGGCGTTGAGCAGCACTTCTATCTCCTTGCCCTTGATGAAGCCCATCTCCATGATGCGCTTGCGGAATCCACCATGGCCGTTCACCTTTACGATGACGCCTTTCTGGCCGGTTTTGAGTTCTGACAATTTCATGCCGCAAAATTACTCAAAAAAACTGACAACCAAGTTGCAAACCTGCGGTTTAACCTCGCAAATACCTAAAAGTGATGATGTGGTACTATGTTCACAGTAATCATCCTCTGCAGTGGCCGTGCCCTGTGCCGGCCATAAAGCAATGTCCTTTCCTTTAAAAAGAGGTCGAACATTAATTATGGCCGGCACATGGCACGGCCACTGCAATTGGAAGATTAATAATTCTATTCTATTGCTGCCTCTCCCTGACCAATCGGGCGAGCAGCGTGCGGGCTTCGGACAGTCCGAGCGCGTCGGCTTGTTCAATGTCGGCAACAGCTGAAGCACGGTCGGAAGAACCAAGACGCGCCACTCCCCTATTGAGCCACGCCTCGGCCATAGCCGGATTGACCCGCAAAGCTCTGTCGAAAGCCTCGATGGCTTGCTGGCGGTCGTCCATGAGAGCATAAAAGGTGCCCAGATTATAATAGGCCACGGCTTTGTCGGTGGAGAGAGCCGCACTGTTGAGCAAGTCCTGCTCCACCACCGAGGCTATCAGGCGGTTGGTTGTGATGTCGCTGCCCTCGTATTCGGCCTGTCGCAAACGGCAGAAAGCCCTCTCGGCGTAGGCCTCGGCCAGTGTGGAATCGACGCTGAGATACACCTGCAGGTCGTTGATGGCACTGGAATAATCCTGCGCGTCGGCGTAGGCCACAGCCCTTAGGAGCAGACTGCCCTTGGCGTCGGCAATGCGTGGTGTCTTGCTGATTGCGATGGAAAGGGTGTCGATGGTGAGGAAGAGTTGTCGGCTTTGCCGCTCGTCGAGCTTGTCGGATGCTGAGCCTTCATAGACGACATAATCATGCGAGAACGTGGTGATTTGCCGCTGCCAACGGCCACTGTCGGCCTTTACAAGATGGAGCGTGGCCATGGGCAGCAAGTCGCGCCGATAGTCGGTTGTGGTTTGGCGGCCCTGCGCCAACTGCGAATTGGCCGACTGTTGCGATGCCGACTCGACCGCCGCGACGAGCATTCCACCCGAATAGACCGACTTGCCTGACGGCGACGACAAGCGCGCCAGTTCACCCGCTGTTGCGTGCTGCTTGCCCATGCGACGATAGGCCACGGCACGGTTGTAGAGTGCCTCTTGATTGCCAGGCGAGAGGTCGATGGCCTTGTCGAAGTCCTGAAGTGCGCCACTGTGGTTGCCCTCGTGCCAACGCGCTGTGCCACGGTTGACATAGCTTCCGGCCACCGACGGGCTGAAGTGAATGGATTGCGAAAGCGAGCTGTCGGCCTGTGCCCACTGCCCCCGCAGCAGTTGCAGCCGTCCGAGCGTGGCCCAGAGCCGCCCGTTGTAGGGGTTCGACTGTAGCGAGCGGTCGAGCCAGCGTGTGGCGGCCAGCGTGTCGCCGGTTCTGAGGCTGATGTCGGCTCTCAGACCGTAGGCCTCGGCGAAGTTGCTCCATCGCATAGTGATGGTGTCTATCTGTTGCTCGGCCAGCGTGTCGTTGTGGAGCCGATAGTTGCAATAGGCCCGGTTGTACCAGTAGTCGCGGTTGTCGGGGTTGATGCCGCGGGCCCGGGAGAAGTCGGCCAAGGCACCCTGATAGTCGCTCAGGTTAAGCCTCGCCACGGCCCTAAGCTCAAAAATCTTGTCGATATAGGGATTGCGCTCGATGGCCTCAGTGGCATCGGCGTTGGCGCCCTTGTAGTCGTCGAGGTGGAACTTGGCCAGCCCGCGCAGATACCACGCCTCATAGAGTCCGGGGCGCGATGAGATGATGCGGTTGAAGTACTGCATGGCCAGCACGTAGTCCTCGTAGTAGAGGGCCGACCGACCCGCGCTCATCACCTTGTCGATGCGGTATTGAGCGTTGGCTGCGGCCGACAGGGCCATCAGAGCGACAACGAGCAGCAGTTTTCTCAATGTCTTTGAGCTGGGGCTATTTGTGCTGACGAACCTTCACACGATAGTTGCAGCGCACCTTGCCCTGCAGCATGGCGTGGAGCTTGGTGCGTATCATCTGTTTGCGGAAGGGGCTGATGCGGTCGACGAAGAGCTTGCCCTCCAAGTGGTCGAACTCATGCTGGCAAACCACTGCGAGATAGCCGTCGATCCACTCCTCGTGCTGCTCGAACTGCTCGTCCTGATAGCTGACGCGGATGCGCTTGGCCCGGCGCACGTTCTCGTGGATGCCAGGCAGACTCAGGCATCCCTCCTCGTAGTTGGTGGTGTCGCTGTCGTCAAGCTCCAAGATGTGGGGGTTGATGAACACCTTGCGGAAGCCTTTGTACTGTGGCATGTCGTCGGAAATGACGTTGAGGTCGATCACCACAAGGCGGATGGAGCGGCCTATCTGCGGGGCGGCCAAGCCGATGCCGTCGCTCTCGCCAAGCGTCTCCCACATGTCTTGTATCAGCTGGGGTAGACCCTCATAGTCGGGGGTGATGTCCTCGGCCACCTTGCGCAGCACTGGTTGGCCATAAATATAAATAGGAAGTATCATTATCTTGATGTATAAAAGAGGCTGATTCATCGATTGAGCGCCTGCCCTCTCATCCAGTCCTCGAGTATGATGGTGGCCGATATGCGGTCGACGAGGCCTTTGTCCTCGCGCCGTGTCTTCTTCTTAACGCCGCCCTCTATCATCGCGCGGTGAGCCAGCACGCTGGTGAAGCGTTCGTCGAAGTATTCTATCGGTATCTCGGGGTGGGCTTTGCGCCATCGGTTGTAGAAGTTCTCCACCCTGCCAAGGTTCTCGCTCGGTGTGCCGTCGGGCTGGATGGGGCGGCCTATCACCACACGTTCAACTTCCTCGCGTGCCACGTAGGCCGTGAGGAAGTCGAAGAGTTGGGCTGTGGGTATTGTGGCCAACGGCCCCGCGATGATTTGCGACGGGTCGCTGACCGCCAACCCAGTGCGCTTGCGGCCGTAATCGATGGCTACGACGCGCATTGTCTATTTTGAGAACAGCAGCCAAGCGTCGGCATACTGCGAGCGCAGCTGGTTGCGGCTCTGGATGGCCGACGACTTGCTGTCGAACGACGTGGCCACCACGCGGTAGGTGTTGCGCTCGGCGTTGTAGGCGATGCGACTGTCATAGCCGGCCGACTTCAGGCGGCTGGCCAGCCCGTCGGCGTTGGCGCGGAGGCCAAACGAGCCCACCACGACGCTGTAGGCCTTGAGCGGTGTGCCGCTGACGACGTTGACATTCTCCTGGCGGACGGGTGTATTGTCAGAATTGTCGACAACGGTGGTCTCGGTGGCTGGCTTCTCCTCAAGCGGCGTGACGACAGGAGCAGCAGTCTGCTCGGTCGTGACGGCCTGCTGCTGGTCGGCAGCCTGGGCCCGCTCGTAGGCCTTGCGGTAAGCCGTCTCGCTGGGTTTGCAACCTGTGAAAGCCAATGCCACGCACACTGTGGCGCACAATACCAATGATTTCTTCATAACTATCAATAATGTTTGTTTTATGAACTATATTCGAAAAATACTTTGCGAAATTACTAAAATTAGACCAAATCAAACACTCTGAGCCGCATAAAGTTTGTTAAATGGACAAAATCGGGGGCTTTTAACAAAAAATATACAGCAAGTGTTTGGCCGAAACGAGCAAAACCCGTAAATTTGCGTATTAACTTTTAAAACTTACAGACATGAAGACATTAGGTTATATTGGAGCTTTCCTCGGTGGAGCCATCGCCGGCGCCGCCTTAGGACTGCTGCTCGCCCCTGAGAAGGGAGTTGACACACGCTCGAGAATCACCGACGCTGTAGACGATTTCTGCAAGAAGCACGACCTGAAACTGTCGCGCAAGGAAATGGACGACTTCGTCGACGACATACAGGACGCCCAACCGCAGGCTGAGTGATGCTTTCGTCGGACGAGAACATTGAGACCATCGGCCAACTTGTAGAACAGCTGCGCCACTACGTTGAGCTTCGGGGACAGTACCTGAGGCTCGACGCGGTGGACAAGCTTGTGCGTCTGCTCAGCGTGGCCGTCATGGCCATCTTGGCGGCGGCCTTGGTGGGCGGCGTGGTGGTGTTCCTGTCGTTTGCGGCAGCGTCGGCCTTGGCAGCCTGTGTGGGCCAGACGTGGGCCTACGTGATGGTTGGCGCGGCCTATCTGGTCGTCCTGCTCTTGGTTGTGACCATGCGCCATCGATTGATAGAGAGGCCGCTGGTCAGGTTCCTGGCTGGCATCCTGCTCAGTGAGCAACAGTAGAAACAGCATAGACCATGGAAAACACACCGACATACCGCACACTCGATGAGATCAGACTGCGCAAAGCCCAACTCATGGCCGACATCCGCAAGGACGAGAACCACATCGGCAAGCAGTGGAACCGCCTTGTCCACCCCAAGAAGCAAGGCCGGCAGACAACGTCGTCGCGCCTGAGCACTATCGTCTCCACTGGCGCGGGAGTGTTCGACGCGGCTCTTTTAGGGTGGAAACTCTACCGCCGCTTTGGCGGCAAGTCCAGCTTTCTGCTGAAGCGCAAGGGCAAGAAGAGATAGAACCTGACAAAACTCAACCTGACAAAAACTTGAAAAACTAACCATAATGGAACAAATCAAAAACGACAAGCTCACGCTCACCATTTCTGAGCATGGAGCCGAAATGCAAAGCATAAAGGATGCAAGGGGCGAGGAATACCTCTGGGACGGCGACCCACAGTATTGGAACCGCCACTCCCCCATCCTATTCCCCATTGTTTGCGGACTTTGGAAAGACACCTACCGCACCGAGGGCAAGGAGTATCACCTCGCCCGCCACGGATTCGCCCGCGACACCGATTTCAAACTAATATCAAAAGTTGACGACCGCATAACCTTCGCCCTCACCGACAGCGAAGAGACGCTGAAGGACTACCCCTACCACTTCAACCTGGCCATCAGCTACCGCTTGGAAGGCAACAAGATACACGTGATATGGCATGTGGAGAACACCGACAACAAGACCATCTACTTCCAGATAGGCGGCCATCCGGCTTTCCTCGTGCCCGGCATGAAGAAGGGCGACCACTTGGAGGGCACTCTGAAGCTGGACAACCCGGCTCCCGAAAGGCTCTACGGCAACGTGGGAGGCTGCATCGTGAAGGGTTACCACAAGGTGGAGACCGACAACGGGCTGTGGCATTTCACTGAGGAGACTTTCGCCGACGACGCCGTGATCTTCGACCGAAGCCAGCTGCGCCACATCGAACTGCTCGACCAAGAGGGACACACCCACGTCGCGCTCGACATAAAGACCCCAGCCGTCGGCATCTGGAGCCCGACAGGCAAGCACGCCCCGTTCGTCTGCATCGAGCCGTGGTATGGCATTCACGACTGGGTGGAGTTCGACGGCGAGTTCAAGGACAAATACCTTATGAACCAGTTGCTGCCGGGCAGCAGCTTCATGAGCGAATACACCATCACTATAGGTTAGACAATACACAGGCTTGTCTTTCGGCGGTATGGCAACCACGCGATAGTGGTTGTTGTGCCGCCGATTTTTTATGTAATGTGAGCGCAAGACTGGCTCCTTTCCGATTTACGACACGTGGCGTGAAACATTTTCCCACGTGCCGAACAACGCTTCGACACGTGCCAAAAATCATTTTGACACGTGCCAAAAATTCAAAAGGTGGCACTTTCTGCCCAATAACACGGCGGTTTGTGGATGAAAAATGAATTATTTTTCTTAACTTTGCAAACACACTAAAAACGAGCCGCATGAAACAGATACTACAGGTGGACAATGTGAACGACTACGTGGGCTACGTTGGCGCACGACGGTTGCACGACCATGTGGCCGTGATACACTACGACGAGATTGGCGGGGTGCGCAGCAGCCTCAACAACTACAATGTGTATGGGCTGTTTCTTCAGAGAAGTTTCCCCGACAACCTGACCTACGGCATGGGCGGCTACAAAACCACCAACGACGCTCTCATAGCCGTGGCACCGGGACAGCTCGGCGGACTGAGCGACGACGGACGGCTGCTCGAACTGAAAGGCTGGGTGCTGATGTTCGACAACGACTATCTGATCGGCACTGAGCTTGAGCAAGCCATAAAGCACTACCATTTCTTCGCCTACAACAACAACGAGGCTCTGCGCGTGGAACCCAACGAGTGGCGCACTCTAACCACGATAATCAGGATGATACGCTCCGAGCTCGTCAACAACCACAGCGACCCGCAACTCGACAACATCGTCAGGGCCTACATCAGGCTCACGCTGGAATACTGCCAGAGGTTCTACAACCGCCAGTTCCAGCAGGACTCAGCGGCGAGGACCGATGTGCTCGTGAGGTTTCAGAAAGTGCTCGAACGCTACTACGAGAGCGGGCGGCAGCACAAGGACGGGATGCCCAGCGTCAGCTACTGCGCCAGCGAGCTGTTTCTGTCGCCCAACTATTTCGGCGACGTGGTGCGCAACGCCACTGGCGACACCGCCACCCACTACATCCGCCATTTCGTAATCAGCCGCGCCAAGAGCCTGCTGGTCAGCGGCAAGCAGATCACCGAGACAGCCTACGAGCTCGGCTTCGACTATCCACAGCACTTCACCCGCGTGTTCAAGCGCGAGACGGGCATGTCGCCATCGCAGTTTTTGGTGTCAATAGGCTGACAGTGTTCCAATAGCATATACAGATTAATCTGATTATCCGCATACAGCAGAAAAAATCTCAATGCAGGGTGCGGCTCTTGTGGCCGTCCGCATCCACATTGCGTATCGGTTGTGCGGCGGACGGCCACAAGGGCCGCACCCTGCAAGAGGATGTTTATAATTCAAGTATAGAAAGCGCATAATTCATGGAAGCCAATGGCAGTGTAGTCGTAGGTGTATAATTTATCATGCCCGCAGAAAACGACCTTTTGACACACCCCTCCTATTCAAAATATGCAATTATCACTTTCCGCAAAAGAGGTAAGCAAATCGGTGATAATGGTAACGTCGGTTTCGCCGAAACGGAGTAATTTTGCACCAGAAACGAAACAAGCAAACAGATGAAAAAAGGTATCACAGCAATCACACTGACGGCAGCCATGCTCGTGGCCGCCACAACCCAGCTGAAAGCACAAAAACAAAACACTATGGAATATACAGCCAATGGCGGACAACCCGTCGTGGAGCAGAAACTCCAACTTACCAATGAGTGGGACAAGGTGTTCCCCAAGAGCAACAAGGTGGACCACAAGAAGGTTACGTTCCACAACCATTTCGGACTGACCCTCGCGGCCGACATGTACACCCCTAAGAACGCAAAAGGCAAACTGGCGGCCATAGCCGTGAGCGGGCCTTTCGGAGCCGTCAAGGAGCAGTCGAGCGGCCTCTACGCCCAGACCATGGCCGAGCGCGGTTTCCTCACCATCGCCTTCGACCCGTCGTTCACCGGCGAGAGTAGTGGCATGCCGCGAGACGTCTATTCGCTCGACATCAACACCGAGGACTTCCAGGCCGCCGTCGACTTCCTGAGCAACCAGCCCAACGTCGACCCCAACCGCATCGGAATCATCGGCATCTGCGGATGGGGCGGCATCTCGCTCAACGCCGCTGCCAACGACCCGAGAATCAAGGCCACCTGCGCCGTTACGATGTACGACATGCCTCGCGTTGGTGCTTGGGGCTACTTCGACAAGAGCACTGCCGACGACCGCTATAAGGCCAAAGAGCAGATAGCCGAGTTGCGCACAAAGGAGTACAACACTGGCCTGGAGCAGCGCGCCGGTGGCTGCATGACCGTTGAGGACGCCGCCGCAAAGAACGCGCCCGACTTCGTGCAGCAGTACAGCGCATACTACAAGACCAAGAGGGGCTATCACAAGCGTTCGGTCAACAGCAACGGCGGATGGATGATGCAAGCCCAGACGGGATGGATGAACAACAACATCCTGGCCCACCCCGAAGACCTGCACAACGCAGTGCTCATTGTGCATGGCGACCAAGCCCACAGCTACTACATGGGAAAAGACACCTTCAAGAAGCTGACGGGCAAGAACAAGGGCATGGTGGTGGTGCCGGGCGCGACCCACACCGACCTCTACGACCAAGTGGACAAGATTCCGTTCGACAACATTCAGCACTTCTTCGAATACTATCTGCGCTGACGCTCCAAATCTCAACAGCCCATCATCATAACAAAATTAACATACATGAACATCAAAAACATTATCCCAGTGGTGGCGGCTTGCCTGATGGCAACGGCCGCCCCTGCCCAAACAGAGAATAAAACTATGAAGAAAGTAGAAGTAAAACAAACCGCAGGTCGCGCACAGCTCGACGACTTTGCACCCGAATTTGCCCACCTCAACGACGACGTGCTTTTTGGTGAGGTGTGGAACCGCAACGACAAACTCTCGCTCCACGACCGCAGCATGGCCACTGTAACCACACTGGTGGCCATGGGCATGACCGACAGCTCGCTGAAGTTCCACCTGCAGACGGCCAAGGCCAATGGCGTTACCAAGACCGAGATTAGCGAACTGCTCACCCATGTGGCTTTCTATGCTGGATGGCCCAAGGCTTGGGCAGCATTCCGACTGGCCAAAGAGGTGTGGAACGGCGAAACCAAGGCCACGCCTATGAGCCGAGAGGCCTACCAGCAGGAGCTGATGTTCCCCATCGGCGAGCCCAACGTGGCCTACGCCAAGTACTTCATCGGCAACAGCTATCTGGCACCAGTGTCCGACCAGCAGATTCCCATCAGCAACGTTACGTTTGAGCCAGGCTGCCGCAACAACTGGCACATCCACCACGCCACAAGCGGCGGAGGCCAACTGCTGATCTGCGTCGGCGGTGAGGGCTGGTATCAGGAGTGGGGCAAGCCAGCCCGCAAGCTGCATCCCGGCGATGTGGTCAACATCCCCGCCAACGTGAAGCACTGGCACGGAGCCGCCGCCGACAGTTGGTTCTCCCATCTGGCCATGTCGCCAAAGGGTGAGAACGTCAGCAACGAGTGGCTCGAGCCCGTCAGCGACGAGGAATACAGCAAGCTGAAATAAATAAAAATCCATTTGCAGTGGCCGCCCCTGTGGCGGCCATTATTATGTTTGACCTATTCTCAAGGGGTTGCGACATTGTTTTTATGGCCGCCACAGGGGCGGCCACTGCAAGTAGATACTGTCAAAAAGAAAGAAATCCACCGCTCCTTATCCTGATAGGGGCGGTGGATTCTGGACTAAAGGGCCAGCGGGACTACATCAGTGCTGCGGATTATTCCACCTCGACATCACCGGTATCGAAGTATGAGCCTTCTTTTATTGAGCTATTACGCTGATAGGCATGGTTGATTTTTATACGGGCTTTCCTATCCTTGGCGAACATTTCCTCTGTGCCGTCAGCCGTCTCGGCGAACGCGAGGTGGTTGTCGATGGAAAAACTCCTTGCCATGCTCTCCACGTCGAGGTTGTCGGTGCCGATGAGGGAGAAGGTCCAGTTCTGCTTCTTCAGCTTCTCCACCAGTGTCTTCACCATCTGGAGCGTGTACTCGCGCGAGGCATTCTCATAGCCGTCGGTTATGATGGTTACCAGCACGTTGTCGTCGGCACCGGCCAAGGCGTTCACCTTGCTGATGCCGAGACCGATGGCATCGTAGAGTGGAGTTAAGCCGCCGGGGTTGTAGTCCTTCAGGGTCAGCTCCCTCACCTGCAGAGCCGGCTCGTTGTCGAAGATGAAAGTCTGGTGGACATTGTCGAAAGTGAGCAGCGTAACTCTCTGCTCCATGTCCTTATAGAGTTCCTGTGTCTTCTTCACAGTGTTGATGGTCTCGTTGAGGCCCGACAGAGCCTGACGCCTGATAACGCTCATGCTGCCGCTCTCGTCGACAATGATAAGATTGAATACTCGCTTCATGTTTCTTTTCTTTTAATAATTGTTGATAAACTTTGCCTTGGCAGCCATTCTCTAATGTTTTTGTCCGCCGTCGGCTTAATTTTTCGAGCTCGTTTATCTTTTAAAAGAATAAAGGCTCCCAAAAATTAAGCACCAACGAAAAAAAATTATTAAATTTGCAAACAAGTATGGAAAAGACTAACACCATAGGCCCAACAGACAAGGAAATCATCGAGAGGTTGCGCCACCGCGACCCACAAACCACGCGCGACTACTTCTACAGCTACTGCCGCGTGGCCTACTACATCTACGACCGCAAATACAGCCTGAGGCACAAGGCTGGCCTCGACTTCTTCAGCATAGCCCACGAGTACTACCTGCAGCTCGACCGCCACGACTTCCACCAACTGGAAGACCGCACCCCCACCATGTCGCTGAAGACTTGGATGATAAACGGTTTCCGCTTCGTGCTGCTCGACCGCTTGAAAGCCTACGAGAAGGAACAGCGAGTTGACAGCTTCGAAGAGCGCATGGAGCGCGACAACCTCAGATTCGACGTGGCCGACAACAACTTCTCAGCCGACCTGCGCAAGACGGTGATGGACATCTGCCAGAATGTGCTCGGGCGCGACAGCCGCTCGTCGCTCATACTGCAAATGATGCTGATAGACGGCTTCAAGGGCAAGGATGTGGCCAAGCAGCTCGGCATCAGTCCCTCGGCTGTTACACAGAATTTCCACAGGCTGATGGAGCGGGTGGTTGTACCCTACTTCAAGCGTTACTATGTGGCTCCAGAGTCAGAATGCACAACCGAAGATAGACGAATGCCAGACGTTCATTATTCGATAGAGCTACCGAGAGGCATTAGTCTATCCCACATTCCTAATATACCAGACATAGTTTTAGAAGAAAACGAAGAAGATATGACAAGAGACTACACCAACCGCATCACGCCGGCGCATATCACCGAGCTAAAGACTGGCGAGATATTCGTCTTCGGCAGCAATCTGGCCGGGATGCACGGCGGAGGCGCAGCCCGCGCGGCGCGACTCTACTTCGGAGCCATCCTCGGCCAGGGCGAAGGCCCGCAAGGCCAGAGCTATGCAATACCCACAATGCAGGGCGGCGTGGAGACGATACGCCCCTACGTCGACAAGTTCATCAGCTACGCCAAGAGCCATACCGAGCAGACATTCCTTGTTACCCCAATAGGATGCGGCATTGCCGGTTTCACGCCCAAGGAGATAGCCCCGCTGTTCAGCCAAGCCGCCGACGTGAAGAACATCAAGCTGCCAGAAAGTTTCTGGCGGGTGTTGTCCTTATAATGGTAAAAGCCAAAGGTTCGGCCACTACACTGGATGACTATCGGGGCGTGTCTCGGCTGCCACCCCGAGTTCGCCCTGTTCTTCCACAGGCTTATACTTGACCGTGTGGTCCATGAGGAAAATGTGGTTGAGCGTATAGGCGAGCGAGCGCAGCGTCTCTTCGCGGCGGCTCGGCTTCAGCTCGCATTCCCACACCACCACAACGTGCCACCCCATCTCGGCCAGCCGACGCTGCTCCTCACGGTCGCGCTGTCGGTTGCGCTCTATCTTCTTGCGCCAAAAGTCGGTGTTGGTCTTTGGAATGCGAAACTCCTTGCAACCCTCGTGGCCGTGCCAAAAGCAACCATTGACAAACACGCAGGTGCGATACTTTCGGAGCACAATGTCGGGGTGACCCGGCAATCGCGGATTGTTCAGCCGATAGCGGAAGCCCCTGCTCCACAAGTATTTGCGTACCATAATCTCTGGCTTCGTGTTGGACGAGCGGATGGCGGCCATCGTCTTGTGCCGTTGTTGTGGAGTCAGTTTGTCCATGGAATAATTGGTGAATTAAGGCTTAAAACGGATTATTTCAGTTTCGACGCGGCAATGTCGAAGTTGTCTTTTGCCCACCCCATCAGCGAGACGATGTATGGCATGAGCGAGAGGCCACGCCGGGTGAGGTTGTATTCCACCCGTGGCGGCACCTCGGGATAGACCCTGCGAGCCACCAAGTCTATCTTCTCCAAGTTCTTCAGCGTGGCCGAGAGCATCTTGGGCGAGCAGTCGAGCATCTCGTGCTTTATGTCGCTATAGCGTATGGGGGCAGCGCCGCCTTTGCTATATAATGTGTAAAGCACCAATAGCGACCATTTGTCGCCAAACTGGCTGATGACTTGCCTGATTGGGCAAGCCATATATTCGGGATGTGGTTCTTTCTTTGCCATGGTTCAGAATGCTTATTCCATCGCAAAAGTATAAAATAGAAACCATGTAGACAGCAGATATTTGGTTAATCTTGGTTAATGTCGGTTTTGGCAAATGCCCAAACCATCCAATTTCTACATTTTGGTAACCGCATAACCTTTTTGTGCCCTCTTGCAAAATCATTTTTCTTGCTGTAACTTTGCACCTGTAAACAAGAAAACAACAAAAACAAAAGAAAGGAAAACAAAATGGAAAAGAACGTATTACTGATTGGAGCGACTGGTTTTGTAGGTTCAGCTATTCTGCGTGAGCTCGTGGCTCGCGGCCACAAAGTAACGGCGGTGGCACGCAACACCGACAAAGTGCTGAAGAACGACAACGTGACTGCGGTGAAAGCCGATGTGGCCGATGTCGACGAGATCGCAAAACTGGCTGAGGGCAAAGATGCCATAATCTCAGCCTACAACCCCGGTTGGGCCAATCCCGACATCAAGCGACTCATTGAGACCAACTATCCCAAAATCCTTGAGGCTGCCAAGAAGAGTGGTGTGGGCCGACTGCTCATTGTGGGCGGCGCCGGCACCCTGTTTGTGAAGCCAGGGCTGCGAGTGGTAGACTCTGGGGCTATACCTGAGGCCATAATGGATGGCGTAAGGCCGCTGGGCGACTTCTATCTGAACACGCTCACCAAAGAGAACGACATCGACTGGATATTCCTCTCGCCTGCCGGAACTTTCGACGAGAAGGGAAAGCGCACTGGCCACTTCCGCCTTGGCAAGGACGACCTGATTGTTGACCCCAAGACTGGCACGAGCCACATCAGCGTGGAGGACTATGCCGTGGCAATGGTGGACGAACTGGAGAAGGAGCAGCACCACAAGGAGCGCTTCACGCTGGGGTACTAAATCAAGTCCTGAGTATATACAAACATGTAGGGGCATGATTTATCATGCCCTCAGCAGGCGAACAAACAGCCTCTCGGGCATGATAAATCATGCCCCTACAATTTGTAACTAAATGGGGTTAATATTGACCAACCGATGAACCGACTGGATAATCTGGCATACATCATCAACACGCTGAAGGCCGAAGACCCTTCGTTTTCCGACCTTCAGCTGCCTGAGTCGCTCGAGGACAGGCAACTGCTGATGCGTGCTCTGTTAAACATTCGTGAGCCACGACCCGTGAGCGAGGCTTTCTTCAAGGCACAAGACGCTGAGCTGCAACTGCAAAAGGCTGAGAAAGGAGTGGTGGAGATTGGCGACAGGAGCTATGGTTTCGAGCCGATGAATCTGCCAGGACAGCCGGCTGGTGTGGACTTCTATCTGTGGCAAGGCGACATAACCCGACTGAAAGCCGACGCCATCGTCAACGCTGCCAACAACAGGATGCTGGGATGCTTCCAGCCTCTACACAACTGTATCGACAACGCCATCCACTCGGCTGCGGGGGTGCAACTACGGCTTGAGTGCTACTACCAGATGCAACAAAGTGGCGGCATAGCTCTGTCTGGCGACGCCATCATCACCCACGGCTACAATCTGCCGGCAAGCCATGTGGTCCACACTGTTGGGCCAATCATACCTTTCGGAGAGCCGACTCCAGGACAGGAGGTGCAACTGGCCAACTGCTACCGCAACTCGCTGCTGTTGGCCGACGGCCTCCATCTGAAGAGCATAGCTTTCTGTTGCATTTCTACGGGCGTGTATATGTTCCCCCAACGTCGCGCCGCCGAGGTGGCCACAAATGCCGTTGTGGCTTGGCTGAACACCCACAAATCGGGCATAAAGACAATAGTATTCAATGTTTTCAAGGATTCCGACCATGACATCTACAAATCTCTTTGCCAAAAGTGAAACGCTGTCGGTGGATGAACGCATGGAGAAAGCGCGAAAGCTGATAGCCGACGCCGACTATGTGCTCGTTGGAGCGGGCGCGGGGCTATCAGCCGCGGCTGGACTGGTCTACGACGGCCCCGACTTCGAGCGGGAATTTGGCGAGTGGATCAGCCGCTATGGCATCACAGACCTATATTCGTCGAGCTTCTATCCATTCCAGACAGAGGAAGAACGCTGGGCTTACTGGGCCAAGCATATATGGTTCTGCCGCTACCGCATCGGAGCGACACCGTTGTATCGGGAACTGCTGAAACTGGTGGAGGGGAAAAACTACTTCGTCATCACAACCAATGCCGACGGGCAGTTTCTGAAGTCGGGCTTCAGCAAGGAGCGGCTGTTCTACACCCAGGGCGACTACGCCTATCTGCAAGACGCCAAGGGCGAGGACAAGCGCCTCTACTACAACGAAGCAACAGTGATGGAGATGATGGCAAACACACGCAACTGCCGCATCCCCTCGACCATGATACCACACGACCCGAGCAACGGCCACATGATGACACCCAACCTGCGCTGCGACGACACCTTTGTGGAGGACGCTGAGTGGCACACGATGCTCAGCCGCTATGACAACTTTGTCAATGAGGCAGCCTTCGGTCGGCTCGTGATGCTGGAGTTTGGCATAGGTTTCAACACTCCCGCCATCATCCGCTTCCCCTTTGAACGCATGGCGGCAGAGCTGCCCGAGACCACTCTCATCCGCTTCAACCGCGACTATCCACAGCTCGTGGCAGCGACACCAAAACGGTATCTTTGCTTTCAGGAGACTTTGGACTGCAACCTCATCAGGAGACTGGGGGCATCACGAAATGTCGGATGAGCCGACATTACCTCTGCCTTGTCTCGCTCGTGCCAGTAATGTGGCCATAACGATCTTTGTAGGTCGTTTTGGTGCGGACGGCTCCATTGGGGCGCGTCTCGCTTGAGCCTGTAATGTGGCCGTACGAGTCCTTGTAGGTTGTGGTGGTCTTGTTGCCATAAGAAGTTTTGGTCTCGCTCGAACCCGTGGTATGGCCGTAAGGATCCTTGTAGGTGGTTTTGACGTTGCCATTAGTCGACGTGCGCGTCTCGCTTGACCCTGTAATGTGGCCGTAGCTGTCCTTGTAGACCGACTTCTTGTTGCCACGACTGTCCGTGGTGGTGGTTACTGTGCCAATGGTATGGCCATAACGGTCTTTCTGGGTTTCAACTGTCCTGTTCGACTGGGCTTGCACAGCGGTGAGCGAAAGCGAGAACACAGCTATAAACAATAGTTTCTTCATGGTGGGATGTATTGGTTTCACGCTCCAAAGTTACACTTTTATCCTGACAATGTGTCGGGGAAATCCCTAAACATCAGGGAGATATTCCTATTGTCCACACCAATTCACAATTAACACACACTTACTCCCTAAGCCTTGCACGCAGACTGAGCGAGCGGCGCATGTAGGCCATGAGGAGCAGCACGCTCGACACGGCCACAGCAAGCGAGACGATGTAGCCCAAGTTGGTGGCTGCAAAGCTGTCGTAGAGTCCGTGGAGAGTGGCGGGAATGGCCAACGCGAGCAGATAGAGCGACTTGCGATAGCCGGGATACAAGCCCGCCATGCCGATGAAGTAGCCGCCTATGCCGCACCATATTGCATGGAGGAACGGCAGCGACGTCAGCCTCGCTATGTTGAGCACAAAGGCCGTGGTGTAGTCGGCCTGGATGTTCACCTGCGTCTGATACTGCACCCCCTCGTAGACACCGAACGCTATGCCCGCCATCAGGCCATAGTAGACCATCGTCTCCGGCAGCATGGGTTCGCGCGAGCGGTTCTCGATGATGTAGAGCGGCACCTGCTTGGTCAGTTCCTCCGTCAGCCCCACTCCCAGCACGTAGCCCACTATGCTCAGCGGGAACGCGGCATGGGTGAACACGTAGAAGAAGTTGAGTGAGTTGAGACCCGAGAACACCACAAACACACCCACCTGCGTCAGGAAGAAAACGTAGATGGTGGTGCGGGTGGAAACCTGCCTCGTGGGGAAGAGCCAAGCGAAGAATAGCCCCCAAATCACCGCGAAATAGAGCGAGACGGCATAGAACACGAGATAGCCGCCAATGGGCAAGAACATGATCACACTCAAGCCCAGCCCCACAATGGCGAGAATGAGCAGGCGACGGTTCTCAAGCAGATTGTGCCACCTGAGGTCCTCGCGAGGATAGATGATGTCGGAACCCACGTGGCGCAGCTGGGTGCCAATGGAGCCACGGTCGGCCACACGAGGGAATATGCCCCGCCGTCCGAGCAGGTCTGCCACCGTGGCCACCACACCAGTCTCGCCGTCGCGAGCTCGGTCGTGCTTCAACAGTTTGCCCTCCTCAACATAGCGGGCCACCGTGTTCTCGTCGTAAGGCCCATATTCATTGTCGTTTCGCAATATGTAAATCATTCCCAATGAGTTTTTATGTGGCAAAAATAACATAAAATTCTCAATTATGCAAGTGAATGGGGGGACATACATTAGTTAATTCTCACACGAATTTTAATGAATATAAAAATCCGTGTGAGAAATATTTAAGCGTGTGGAAGCCTCACTGCAATATCCCACTTATGGCTTGCTCCATCTGCTGCTGGTTCATCGCGCCCACCTGCATCTGCGGATTGCCATTGACGGGGATGAAGAGCAGCGTCGGTATGCTGCGTATGCCAAACACCGCCGCAAGCTCCTCCTGTTGATCTACATCCACCTTGTAGAAGTCAACCGTTCCGTCGTACTTCTCAGCCAATGCCGCCACAACTGGCGCCGTGGCCTTGCACGGGCCGCACCACGTGGCATAGAAGTCGATCACGGACGGTCGCTTGCCCTTATAGAGCCATTGCTGCTGTTGCTGCTCGTAGTCCATTATCCGGTCTTTGAACATCTCGGTTGTCATCTCGGTTACCATGTTGTTTCCTTTCTCTGTTTGTTGTTTGCTTTCTTGTTCTGTCTTCTGCTTGGGCGCACTGCTTACGCCGCCTCCACAAGAGACGGCCACGGCGGCCACGAGCGCGAAGATAATTATCGGTTTCATATTCTCATCTGTTTGGTCAGCAAATCGTGTGCAAAGATACACTTTTTGCCTCTGACTGACAAATTCAACCGCCAGATGAACATTTTAACTGCCAAAATGGCTTGTTTGAAAGAAAAAAGATGTATTTTTGCGGCTGTAAAACACACTTATATGAACTACTTTATCATTACAGACGGCAAGCAGCAAGGCCCCTACACGCCAGCTGAACTGCAAGCGAGGCACATCACGAGCGACACCCTCGTCTGGGCTGAGGGCATGGACGGATGGTTGCCGGCATGGCAGGTGGACGAGCTGAAGGCCATTGTGGGCGAGGCAAGCCAATTGCCCGAACCGCCACCAGTGGAGGCCGAGGAGCCGCAGCAGCCCACCCCACTCCAACAACCGCACACCGACGAGCCGCGCCGTGGCCACAAGGGCACGAAAACTATGCTCGCAATGGTGATATTGCTGCTCGTGGTTGTGGTGATGGCTCTGACCAACCCCGACCGGCGCGACCACAGCCAGGCCATCAGCCGGGAGGTGACGGGAGCGCTGACATCGGTGGCCGACTCCTCTGGCCTTGACGACGACCCGATAGCGCAGGGTTTCATGGCCATAGGCCGCGCCTTTGCGGGCAACATCATCGACGCGGCGGTCAACAACTTGCTGCGCTACAACAACTACGTGGTGCTCTCAGTGGGGCAAATCGACTTCCAGGGCAAGACCTACACCGTGTCGGTGGGTCTGCTTGGCCACGTCTGGACCATGGACAAGGACGAGATGGTGAAAGCTGTTGAGAACAACGGGCGCATAGAAGTGAAGCGCATCATCAACGACCACATCGACAAGGGTGTGGACGCGGCCAGCAAGATGGCTTCCGACGTGCTCGACAAGGCCGTGCGCGACATGACATCGGGTCTGAAGAGCGAGGTCGACAAAGAGGTGGACCGGCAGATAGGGCAAGTGGTCGACAG